>DASPZL010000536.1:0-4132 GCA_035636295.1 Paraburkholderia sp.
CTGAACGTTCGGATAGTGGCCTAGCACTTCGTTCGCAATCTCGAGCCGCTCTTCGAGGTTAAAGAATGGCCGCTTGTTGCGGCTATCCGCTACACCCACCACCAGCGTGTCGAAAATGCTCGATGCGCGACGCACGAGGTCTTCGTGACCGCGCGTGAGCGGATCGAACGTACCCGGATACACGGCGACAACCATGGGATTTCTCCTCTCTACAGACTAGAAGGCGTGCCGGAACACGCCCCGCAGGACTCGTCTGACGACGATACCGCGCGCGTAACGGCAAGCCGCCCGGCGCTTGTTATGGAACGCGCATTATTCCTCATTTTCGCGCTGCAGCAAATGAAAGTGGACAGCGCCTGCCTTGCCCTGCCGTACCACGGACCAGCCTTCCAACGCCGCATGTCCGGCGGCATCGAGCGATTCGCCGGATTCGACATACAGGAAGCCATCCGCGCTGATCAGCGGCGCCGCCAGTTCGAGCGCGCGGTCGAGCAGATCATCGCCGAACGGCGGATCGAGGAACACGACGTCGAACGAGCCGGGCGCGAGGCTCGCGGCGAGACGTAACCCATCGGCTTCGGCAACTTCGATTGCGCCTGCCGCCAGCTTGGCCTGATTTGCCCGCAGTTGCGCCGCCGCGCGCGCGTTGCGCTCGACCATCAGTACGCGGGCCGCGCCGCGCGACGCGGCCTCGAAGCCAAGCGCGCCGCTGCCGGCGAAAAGATCGAGACAGCGCTGGCCGTCGAGCCGCTGGCCGAGCCAGTTGAACAGCGTTTCGCGGACGCGGTCGGGTGTCGGCCGCAGACCGTCGAGATCGATCACGGGCAGCGGCGTACGCTTCCAGTCGCCGCCGATGATGCGGATAGTGTGCGGTTGGCCACGGCCGGAAGGCGCGCTTTTTGCGCCGTTTTTTGCACCGGTTTTTGCGCGTGAGGGGGAAGTACGGGACATGCGATTCGTGTGTTGAGCGTGCGCCCGCCGATTGTCGATAAATACCTCGATCGGGGGGCCGGAGCGCCAACGTTACCACACGCGCGCAGCCGCCTTCGCCAAAGTTCACTACGGCAGTGCACGCGTGCGGGCGCTCACGACGCCGCCTGACGCGCCTGATAAAATGTGCGGCTTCCAGCGCTTCGCATAATTCGCTGCCATGCGGACGCCGCCGAACTGTCGCGTGGCTCGCCGCCGTTCGTCGCCACGCGTTGCCGGGCCAAAGCAGGAATCCGGCGCAATCTCACTCCAGTCCAGACCATGTTCAGCTTTTTCAAACGATTCAAGGGTTCCAAGGCGCCCGACGACACGCCTGAAGCGCCGCAGGCCGATTCCGGCGCCGACGTCGACATGCAGGACGTGGCTGAGCCGGAAGCGCCCGCCGCCGCGCGTTCGCAATCCGTCCCGGACTCGGCTGATGCGCCTGAATTCGATCCCAATTACGTCCCTGACGCCGCCGACTTCGAAGATGCGGACGACGAAGCCGCCGAAATCGTCCCGCCGCCCGTGCCCGAAGCAGCCGAAAAGCGCTCGTGGCTGACGCGCCTTCGCAGCGGCCTGTCGAAAACCAGTTCGAGCATCACGGGCATCTTCGTCGGCGCGAAGATCGATGAAGACCTGTACGAAGAACTGGAAACGGCGCTGCTGATGTCCGACGCGGGCGTCGACGCGACCGAGTTTCTGCTCGAAGCACTGCGCGAGAAAGTGCGCGCCGAGCGCCTGAACGATCCGCAGCAGGTCAAGGGCGCGCTGCGCACGCTGCTGGTCGATCTGCTGAAACCGTTGGAAAAGTCGCTGACGCTCGGCCATTACCAGCCGACCGTGATGATGATCGCGGGCGTCAACGGCGCCGGCAAAACCACGAGCATCGGCAAGCTCGCGAAGCATATGCAGCACTTCAACCAGTCGGTGCTACTCGCTGCGGGCGACACGTTCCGCGCCGCCGCGCGCGAACAGCTCGCGATCTGGGGCCAGCGCAACAACGTGACGGTCGTGCAGCAGGAAAGCGGCGACCCCGCTGCGGTGATTTTCGATGCCGTCGGCGCCGCGCGCGCCCGCAAGATCAACGTGGTGATGGCGGACACGGCTGGCCGCCTGCCGACGCAGCTTCATCTGATGGAAGAACTGCGCAAGGTGAAGCGCGTCGTCGGCAAGGCGATGGACGGCGCGCCGCATGAAGTGCTGCTCGTCATCGATGCCAACACCGGTCAGAACGCACTCGCGCAAGTGAAAGCTTTCGATGATGCGCTCGGCCTGACTGGCCTGATCGTGACGAAGCTCGACGGCACGGCGAAGGGCGGCATTCTCGCGGCGATCGCGCGGCAACGTCCCGTGCCGGTGTACTTCATCGGCGTCGGCGAAAAGGTCGAAGACTTGCAGCCGTTCAGCGCCGAAGAGTTTTCGGATGCGTTGCTGGGTTGATGTCTTGAACTTTTAGGGCTGGCAGCGGTTGAAATAAAAAGGGCGTCATGCATCCGCATGACGCCCTTTTTTCATTGCTTCAGAGCTTCACTCGGCATCAGGCTGCACGCCGGGTTCCGCGCGCGCGAACGCATCGAGCGTGTTCGCGTGCTCGCAGATGCGCCGGATGGTCGGATACGGACTCATATCGACATTGAAGCGGTTCGCGTTGAACACCTGCGGGACGAGACAGATATCGGCGATGGTGGGCGTATCGCCGAAGCACAGCTTGCCCGCGCGGCCGTCCGCGACGAGATATTCTTCGAGTGCGGCAAAGCCCGAGCTGATCCAGTGGCGATACCAGGCGTCCTTCACCTCGTCGTTCACGCCCACGGTGCGCTTCAGATACTTCAGCACGCGCAGATTGTTCAACGGATGAATTTCACACGCGAGCTGCTGAACGATCGAGCGGACATACGCGCGATCGACGGGCTTCGACGGCAGCAGCGGCGGCTCGGGATGCGTCTCTTCAAGATACTCCATGATCGCGAGCGACTGCGTGATCACGTGGTCGCCGTCTACCAGCGTGGGAACGATGGCATCGTGATTGAGTTCGCGGTACTCGGGCTTGAACTGCTCGCCGCCGTCGCGCAACAGATGCACGGGCAGGTACTCGTACGGCAGGTTCTTCAGGTTCAGCGCGATGCGCACGCGATACGACGCCGAACTGCGAAAGTAGCTGTACAGCTTCATTGTCTTGTACTCCCCCTGAATGGCGCTGGCGATATCAGACGACGCGCACGCTGAACTCGCCCAGCCCGTCCACGCCACCCTTCATCAGATCGCCTTGAACGATCGCGCCGACACCTTCCGGCGTGCCCGTGAAAATCAGGTCGCCTGGTTGCAGTTCAAAGAGCGTCGACAGATACGCGATCGTCTCGGCGACGGACCAGATCAGTTGCGACACGTCCGAACGCTGCTTTTCCTCGCCGTTGACGGTGAGCCAGATCGCGCCCTTGCCGACGTGACCGACTTTCGAAACGGGATGGATCGGGCCGAGCGGCGCCGAATGGTCGAAGCCCTTTGCCGTGTCCCACGGACGGCCCAGCTTTTTCGCTTCCGCCTGCAGGTCGCGGCGCGTCATGTCGAGACCGAGCGCGTAGCCGTAGACGTGATCAAGCGCGTTGTCCGCCGAGATGTTCTTGCCTGCCTTGCCGATTGCCGCGACGAGTTCCATCTCGAAGTGCACGTTCTTCGACTGCGCGGGATACGGAAATTCGCCCGTTGTGCCCGGCGCGACATAAAGCACGGCGTCGGCGGGCTTGGCGAAGAAGAACGGCGGTTCGCGATCGGGATCATGGCCCATTTCGCGTGCGTGCGCCTCGTAATTGCGACCGACGCAGTAAATGCGGCGCACCGCGAATTGATCGTCCGATCCGACGACTGGCACTGCCGTCACCGGCGCTGGCGCAAACACGTAACCCATTCCGTTCTCCGTCTTCTATTGAGCCGCTCCGACGCGGCGAAGCATTGAGTGTAACGCGCCGCCGATTCGCACGTAGCCTGGCCGAACGGCCAGGTGGCGCAAGCTGAAGCCGTCCCGTAAGGTTCATGGCAAGCCATGAATTTGCTCGCATTCTGCAGGCACACCCGGCGTGCGATACTCGAAAGGAAACGTAGCGCGCGGTAGCCGCGCTCGCGGCGCGTGCAAAGCGTCGTTGCCCGCCGTCCCCACATACCG
>DASPZL010000537.1:0-3236 GCA_035636295.1 Paraburkholderia sp.
CGCATCGGCCGCTCCTCGATGCAGCTCGTGTTCGGCATCTGGCGCGGCGCCGAGCACATCACGAGCGGCGAGCTCATCTACGTCAACGCCGATCTGAAAACGAAGAAATCGGCACCGTGGCCCGAGCCGATCAGACGGGCGATCCTCGAGTTCGAGCGCACCCGGCCGGCGGAAGGCAACGCCTGAGCGCGAAGCGAGGACCGGAGATCCGTCGGCCCCCTTGATTCCAGGTCGCGCTAGAACCTGGCGTTGATCCAGCGCTGCATCAGATCGAACAGGTTCTTGGTCGCGTTGGAATACTGTCCGGGCGTGGTCTCACAGGCGGTGCACTCGGTGCCCCCGTGGGTCGCGCCTTCGATCACGTAATAATCCTTGTCGGGGCTCGCCGCCATGTCGAAATACTGTTCCGCGTCGCGGATGAAGTAGTGCCCGCCCATGGTCGTCACCAGCAGCGGCACGGTCATCTGCTGCAGGTTGCAGAGTGTCGAGTTGTTGCTCGAGCACCAGTCGATCCCGTCCATCGAATCGCTCGAGCGAACCGCGCGCACGCTGAGGAACGACTTGACCGTGAGGAACATCGTCGAGCCGAAGCCTTGCTCATCCCCCGGCGAGAGGCTCTGCACGCGCACGCTTTCCACGGGGAAGCGGCTCTCGATGCTGGCGTCGTTCTTCACCAGCTTGCGCGGCAATAGCGTGCCGTGGTGGATGCTCAAGTCGATCTGTCCGAGCCGGGCGTTATCGGCCAGCGGCACGATGAAAGGCGCATCGCCCGCACCGGTGGCATCGACCTCGGCCAGCCGCGACAGCGCCTCGGCGATGAGATGGTTCATCCGGTCCGACTGCGCCTCGAAGTAGCGGCTCTTGAACGAATCCGAGTACAGCGTGAGGCCGCCGTCCCGGTAGCCATTCCTCGCGTCGAAGGGATCGAGGTTGCGGTTGGTGCTCGGCGCGCGATTCTGGTTCACGACGGCCGGGTCGTTGGTCACGTTGGCGCTGAGGCTTCGCACCGCGTTGATGCCGTTGCCCGGATGCGCATCCATGAGGATGATGCCGTCCGCCTTCGGCAACCCGGCGAGCGCGTTGCTGCACTTGATGAGCTTGCCCGGCTGCTGGCAGAAGGCCGCGCCTTGCTCGGCGACCGCCTGGTAGAACGACATCGTGGGACCGCCGCCGCTGTGGCCGAGCAGCACGACCTTCGTCATGCCTTGGCTGCGCAGGTAGTTCACGCCCGATTTGACGTCGAGCGCGTTGTTCTCCCACGGCGCGCACGCCGCTTCGTTGTTGTCGCAGCGCGGATTCATGCCCAGCACGACGAAGCCGCGCGCGGGAAGCTCCTTCGTGCTGATGTGCGACATGTAGTTCGAATTGCGGTGCATGGCGATCACGCCGACATGCGGGCTCGGAAACTTCGCCGGATCGGGCCGGTACAGCGCGCCCTTGGTGGCGCTCGGCGAGAACTGCACGAATTGCGGCGGGGGCGCGGCGGCGAATGCCGGCGCGGCCATCGCCAACGCGCCGGCGAGGGCAAGTGTCACTTTGAGCATGGGTCACTCCTCTACGGTGAACGACGTTCGGTTAGTTCTTTGAGCTGAAATTTCGCTGAGCTGATTAATATCTGGCAGCGAGCCATTCGGAATAAAAATCAAAAGTCCGCTTGATCGTATCGCCCCAGTAGGCGTTTGCCTGCGCTTGCGTCGTGATCGTGGGATCAATGAGCGCCGCGCAAGGCAAACAAGGCGTGCCGCCGTGCACCGCGCCTTCTTCAAACGCGATCGTTTTATCGTGCGTAACCGCGCTGTCATAGAGAATCTCGTCCGGTCGCACGAAGTAGTGCCCCGTATTGGAAATAATAACCAGCGGTACGGTAATTCCCTTGGCGTTGCTGACCGAGGTTGCGTTGGATGAATCGTAATCAATCCCGGTGATATCGTCCGCGCTCTGTGTGTACAGACCCGGGGTCGCGCGCAACGCATGGGCGCCGAGCCAGATATGAACGTTCTGCATGGTGGTCGACCCATTGCAGTCGAGCCCGTTGGCAGCGCGTCCCATGGGATTTCGAACCGACTGAATGATCTGCACGGGTCGCGTGCCGTTCCGAGCTAAGAGCGTATGCGGCTTTTTCGTATACTTGAGCAGACCCGTATCCGGCTGCCACAACCGCGCATCGGTGGAACCGACGACGTTGAACGGAATGTCATCGCCCAGCTGTGTCGGGTCTCCGGTTGCCTTGATCTTTTCGCGCAATAGAGCCAGAGCATCGTTGAGAATATCCTGGTTTCGTATCGCTTGATGGGTCGTGAACGTCTTTGCGAATTGCTTGGTATACGTGGCACCGTTAGTTGCCGAATCGTAACCATTTTCCGAACTGAACAGATCGAATTGCGGGTTTCGCGGCAAGCACTCGTTGCCGTGAATCGCCGGATCGACATAGGTAAACGTCGCCAAGGAATCTCCCAAGTGGGCATCGAACAGCATCACTCCGTCTGCTTTCGGCAGATCATTGAGATTGGTGGCGACGCAAGGAATTATTTTCTCCGGTCCTTGGCACGTCTCGGGGCCGTTCTCCGCGATATTTTGATAAAAGGTCATCAGCGGCGCGCCCGCGCTGTGGCCGAAAATAATCAGTTTCGTAATCGCCGGGAGAGTTGCCGTGGCTTGGAGCTTTTTGAGGTACTCCAGTCCCGATTTGATGCCAGGTGCGTGCTGCTCGTAACCGTAGTAACCGTATTGGCTTCCGTTAAATACGCTGTTGGCGCAGAGGGTTGTATAGCCCCTTGATGCCAGTTCTGCGCAGCCTTGAAAATTCGCGTAGCCCGAATACGGGTGCATGATGAAAATACCGACATGTGCCCTTCCGAGCGCATCGTTATCGGGCCTGCGCAAAGTGGCGGCGTTGAGATTCAAACTGGCAGTTGTACAGCTAGCAGCGGTATTGCACACGACTGTCGTTGTGATTGCACCAGCATCGCTTGAATACCCGATGAGATTGAACACCGTAGTCATCAGAAGCACGCTGAACAACGTGACCGAACTTCTGAACATTTTAATCCTCCTCAACGACGGTAGAATGTTCATGCCTTCCGGAAGCAAAGCGTACTCTCATGTCCCAAATCGGTCTTTGATCCACTGCGCGACGTAGTTATAGAAATTTTTGACGACGTTCGGATAAGGTCCGCCGGTGCAAGCCGTGCACGGGCCGATGCCATGCGTCGCACCTTCGATTGTGATGAAGTCCT
>DASPZL010000538.1:0-15618 GCA_035636295.1 Paraburkholderia sp.
CCGAACTCGGTTTTTCAACCGAACACACGGATCGCGGCGACTGGCGCGTGTATGGCGCGATCGTCGGCGATAACGTCGTGCAACTGGCGCAGCCGGTATCCGTGCGCAACCGGCTCGCGGCCGATGTCGCGCTGCGCACGCTGTGGCCGTTGATCGTGCTGCTGCCGTTGCTGGGCGTGGCGGTGTGGGTGATCGTCGGGCGCGGACTGCGGCCCTTGCGGCGCGTGACCAGCGCGCTCGACACGCGCCACCCCGAGGCGCTCGAGCCGTTGCCTGATCAGCGCTTGCCGCTCGAAGTGCAGCCCCTTGTGCGCGCGTTGAACGGCCTGCTCGAACGGCTCGCCACCGCGCTCGACATTCAGAAAGCGTTCGTCGCCGACGCCGCGCATGAACTCCGCACGCCGCTCGCCGCCGTGCAGATTCAATCGCAACTGGTGGCGCGCGCGAAAGACGATGCCGCCCGCGGCGAAGCGCTTGCCGATCTGCAAACGGGCGTGACGCGCGCCACGCGCCTCGCGGAGCAATTGCTGGCGCTCGCGCGTTCCGAACCGGACGGCCTCGCCGCCACCAGCGCGATCGATCTGCGCGCGCTGCTGCAGGATTGCGTGGTGGCTTACGCGCCGCTTGCGCAGAATCGCGGCGTCGATCTCGGCATCGAGGCGAGCGAGCCCGCCACGGTGATCGGCGACGCCGACGCGCTGCGCGTGATGTTCAACAACCTCGTGGACAACGCAACCAAGTACACGCCGCCGGGCGGGCGCGTGGATGTCGGCCTGCATGTGGAAGACGGACATCCGGTGGTGCGGATCGCCGACAGCGGGCCGGGGATCGAACCGAACGAGCGCGATCGTGTGTTCGACCGGTTTTACCGTGTCGGCGCCGGCGCGGATCGTACGCGCACCGACGTGGCCGGCAGCGGCCTGGGTCTTGCGATCGTGCGCCGCATCGCCACCCAGCATCATGCGGCCGTGTCGCTCGACGAATCGCCGGCGGGCGGTTTGCAGGTCACCGTGCGTTTCTGAAGATGGGGCTTTCTGTTCGCAAAGAGGCTTAAACGAGGCTTAACGAGGCCTCATCGACGGGATTCAGGCGGTCTGTCGCTGCTTAAGACTCTTTTAAGCGATGCCACGTACGCTTCGTGACATCCCCAAGCCTCTTTCTCCCAGTCAGGAGTACACGATGAACGCGAAAACCTTGTCCCGCGGCGCTGTTGCAGTCGCTGTCGCCGTGGCGCTCTCCGCCGGCTACGTGGCGGGCCATCGCGACGTGCCCGCGCCGCAGGTGATCACGCCGGCGCAAGCCGCGATGATGCCTGCGGAAGCCGCCGCCAAAACCGGCATTCCCGACTTCTCGGGTCTGGTCGAAACCTACGGTCCGGCCGTCGTCAACATCAGCGCGAAGCATGTCGTGAAGCAGGCGGCATTGCGCGGCAACGGCGGCGGCAATGGCGGCAACCAGTTGCCGATCGATCCGAGCGATCCCTTCTATCAGTTCTACAAGCACTTCTTCGGCGGCATGCCGGGCATGCAAGGCGGCGACGGCGGCGATGCGCCCGATCAGCCGAGCGCGAGCCTGGGCTCGGGATTCATTGTCGGCAATGACGGCTATATCCTGACCAACGCGCATGTGGTGGACGGCGCCAATGTCGTCACGGTGAAGCTTACCGACAAGCGCGAATTCCGCGCCAAAGTGATCGGCGCCGACAAGCAATCCGACGTCGCCGTGCTGAAGATCGACGCGAGCAATCTGCCGACCGTGAAGATCGGCGATCCGCGCCAGAGCAAGGTGGGCCAGTGGGTGGTCGCGATCGGTTCGCCTTACGGTTTCGACAATACGGTGACCTCGGGCATCATCAGCGCGAAGTCGCGCTCGCTGCCGAACGAAAACTACACGCCGTTCATCCAGACCGACGTGCCGGTGAATCCGGGCAATTCGGGCGGACCGCTTTTCAATCTGCAAGGCGAAGTGATCGGCATCAACTCGATGATCTATTCGCAGACCGGCGGCTTCCAGGGCCTTTCGTTCGCTATCCCGATCAATGAGGCGATCAAGGTCAAGGACGACATCGTCAAGACCGGCCACGTGAGCCGCGGACGTCTCGGCGTCGCGGTGCAGGGCATGAACCAGACGCTCGCCGACTCGTTCGGCATGCAGAAGCCGCAAGGCGCGCTTGTCAGCTCGGTCGATCCGGGCGGCCCGGCGGGCAAGGCCGGTTTGCAGCCGGGCGACGTGATCCTGTCGGTGAACGGCGAACCGGTCGGCGACTCGGCGGATCTGCCGTCGCAGGTCGCGGGTCTCGCGCCGGGCAGCTCGGCCACGGTGCAGGTGTGGCGCGACAAGGCCGCCAAGGATCTGAAGGTGACGATCGGCTCGTTGTCGGATACGAAGACCGCGTCGGACAAGGCCGATCAGCCGACTCAGCTGCAAGGCCGGCTCGGCGTGGCCGTGCGGCCGCTGACGCCGCAGGAGAAGAGCGGCGCGTCGGTGTCGCACGGTCTGCTGGTGCAGCAATCGGGCGGCGCGGCCGAAAGCGCCGGCATTCAGCCGGGCGACGTGATCCTGGCGGTCAACGGCCGGCCGGTGACGAGCGTCGATCAACTCAAGCAGATGATCGCCGGCGCCGGCAACAGCATCGCGTTGCTGATCCAGCGCGACAACGCGCAGATCTTCGTGCCGGTCGATCTCGGCTGATAACCGGGCTTGGGGCGGGTCGGCGAGCCGATGCCGGTCTGCGGCTCCAGCCGGCGTTTGAGCCGGTCTGCTCAGGAATTTGAAGAAGTAACGCTTGCCGGTCCTTGCACATACTGCTTGTGGACCGGCTTTTTTTCGCGTGTTCAACAGCGGTGAGGAAGGGCGCTTCGCGCCACCCGGCGCGGCGTCGCAGCGGTTTCCAGACGGCGCGATCCGCAGCTTGGCACGCAGGTTGCATCTGCCTTGATCCGGGGGCCGTTCGGGGCACACCGGACGACAAGGACCTTAACGAGGAGCGAACCGATGAAAACCCAACGCAATCAGCGAAGGATCGTAGCCGCCGCGGTATGCGCGGCGCTCACGCTCGGTCTGGCGGGCGGCGCGTATGCACAGCAGGCGAGCGAGGTAACCGGCGGCACCACCACCGACGACAGCAGCGCGGGCAACGCCAACGGTGGCGGGCTGCCGCAAGTTCAGCAACAGGGCGACGTTTCGTTCGTGTCCGGCGGCGTCGGTCTCGACGAATCCAAGGCGTTGCAGGCGGCGCAAAGCCAGTGGCCGCTGTCGCTGCGCTTTACCGGCCCCACCGCGGAGTTTCTTGCGGACGTCCACGTGCGGGTGGTCGATGCGCACAACGGCGAGGTGCTGGACACCACGTCGCGCGGGCCGTACATGCTGGTCAAGCTGCGCCCGGGCCGCTACACGGTGCATGCGCAATACAAGGATCGCGACCAGTCGAAGGCGGTGACGGTGCCGGCCAAGGGCACCGCGAAGACCGCCTTCTACTGGAATACCCAGTAAGTGCTTCGTTTTGCCGGGCGGCGCCACTGCAACGGCCGCGCGCCATACAGGAACACCGCGAGGAACACTGCGCAATCGGCCAGAGTTTGGCCGATAATGAAGCCACGGGGCGCCCCCGTGGCTTTACTGTTTGCGCGACCGCACACCGCATACGACCGCACACCTCACGGAGCCGAGACATGAGCGATGCCTTGACACCTCACGGAAGCCCCGCCGACAGAACGGGCGGGCACACCATCGCGATCACCGGCAACAACCACCGGGTGCGGGTGATACACGGCGGCGTGACCATGGCCGATACGCACTCAGGGCTAACACTCATGGAAACGGGTTTGCCGGACGTGTTCTATTTTCCGCGCGAAGACGTGAACATGGCGCGGCTCGAACGCTCGGTGCACACAACGCACTGCCCGTTCAAGGGCGAGGCGTCGTACTTTCATCTGCGCACGGAAGACGGCCTGATCGAAAACGCGGTGTGGAGCTATGAGACGCCGCTCGAGCAGGTCATGCGCATTAAAGGGTATCTCGCGTTTTACGCATCGCGCGTCGACCGCATCGATCAGACGTCCTGATCCCGCTGTCGCGCGTTCATCGCGGAGGCTGCCATGGAAGTGAACGACGCGTTACGGATTCCGCTTGCGCCGTCCGATGTCTGGGACGCGTTGCAGGATCTCGCCTTGTTGCGTGCCAGCCTCGATAACTGCGAGTCGTTCACGCGCTTCGCCCACGGCGAATACGCGCTGACCATGACCGTGCCGCTCGGCCCGCTGCGCGCGCGTTACGAAGCGCGCGCCCACGTGGCCGGCCAGGATTCCGGACCGGCGGATGCCCAGCGCCGCACCATCAACTTCAAGGCGCGAGCCGAAGGCATCGGCTCGTTGCGCGGACAGATCGAAGTGCGCTTGCGCAGTGAAGACGGCGCGCACGGCGCCGGCAAGGAGCGCGGCACGCGGATCGATTACACGATCTGGGCAACCTCGTCCGGACCGCTTGCCGAATTGCCGACGCGTCAGTTGGAAAATGCGCTGCACCAGCTTGCCGATGATTTTTTCGAAGAATTCGCCGCGGTCGTGCGGGCCAAACACGGACAAGGGCCGAACCGCGCGCGTGGCTCGGCGGTGCGCCGTCAGCATGTGTTCCTGCGGCCGATCACGCTCGGCAGCGTGGCGCGGCGAACGCGCGCCGATCACGGCAATACGCTGACCGGACGGGCGGCGGGCGCGGCGCATGGGGCGTCGCACAGTGTGTCGCATGGGGTCTCGCATCCCGAGCCCAGTCCGCACGCGGTCCCGAACTGGGCCTGGGCGGTGATGATTTTTCTGGTGGCGCTGCTGCTGTATGTCGCGCGGTGGATTAGCGAGCATTGATCGGTTGGCTTGGCCTTCCCTCGTTCGGGCGCGACCCACGGCGAATGGCGCGGCTGTCGCGCCGGCGCGACTACGAAATCCCGGTGAGTCACAACGAAACGCCGTTGGCGCCCAGCACGGGCGTTGCCGTTGAGCGCTTTCATCCACTTCCACCGATGCTCGCGTGCGCCCCGCGTGCGCCCTTTTGCGAGCAGTCAAACATACTGGCACGCGTCCGACATTCTCGCTCAAACCCCGCGAAACTCCCGCCGCCATGCGGACGGCGACGTGCGAAACGCCTGCGCGAAATGTTGCCGTAGCGAAGCCGTCGAGCCGAAGCCCGCGATTGCCGCGATCCTTTCCACCGATTCGTCGGTGCTCTCGAGCAACTGCTGCGCGCGAGCGAGCCGCTGCGCCAGCAACCATGCGCCGACGGTCGCGCCGGTGGCGAGCCGGAAGCGCCGCGTGAAGGTGCGGCGGCTCATCAATGCGCGTTCGGCGAGCGTGTCGAGCGTATGCGGCGCGTCCAGATTCCCGCTGACCCAATCGAGCAAGCCTGAGAGCCGGTCGCCGCGCAGGTTCGGCGGCATCGGCTGCTGAACGTATTGCGCCTGGCCGCCTTGCCGGTGCGGCGGCACCACCAGCCGGCGCGCCACGTAGTTCGCCGCCCGCGCGCCGCACATCTTGCGCAGCACGTGCAGACAGCAGTCGAGACCGGCCGCCGTGCCCGCCGAAGTGAGCACGTTGCCGTCGTCGACGTAGAGCACGTCCGGATCGAGCCGCACGCGCGGATAGCGGCGCGCGAAGTCGTCGGCCCACGCCCAGTGAGTCGAGGCCGGCCGGTCGTCGAGGATGCCGGCGGCGGCCAGCACGAATGCGCCCAGACATAGCCCGACCAGTTGCGCGCCGCGCGCGTGGGCGGCGCGCAGTGCGTGGAGCAGCGCGGCGGGCGGCGGCTCGTCCGGGTCGCGCCAGCTCGGCACGATGATCGTGTGCGCGTCGGCGAGCGCTTCCAGTCCGTGCGTGACGGCGATCGTGAAGCCGGCGGTGGTGGTCAGCGCGCCGCTTTCGGCGGCGCAGACGCGGAAGTCGAAGTCGGGCAAGCCGCCGCCGCTGCGCTCCTCGCCGAATACGACGCACGGCACCGAAAGATGGAACGGACTGATGCGGTCGAACGCGATCACCGCGACGACATGGCGGGACGCGCCGTCACGCGCCGTGGCAGAGAGAGCCGGTGTAGCCATCCGTCACCTCGTGAATTCAAAGATGGCCCGATTCTAGCGACTAATGTCGTTCGGGTCGCTGTCGGGAAAACGGTGGCGGGCGAACAATGCGGTCATCGCCGCTGCTCGCGCAACGCTTGTTCAAGGCCGGCAACGAGCCGAGGCAGAAGCGGGCCATCACACCTATCGAACAGGAAGGAGTCTTGCCATGACCACACCGCGCCGCGCGCTGATCGTCATCGACGTGCAGAACGAATACGTGAGCGGCGATCTGCCGATCGAATACCCGGACGTGCAAAACTCGCTCGCCAACATCGGACGCGCGATGGATGCGGCGCGGGCCGCCGGCGTGCCGGTGGTGGTCGTGCAGAACTTCGCGCCGGCCAGCTCGCCGCTGTTCGCGCGCGGCAGTGCGGGCGCGGAACTGCATCCGGTGGTGAGCTCGCGCGCTCACGATCACTATGTGGAAAAGTCGCTGCCGAGCGCGTTCACCGGAACGGATCTGGCCGACTGGCTCGCCACGCAGCGGATCGATACGCTGACGGTGGCCGGCTACATGACCCACAACTGCGACGCGTCGACCGTCAACCATGCGGTTCATGCGGGGCTGGCCGTCGAATTCCTGCACGACGCGACCGGTTCGGTGCCGTATGAGAACAGCGCGGGTTTTGCCAGCGCGCAGGACATCCACCGGGTATTCAGCGTGGTGCTGCAGTCGCGCTTCGCGGCGGTGGCGAGTACCGACGAGTGGATCGCCGCGGTGAAGAGCAAAACGCCGCTCGAGCGCGGCAATATTTATGCGTCGAATCAGAAGGCGCGCGCCAGCCGGGCTGCCGCGTAAGGCGATGGCACAACTAGATGGCCGGCTTGCCGGATAGCCGCTGTGCATATCCCTTGCGCAACGCCGGGCTCAGCCGCAGCGCGTCGAACATGCTCTCGACCATCTGCTCCGCGTGCTTGCCGAAATCCGTGGCATCCGGCAAAAGCAGCATGTCGCGCAGCGAGCCGCCGACGAACGCATGCACCATCGACGCCGCCATCTTCGTATCGAGGTCCGCCGGCAACTGCCCTTTGGAGATTGCATTGCGCAGGCCGCCTTCGATGCTGTTGAGCCCGTCACGCATGGTGGTCTGCTAGCGGATCATCACCGGGCCCATTTCCTCGACCAGTTCGCACTTGAGAAACAGGATGTCGAACACGCGCCGGCGCCGCGGATCGTTCGCGGTGTCGCGCAGACACACCGTGCAGATTTCCAGCAGGCGCCCGAGCGGGTCGGGTTCATTGGGGTCTTGCGAGGCGGCTTTGAGTTCGTCGAGCGGCAGCAGCACGCGGTCGAACATTTCGGTAAAGAGATCGCTTTTGTGCGCGAAGTGCCAGTAGATCGCCCCGCGCGTGACGCCGGCCGCCTGCGCGATGTCGGCGAGCGAAGTGCGCGACACGCCCTTCTCGAAAAAGACCCGTTCGGCCGCGTCGAGAATGCTGCTGCGCGTCTCCAGCGCCTCTTCCTTGGTTCTTCTGACCATACGGTATAACCTGCCGTAATCATGGGGTTTTCCCGAGCGCTTTGAAGTACGCCCGGTGACAATTCGTCTGCTGCCAAGCAAATTTTGAACCGATCTTGCAGGTCCCCTGCCTGCAAAAAGGGAAACGTACTTTTACATGCATTCGTGAATGTATATATAATAGCACCCCACGATCGGATAGCCCAAGCCGTGACGACCGGTTAATATCCGTCACTGTTGCCTTTCAAAACACTTTTGCGCCGCGCTTTCACGGGCGGCTTCGTGCGGCATTTGCCCGGTATGGCGCATTTCGCTCAGGCAGCCCTGCAGGTTCGTTTTGCATCCATGGGCTTCCGGTCAGGCGTCGCGAGACGCATGTGTGCGCTGTCGTCCCCGGGGTAGGGATGCGCGCACTTTTTCATTCTCAGTCTTTGACAGAGGTCGCTCCATGCGCGTCGAACGGATTCCATTCCGCTTAATCAGTGCCGCGACGGCTGCCGTATTGCTGGCAGCGTGCGGACCAAAACAATCTGCCCCGCCGCCACAAACGCCCGAAGTCGGGGTCGTCACCGTCCAGCCGACGGCCGTGCCCGTCGTCACCGAATTGCCCGGCCGCACCAGTGCCTTCCTCGTCGCGCAAGTGCGCGCGCGGGTCGACGGCATCGTGCTGCGCCGCGAGTTCACGGAAGGCAGCCAGGTCAAAGCGGGTCAGCGTCTGTACAAGATCGATCCGGCGCCGTACATCGCGACGTTGAACAACGCGAAGGCAACGCTGGCAAAGGCGCAGGCCAACCTCGCGTCCACCACCGCGCAGGCCAACCGCTACAAGGTGCTGGTTGCCGCCAACGCGGTCAGCAAGCAGGACTACGACAACGCGGTGGCCGCGCAAGGCCAGGCCGCGGCCGACGTCGCCGCGGGCAAGGCAGCGGTCGACACGGCGCAGATCAACCTCGGCTATACGGATGTGACCTCGCCGGTGACCGGCCAGATCGGCGTGTCGCAAGTCACGCCGGGCGCCTATGTGCAGGCGAGCGCCGCCACGCTGATGGCAACGGTCCAGCAACTCGATCCGGTCTACGTGGACCTGACGCAGTCGAGCCTCGACGGTCTGAAGCTGCGCCGCGACATGCAGGAAGGGCGTCTGAAGACGAGCGGCCCGGATGCCGCCAAGGTGTCGCTGATCCTCGAGGACGGCCGCACCTATTCGGAGAAGGGCAAGCTGCAGTTCACCGACGTGACGGTCGACCAGGGCACCGGTTCGGTCACGGTGCGCGCGATCTTCAAGAACACGGACAAAGTGCTGCTGCCGGGCATGTTCGTGCGCGCGAAGATCGAGGAAGGCGTCAACGAACACGCGCTCGTCGTGCCGCAAGTCGGCGTGACGCATGACCAGAAGGGTCAGCCGACCGCGCTGGTCGTCGGCCAGGACAACAAGGTCGCATTGCGTCAGCTCGTCACCTCGGGTACGTACGGTTCGAGCTGGGTGGTCGACAGCGGCCTGAACCCGGGCGACCGCGTCATCGTCCAGGGCACCGACAAGGTGCGCCCTGGCGCGCAGGTCAAGGCCATCGCCGCACAACTTCCCGCCACACCCGCTTCCGACGCCTCAGCTCAGAGTGCGCCGGCCGCCAGCGGTGCTGCCCAGACGGCTCAACCTGCCTCTGCTGCATCGGGCGCGTAATAACAGGGAGCCCGCCTCATGGCAAAGTTCTTTATTGATCGCCCGATTTTTGCATGGGTGATCGCCATTATTCTGATGCTCGCGGGTATCGCGTCGGTGTTCACGTTGCCGATCGCGCAATACCCGACCATCGCGCCGCCGGCCGTGCAGATCAGCGCAACGTACCCGGGCGCCTCGGCGAAGACGGTGGAAAACACGGTCACGCAGGTGATCGAGCAGCAGATGAGTGGTCTCGACCACTTGCTGTATCTGTCGTCCACCTCGGACGATTCGGGTACGGCAACCATCACGCTGACGTTCGCGGCCGGCACCAACCCCGACATCGCGCAGGTGCAGGTGCAGAACAAGCTGCAGCTCGCCACGCCGCTGTTGCCGCAAGCCGTGCAGCAGTTGGGCACCAAGGTCACGAAGTCAAGCAGCAGCTTCCTGCTGGTGATGGCGTTCGTGTCCGAAGACGGCAGCATGAACAAGTACGACCTGGCGAACTACGTCGCGTCGAACATTCAGGATCCGGTCAGCCGTATCGACGGCGTGGGCACGGTGACGCTGTTCGGCTCGCAGTACGCGATGCGGATCTGGCTCGATGCGAACAAGCTGACCAACTTCGGCTTGACGCCCGTGGACGTGGAGACCGCGTTGACCGCGCAGAACGTGCAGGTCGCGGGCGGCTCGCTCGGCGGCACGCCGTCGGTGCCGGGTCAGGTGTTGCAAGCCACCATTACGGAAGCCACGCTGCTGAATACGCCTGAACAGTTCGGCAACGTGCTGCTGAAGGTGAATGCGGACGGCTCGCAAGTCCGCATCAAGGACGTGGGGCGCGTCGAACTCGGTGGCGAAAACTACAACTTCGACACCAAGTACAACGGTCAGCCGACAGCCGGCTTCGGTATTCAGCTCGCCACCGGCGCGAATGCGCTGGCTACGGCCAAGGCAGTGCGCGCGAAGGTCGCCGAACTGTCGAAGTACTTCCCGCACGGTCTGGTCGTGCAGTACCCGTACGACACCACGCCGTTCGTGCGCCTGTCGATCGAGGAAGTGGTCAAGACGCTGCTCGAAGGTATCGTGCTGGTGTTCCTGGTCATGTACCTGTTCCTGCAGAACCTGCGCGCCACGCTGATCCCGACGATCGCCGTGCCGGTGGTGCTGCTCGGCACGTTCGCGATCATGGGACTGGTGGGCTTCTCGATCAACACGCTGTCCATGTTCGGGCTCGTGCTGGCGATCGGCTTGCTGGTGGACGATGCGATCGTGGTGGTGGAAAACGTCGAGCGGGTGATGGCGGAGGAGGGCTTGTCGCCTCGCGACGCCACCCGCAAGGCGATGGACCAGATTACCGGCGCGCTGGTCGGCGTCGCGCTCGTGCTGTCGGCGGTGTTCGTACCGGTGGCGTTCTCGGGCGGCTCGGTCGGCGCCATCTACCGGCAGTTCTCGCTGACGATCGTGGCGGCGATGGTGCTCTCCGTGATGGTCGCGTTGATTCTGACGCCGGCGCTGTGCGCGACGATCCTCAAGCCGATTCCGCAAGGGCATCACGAAGAGAAGAAGGGCTTCTTCGGCTGGTTCAACCGTACCTTCGACAGGAGCCGCGACAAGTATCACTCGGGCGTGCACCACGTGATCAAGCGCTCGGGCCGCTGGCTCATCATCTATATGGTGGTGATCTTCGCGGTGGGGCTGCTGTTCGTGAAGTTGCCGAAGTCGTTCCTGCCTGACGAAGACCAGGGCACGATGTTCGTGCTGGTGCAAACGCCGTCGGGCTCGACCCAGGAAACCACGGCACGCGCGCTGAAGGACGTGTCCGACTACCTGCTCAACAGCGAGAAGGCGATCGTCGAATCGACCTTCACGGTGAACGGCTTCAGCTTTGCCGGCCGCGGCCAGAACGCGGGTCTCGTGTTCGTGCGGATGAAGGACTACTCGCAGCGTCAGCACTCGGACCAAAAGGTCCAGGCGCTGGTGGGCCGTCTCTTCATGCACTTCGGCAGCTACAAGAACGCGCTGGTGTATCCGGTGAATCCGCCGTCGATTCCTGAACTCGGCACCGCCGCGGGCTTCGACTTCGAATTGCAGGATCGCGCGGGCGTCGGTCACGAGAAGCTGATGGAAGCACGCAACATGCTGCTGGGCATGGCGGCGAAAGATCCGACGCTGGCTCAGGTGCGTCCGAACGGCCTGAACGATACGCCGCAGTTCAAGGTGAACATCGACCACGAGAAGGCTTCGGCGCTCGGCGTGTCGCTGTCCGCGATCGACCAGACGTTCTCGATCGCGTGGGCCTCGCAGTACGTGAACAACTTCCTCGATACCGACGGCCGGATCAAGAAGGTGTATCTGCAGGGCGACGCACCGTTCCGCATGAAGCCGGAAGACCTGAACGCCTGGTACGTGCGCAATACCGCGGGTGGCATGGTGCCGTTCTCGTCGTTCGCGAGCGGCTCGTGGGGCTACGGTTCGCCGAAGCTCGAGCGCTACAACGGTATTTCCGCGGTGGAAATCCAGGGCGCGGCGGCGCCGGGCAAGTCGACCGGTCAGGCGATGACGGCCATGGAAGCCCTCGTGGCGAAGCTGCCGGCGGGTGTCGGCTACGAATGGACGGGCCTGTCGTTGCAGGAACGCCAGTTCGGTTCGCAGGCGCCGATTCTGTACGGCATCTCGATCCTCGTGGTGTTCCTGTGTCTCGCGGCGCTGTATGAAAGCTGGTCGATCCCGTTCTCGGTGATCATGGTGGTGCCGCTCGGCGTGATCGGCGCACTGCTGGCCGCTACGCTGCGCGGGCTCGAGAACGACGTGTTCTTCCAGGTGGGTTTGTTGACCACGGTGGGCTTGTCGGCGAAGAACGCGATTCTGATCGTGGAATTTGCCCGCGAGCTGCAGCAGGGTGAAGGCATGGGGCCGATCGAGGCCGCGCTGGAAGCAGCGCGTCTGCGGCTGCGTCCGATTCTGATGACCTCGCTCGCGTTCATTCTCGGTGTGATGCCGCTCGCGATCAGTAACGGCGCGGGTTCGGCGAGTCAGCACGCGATCGGCACCGGCGTGATCGGCGGCATGTTGACGGCGACCTTCCTCGCGATTTTCATGATCCCGATGTTCTTCGTCGTGATTCGCGCGAAGTTCGGCGGCGAGAAGGAAGATCCGGATGAGGCGCTCGCACACTACAACCAGCACCATCCGCATGATCCGCAAGGTGGCGGGTCGGCTGGCGGGTCGACTGATGAAGGCTCGGGCAAGGACGGACATTGAGATGCAAAAACACTCTTTGATTGCAGTAGCGGTCGCGTTCCTCGCCGCGGGTTGCACGATGGCGCCGAAGTACGAGCGCCCGGCCGCGCCCGTGTCGGGAACCTTTCCGACCGGCGGTGTGTACGACACGCAGCCGGGCGCGACCCAGCCGGGTCAGACAGGCCAGTCCGGCGCGGCGCGCAGCGCGAACGGCCAGGCTGCCGCCGACATCGGCTGGCGCGATTTCTTTGTCGATCCGCGCCTGCAGCGGCTGATCGAAATCGCGCTGAAGAACAACCGCGATCTGCGCGTGTCGGTGCTGAATATCCAGGCATCGCAGGCGCAGTACCGGGTCACGCGCGCGGCACTGTTCCCGACGTTGGACGCGGCGGCGTCGCAAACCAAGCAGCGCACGCCGAAAGATCTGTCGGTCTTCGGCAATACGATCTCGAACTCGTATTCGGTGGGTCTGAACGCCTCGTGGGAGATCGACTTCTTCGGGCGGATTCAGAGCCTGAAGGACCAGGCGCTGGCGCAGTATCTGTCCACGGCGCAGGCGCGCAAGGCGGCGGAAATTTCGCTGGTGTCGCAGATCGCGAATCAGTACCTGACGGTGCTCGAACTCGACGATCTGCTGAAGGTCACGCAGGGCACGCTGAAGACCGCGCAGGAGTCGTATCGGATCACCAAGCTGCAGTTCGACAACGGCACCGGCTCCGAACTCGATTTGCGCCAGTCGCAGACCGTGGTCGAACAGGCTTTGGCCAACCTGCAGTCGCAGGCTCGGCTGCGGGCGCAGGCGGAGAACTCGCTGACGTTGCTGCTCGGCGAGCCGCTGCCGGCCGACCTTCCGCCGGGCATGCCGCTCGACAACCAGAATCTCCTCACGGATATTCCGGCGGGTCTGCCGTCCGATCTGCTGACGCGTCGTCCGGACATCATGGAGGCCGAGGAGAATCTGCTCGCGGCCAACGCGAACATCGGCGCGGCGCGCGCGGCGTTCTTCCCGAAGGTCTCGCTGACCGGCAGTTTCGGTACGCTGAGTCCGACACTGGGCGGTCTGTTCAAGCCGGGTTCGGCGGCATGGAGTTTCGCGCCGTCGATTACCTTGCCGATCTTCGAAGGCGGCGAGAACAAGGCCAACCTCGATCTCGCCAACGTGCAGAAGAACATCCAGATCGCGACGTATGAAAAGGCGATCCAGACGGCCTTCCGTGAAGTGGCGGACGGACTGGCGGCACGCGGCACGTACGATCAGCAGATACAGGCGTTGGAGCGCAATACGTTCGCTGAACAGCGCCGGCTGGATCTGTCGAATCTGCGGTATACGAACGGTGTCGACAGCTATCTGTCGGTCCTGACCGCGCAGACCAGTCTGTATTCGGCGCAGCAGTTGCTGGTTACCGCGCGGATGGAACGTCTGCAGAACCTGGTCACGCTGTATCAGGCACTCGGCGGCGGCTGGATCGAACGCAACGGCGAGCAGCCGCGTCCGGCCGACGCACCGGTGGATTACGGTGCGGCGAGCGCGCCGGCGGCGGCTTCGGCGGCCACGGCGGGTTAAGGTTTGTAGCAGTGAGCGCGGGGCGGGTTTCTGTTTCGGTAAACCGTCTTGCGCAGCCAGTGATAAAAAAACGCCACGGCATGCCGTGGCGTTTTTTCTACTTGTCCGCAGCGAGCCGCGGGCGATTCCGGCCAGTCGCGCTGCGCTTGCACTGCTCTCGAAGATTCAGTGCAGATCCACGGCACGCAGCATCTCGTCGTCGCGTTGCGGCTCGTTGCCGCCGCGCCCGTCGAAATCGTGGCCGGCCTTGCGAATTTCGCATTGCGCCTTCTTCTCGCTCTTCACGCCGTTGAAGATCAGATTCAGCACGACCGCCGACACCGACGCCAGCAGAATCCCGCTATGCAGAAGCGGCGACAGCGCAGGCGGCAGTTTCGAGAAGAAGTGCGGCGATACCACCGGCACCAGACCCAGACCGATACTCACCGCGACGATGAACAGATTGTGGTGGTTCTTCACGAAGTCGACCTTCGACAGCACCTTGATGCCGTTCGCCGCGACCATCCCGAACATCACGATGCCGGCGCCGCCGAGCACGAAGGCGGGCACCGAGGCGACCACTTGCGCCATCTTCGGAAACAGGCCGAGCAGCACGAGGATCACGCCGCCCATCGCGCAGACAAAGCGGCTCTTCACGCCGGTCACGCCGATCAGCCCGACGTTCTGCGAGAACGAGGTGTGCGGAAACGAGTTGAAGATGCCGCCGATCAGCGTGCCGAGGCCGTCGACGCGCAAGCCGCGCACCAGCGTCTTCTGATCGACCGGACGATCGACCATGTCGCCGACCGCGAGGAACATGCCGGTCGATTCGATGAAAGTGACGAACATCACGGTGACCATCGTCGCGATGGAGAGCGGATCGAAATGCGGCAGACCGAAGTGGAACGGCATCACGAAGCCGACCCACGGTGCGTGCGTCACGCCGTCCATGTTGACGCGGCCGAGCGCGAGCGCGATCACGAAACCCGCGACGATGCCGAGCAGCACCGAGATATTCGCGACGAAACCTCTCGCGAACTTGTTGATGAGCAGAATCAGCATCAGCACGACCAGCGAAAGGCCGAGATAGACCGGGTTGCCGTACTCGGGATTGCCTACGCCGCCGGCCGCCCAATTAATGCCGACCTCCATCAGCGACAAGCCGATCACCGAAATCACCACACCGACCACCACCGGCGGGAAGAAGCGCAGCAACTTGCCGATCGCCGGCGCGAGCAGGATGCCGACCACGCCGGCCGCGATCGTCGAGCCGAAGATATCGAGAATGCCGAGCGAAGGATTGGTGCCGATCGCGACCATCGGACCGACTGCCGCGAACGTGCAGCCCATGATGACCGGCAGACGGATGCCGAAGATCCACAGGCCGAGCGTCTGAATCAGCGTGGCGATGCCGCACGAAAACAGATCGGCGCTGATCAGGAACGCGATCTGGTCCTTCGGCAACTTGAGCGCCGCGCCGACGATGAGCGGCACGGCGACCGCGCCGGCGTACATCACCAGAACGTGCTGAATGCCGAGGGTGAGCAACTGGCCCGCGGGCAGCCGCTCGTCGCACGGGTGAACCGTGTTGGCTTGCATATCGTCTGTCTCC
>DASPZL010000539.1:0-4610 GCA_035636295.1 Paraburkholderia sp.
CCGACGCGGCGTCGATCGCCGCGGGAGCCGATGCGCCGCCCGGCTTCGCCGCGCTCACGCCTGATGTGCTGGCCGAGTTGAATTTGTCCGCGGCGGCGTGGTTCGGCGCGCATGTCGAGGAAGTGGCCGCCTGACAGCAAGGCGGCGATCACCCTGCTCGCGCTGAGACAGCCCGGTTGTGTACGTTGCTGCTGCGCTCCCTGCTCGATATCGGTCGCTTTTCGTGTGCAAGCTTCCGCGGCGTCGAGCGGATTCGCATTACGGCGCTGCGGCGCTGGCTCGTGTTCGCATCCGCGTGCGCGTTCTGTTTGCATACCGTCAGCATCCGCCAGATCCGTACGCAGCTTTCCGGTACGTGGTCCAATAGCGTGTGGAGGTGCCGGGGTTTGGCTGAACACCGCGACCTTCGGCTCGTTGAACCAACCGCGTGCATTCACGCCTGGAGGAACTGCAAATGACGAGAAAATTCATATCGGTGGCGCTGGCCGCCGTCATGTCGATGGGAATCGCAATGCATTCGCTGACGGCCTCGGCGACGCTCAAGCCGGGCGACGCGGCGCCGCCGTTCACCGCGCAGGCTTCGCTGGGCGGCAAGACCTACACCTATTCGCTCGCCGACGAGTTGAAGAAAGGGCCGGTGGTGCTGTATTTCTATCCGGCGGCCTTCACCAAGGGCTGCACGATCGAAGCGCACGAGTTTGCCGAAGCCGTCGACGAGTACAAGAAATATGGCGCGACGGTGATCGGCGTGTCGCACGACAACATCGATACGTTGACGAAGTTTTCGGTCAGCGAATGCCGCAGCAAATTCCCGGTGGCCGCGGACGCCGATTCGAAGGTGATCGGCGCATACGACGCCGGCATGCCGATGCATAGCTCGATGGCCAATCGCGTGTCGTACGTGATCGCGCCGGACGGCAAGATCATTTACGAGTACACGAGCCTTTCGCCGGAGAAGCACGTCGAGAACACGCTAAAAGCGGTGAAGGATTGGGCGGCGGCGCACAAGCAGCAGTAAAGCCTCGACAACGCACAGCCGCCGCGCGAATTTTCGCAATGGATTCTTGCGGCGAGATCGGGGCATTGCTCGTGCTAGCCTGAGTGTTTTGTCTCGTGAGCTTGAGATGCCGATTCTTGTTGCGTTGATTGCGCTGATCGCGCTGGTGTATGGCGCGGTGCGCGCGTTTTATGCCTTGCAGGCGGCGTTCGGGCTGGCCGTTGCGGTCGGCATTGCCGTTCTGGCCGCGTTACTTCTGATTGCCGCCGCTGCTCATTGGTGGCGACGCCGCAAGGACGTGGCCTCGAATGTCCGCGAGGGCGATTGGACTCACGAACTCGTGGGGAACTGGGGTTCGGTGCGGCTCGCCGCCGGCAAGCGGCTATGCGAGATTCACGCAGGCGGTGAGCAGGGCGCTTATATTTTTGCGGATCTGCTTGGCGCCGAGGCGCAAGGCCGTGACGCTCAATGGCAGGTCGCCTTGAAGGTGAAAGACGCTAAACACGGCGTTTGGATTTTGCCGATGCAGGGCGAGCGGCAGGCGAGGCAATGGCAGCGGATTTTTTTGCTGGCGATGGAGCAGAAGCTTTAAGCGTTTCGCCTTTGAGAGCGCACGCTGTGGGTTGTCCGCATCCGCGGACTGACAACTCACCCACAGCGCGGCGCGGCAGAAATAATCAGATCGGCGACGTGCCGGCCCGCAGCGCCTTCCTCGACTCCCACCTCACCCGAACCCGGTCCATGTAGAGATAAACCACCGGCGTGGTGTAGAGCGTCAGCATCTGACTGACGATCAAGCCGCCTACGATCGCGATGCCGAGCGGCGCCCGCAACTCCGCGCCTTCACCGCGCCCGAAGGCCAGCGGCAACGCGCCCAGAAGCGCGGCAAAGGTGGTCATCATGATCGGCCGGAAGCGCAGCAGGCAAGCCTGAAAAATCGCGTCCCGCGAGGACAGGCCTTGCCGCGAGGCTTCAATCGCGAAGTCCACCATCATGATCGCGTTCTTCTTCACGATGCCGATCAGCAGGATCACCCCAATGAGCGCGATGATGCTGAACTCGGTCTTGAACAGCAGCAAGGCGAGCAACGCCCCCACGCCCGCCGAAGGCAACGTCGACAGAATCGTCAGCGGATGGATATAGCTCTCGTACAACATCCCCAGCACGATATACACCGCCGCCAGCGCGGCCAGAATCAGGATCGGCTGGTCGGACATCGACTGCTGGAACGCCTGCGCAGTGCCCTGGAAACTGCCGTGGATCGTGGCCGGCATGCCGATCTGCGCCATCGTCTCGTAGATCGCCTGGGTCGCCGTCGATAAGGACACGCCCGGCGGCAGATTGAACGAAATCGTCGAGGCCACGAACTGGCTCTGGTGATTCACCGACAAGGGCGTATTCCCCGGCCAGAAGCTCGCGATCGCCGACAGCGGCACCATCGTTTCCTTCGAGGTCGACACCGCCGCGCCCGACGAGGCGCTCGACTTGCCGCTCGTCGCAATCGAATTGATCGCCTGATTGCGCGCGGAATCGGCGGCGATGGTGGCCGCGCTCGATGCCGTCGTGCCGGCCGTGCCGCCCGCCGACGCGCTCGTGCTCGATGACGTGCTGGTGGTCTGCGCGGTCACCGTGCCCGCCGGCGCGTTCGTGGTCTGCGAGCCGCTCGCGCTGCCGCCCGACGTACTGATGTAAATCTGCTTGAGCATGTCCGGGCTCTGCCAATACTTCGGCGCGACTTCCATCACCACGTGGTACTGGTTCAGCGGGTTGTAGATCGTCGAAACCTGGCGCTGGCCGAACGCGTCGTACAAGGTATTGTCGATCTGCGCCGGCTTGATGCCGAGACGCGCCGCGCTGGCGCGGTCGATCGTCACCATCGCTTCGAGGCCGCCTTGCTGCTGGTCGGAATTCACGTCGGTCAGTTCGGGGCGCGCCTGCAGCGCCTCGGTGAGCTTCGGCCCCCACAGGTACAGGTCCGGCGTCGAATCGGCCAGCAGCGTGAACTGGTACTGCGCGTTCGATTGCCGCCCGCCCACGCGAATGTCCTGCACCGCCTGCAGGAACGTGCGCGCGCCGGCCACATCGCCGAGCGGAGCGCGCAGTTGCTGGATCACCTGATCGGCGGAAATCTTGCGTTCGCTCTTCGGTTTGAGCGAGACGTACATGAAGCCGGCGTTGGTCTGGCGGCCGCCCGTGAAACCGACCACGCTGTCCACCGCCGGGTTCTTGCCGACGATCTCCATCATTTGCGCGAACTTGCCCTTCATTGCCTGGAACGAGGTGCTCTGATCGGCCTGGATGCCGCCGATCATCCGGCCCGTGTCCTGCTGCGGAAAGAAGCCCTTCGGCACGATGATGTACAGCCAGATGTTCAGCCCGATGGTGAGCAGCAGAATCGTCACGATCAGACGCGGATGCAGCAGCGCCCAGCCGAGCGTGCGCTCATAGCCGCGCTGCATCGACGTGAAGCCGCGTTCGAGCCAGCGGCCGAAGCGGCTTTCTTCCTTCTGTTCGTGCGGCTCGCGCAAAAGGCGCGAGCACATCATCGGCGTGAGCGTGAGCGAAACGATCAGCGACACGCCGATCGCGAGCGACAGCGTCAGCGCGAACTCGCGAAAGAGCCGCCCGACGATGCCGCCCATCAGCAGAATGGGCAGGAACACGGCGACGAGCGAAATGCTGATCGACATCACCGTAAAGCCGACTTCGCGCGCGCCGAGGAACGCGGCTTTCATGCGCGGCACGCCGTTCTCGATATGGCGCGAGATGTTTTCCAGCACCACGATCGCATCGTCGACCACGAAGCCGGTCGCGATCGTCAACGCCATCAGCGAGAGGTTGTCGATGGAAAAGCCCAGCAGATACATCGCGCCGAACGTGCCGATGATCGAGATCGGCACGGCCACGCTCGGAATCAGCGTGGCGCGCCAGTTGCGCAGGAACAGGAACACCACCATCACCACGAGCGCCATGGCGATCACCAGCGTGAGCTCGGTGTCCCTCAGCGAGGCGCGGATCGTGGTGGAGCGGTCGGCGGTCGGCGTGATGTCGACGTCCGCGGGCAGCGACGCGTGCAGTTGCGGCAGCATCGCCGTCACGCGGTCGATGGTCTCGATGATGTTCGCGCCAGGCTGGCGGTACAGGATCACCAGCACCGAACGCTTGCCGTTGAAGAGGCCGAGGTTGCGCAGGTCTTCGACCGAATCGACCACTTCGGCCACGTCGGAGAGCTTCACGGCCGAGCCGTTGCGATAGGCGATCACGAGGTCGCGATATTGCGACGCCTTGCTCGCCTGGTCGTTGGTGTAGATCTGCACGCGGTTCGGGCCGAACTCGATCGAGCCTTTCGGGCTGTTCGCGTTGGCCGCGGCGAGCGCCGCGCGCACGTCCTCGAGACCGATGCCGTAGTGGAACAGCGCCTGCGGTTCCAGTTCGACGCGCACGGCCGGATTGGCCGAGCCGCTCACGTCCACTTCGCCCACGCCGTCCACCTGCGAGAGCGACTGCTGCAGCACCGTGGCCGCGGAGTCGTACAACTGGCCCGCGGTCAGCGTTTTCGACGTGAGCGCGAGAATCATGATCGGCGCGTCGGCCGGATTGACCTTGTGGTACG
>DASPZL010000540.1:0-1820 GCA_035636295.1 Paraburkholderia sp.
AATTGTGCTCGGCATGATACCGCCGTTATCGGGTCAAAAACCTAAATGCAAACGATAACGTTGCATTGAACGAAGTGCGCCTCGCGGCGTAACCTGTTCGGGGTTGGTCCACCTGGCAACAGAACGGCCATCGCCGCGTCAACCTTCGGGTTGGCGCGGCTTTCATTTTTGGGCGCCGATTTGTCGCGTCCGCCTCACACCAGATCGAAGATCGCTAACTGGCCTTTAGCGCGGATAGCTGTTCGGTGTCGTAGCGGCCTCTCAATTCCGCGATGGCATTCGCGTCCGGGGGGCTGCTGTGCGCGACCAGTTTCACGAGCTCTTCGAAATAATGTTCGTGACCGGGCGGCGATACGGTCATGATCATTCTTGCCGGCTTGTCGGCGGCATTGGCGATGTTGTGGGGCACGCCCGGCGGAATGAACAGATATGTTCCGGGCCCGGCGCAAACCTTTTGGTCGCCGACCTGCCACTCGCACTCGCCCTCAAGCACATAGAAGGTTTCTTCCTGAACGCGATGCACGTGCAGGCCAGTTGAAAAGCCGGCTGGCAGTGTCCAGTCGAACATCGACGTGTGCTTGGTGTCTTGCCCGGTCACGAGAAAGACCATCGGTTGGCCGGCCAACGTGACTTGCTTGCCCTCGCCCGGCATTCGAATGACTGGTTTTCCGCTCATGATGTTTCTCCATGGTTTGGTGCCAGGCTGCGCAGCGACGAGATTCATGCGCAGCGCTCAATTCGCGCGCAGCCATCGATGCAGCATGATCTCGCCGCGGCCGAAGGTCGTGAATTCGTTCCGAAAGAGTTGCAAAAAGTTTCCGAATGGTATCCGCTTGAACGATGGCAACGATCCACGAATTCGGCCCGTTCCGCCTCGACGTAGCAGCGGAAATACTGTTTCGCGGTGCCGAACCGATCGTGCTGGGTCAACGCGCGGTCGCGCTGCTTCGGCTGCTTGTCGAGCGCGCGGGAGAACCGGTTTCCAAGGATGCACTGATCGAGGCAGCCTGGCCGGGACTTGCGATCGAGGACAGCAATCTGACGGTTCAGATAGCGGCTTTGCGCCGGGTCTTCGAGGAAGTTGCCGGGGCTGCCGATTGGATTGAGACCTTGCCGCGCCGCGGCTACCGCTATGTCGGGCCGTCGGTCACGCCGGGCAACCCGCCTGCCGCCGAAGGTACGCAGGCATCAGCGCCGCTTGCGTTGCCCGACAAGCCGTCCGTCGCGGTGCTTCCGTTTTCAAATCTAAGCGGCGACCCTGCGCAGGAATATTTCGCCGACGGGATGGTCGAAGATATCATCGCCGGATTGTCACGCATCAAATGGCTGTTCGTGGTCGCGCGTAATTCGAGCTTTGCCTATAAAGGCAAGGCCGTAGACGCGAAGCGTGTGGGCCACGAACTCGGGGTGCGCTACCTGTTGCAGGGAAGCCTGCGCAAGGACGGCAATCGTGTCCGCATCTCCGCGCACATGATAGAGGCGGAGACCGCAGGCAATTTATGGACGGAGCGTTTCGACCGTCCGCTCGACGACATATTCGCGCTTCAAGACGAGATTGCCCTCAATGTGGTCGGTGCGATCGAGCCGAGCCTGCGCCGGGCCGAAATCGAACGCGTCAAACGCAAGCGGCCGGATAGCCTAGATGCCTACGATCTGGTCTTGCATTCGCAGCCCGACGTCTATTCGGGGATGCCGGAGCGTGCGACAAAAGCGCTGGTGCTTCTGGAACGCGCACTCGCGCTCGACCCCGCCTATGCGCTGGCGCATGCGTTTGCCGCGATGTGCCATCATAATCTGTTCCTGCGCGCCGGACTGCATGA
>DASPZL010000541.1:0-3127 GCA_035636295.1 Paraburkholderia sp.
CGCGGACCCAGCGAGCTCGGCTCATAGCCACGCACCGAGCCGATACCGCCGGCGTAGTAGTTCTTGAAAATCGGATAAGGCTTGCCGCCGAGGCCGTTGCCGTAGCCGCCCTGGAAGTTGAAGCCCAGCACGAAGCCGCGCGAAAACGAGTAATAGTACTGCGCGTTGATGTCGGCCTTGTAGTACTGCGTGCCGCCGATCGGCGTGCCGTATTCGGCGTTCGCCTGCGTGAAGTAACCGCGGCTCGGCACCAGCGCGCTGTCACGCGCGTCGCGCGACCAGCCCACCGTGATCGGCACGTTGTTCGACACGCGGCCGAACTCATGCACGTAGTCGATATAGCTCTGCGGCGTGTTCGAGTCGATGTCCAGCTGGTTCTGCTCGAGGCCGGCACCGAAGTACACCGTGTCGACTTCGGAGAACGGGATGCCGAACTTCAGGTCGCCACCGACCGTGACGATCTTGAAGCTCGAATCCGTCGAGTAGTACAGCGGCTGATACGTACGGTAATAAACGTCGGTAATGCGCTTGATGCCGTCCACCGTGAAGTACGGATCGACCTGCGTGACCGTTAACGTACGGTACGTCTTCGCGGTATTCACGTTCACGGAGAGACTCGTGCCCGAACCGAACACGTTGTCTTGCGAGACGCCCGCCGAGAGCACCACCTTGTCGGTTGACGAGAAGCCCGCGCCCAGCGTGATCGCGCCGGTCGGCTTTTCGGCCACCTTGACGTCCACATCGACCTGGTCCGGCGTGCCTTCGACCGGAATCGTGGTCACGTCGACGTCGGTGAAGTAGCCCAGACGGTTGATCCGGTCTTTCGACAGCGCGAGGCGATTCGAGTCGAACCACGAGCTTTCGAGCTGGCGCATTTCACGGCGCACCACTTCGTCGCGAGTACGCGTATTGCCGACCACGTTGATGCGGCGCACGTACACGCGGCGGCTCGGGTCCACCTGCAGCGTCAGGTCGACCTTGTGGTTGGTCTGATCGATCTGCGGCTGCGCATTGACGGTGGCGAACGCATAGCCGTACTCGCCGAGCTTGTCGACGATCGCCTTGGTGGTGGCTTGCAGCTTCTCCGCCGAGAAACGGTCACCCGGTTTGATCTTGATGAGCTTGTTCAGCTCCGGCTCGCGGTCAAGCAGGTTGCCGGCCAGCTTGATGCTCGAAATCGTGTACGGCTCGCCTTCGTGCAGCGTGACGGTGAGGTACATCTCCTTCTTGTCCGGCGTGATCGACACCTGGGTCGACTCGATGTTGAACTCGAGGTAGCCGCGATTCAGGTAATACGAGCGGACGTTTTCGAGGTCGCCGGTGAGCTTGTCTTTCGCGTACAGGTCGTTCTTCGTGTACCACGAGAACCAGTTCGGCGTGGACAGCTGCATTTCGTCGCGCAGCGTACCCGTGCTGAACGCCTTGTTGCCGATGAAGTTGATCTGGCGGATCTTCGCGCTCGGACCTTCGGCCACCGAGAACAGCACCGACACGCGGTTGCGGTCGATCGGCGTGATCGTGGTGGTGACTTCGGCGGCATAGTAGCCGCGCGTCAGATACTGACGCTTCAGTTCCTGCTCGGCCTTGTCGACCAGCGCCTTGTCGTAGTAACGACCTTGCGACAAACCGACGGCACGCAGCGCCTTGGTCAGGTTTTCCTTGTCGAACTCGTGAATGCCGGAGAAATCGATCGTGCCGATGGCCGGACGTTCCAGCACCTGCACGATCACGACATTGCCTTCGGTCGCGATCTTGACGTCGTTGAAAAAGCCCGTGGCATACAGTGCGCGAATGGCTTCGGAAGCCTTGTCGTCGCTGAAAGTGTCGCCTTGCTTGATAGGCAGGTACGCGAACACGGTACCAGGTTCGACGCGTTGCAATCCCTCGATCCGGATGTCTTGCACCACGAAGGGCGACGTTGCGTGAGCAACCAGCCCATGCGCGGCGAATGCCGCGGCTATAACCGTCTTTGGAACAAAGCGATGAGGTTTAAACAACGTGCTTCCCCAGTGTGTATAGCTGCATCAGGTCAGACGGTCGCCATCGTGAACGCCGCCGGACACTTTAAAAATGGATTAAACGAGCCAGATCGTTGAACAGCGCAATCGCCGACAATGCGACGATGCAGGCGAGACCCGCCCTCTGAAAAACGAGTTGCCAGCGATCGGAGACAACTTTGCCGGTTACAGCTTCAACCAAATAATATAACAGATGACCCCCGTCCAATACCGGAATCGGTAACAGGTTCAGTACGCCGAGGCTAATACTGACAAGGGCCAGGAACGACAGAAACGCAGAAGGACCTAGACGTGCGCTCTTTCCTGCGTAATCGGCGATCGTCACGGGACCGGAAAGATTTTTCAGCGATGCCTCGCCGACGATCATTCTGCCGAACATCCGCACCGAGTAAACCGCGAGATCCCACGTACGGCGCGCGCCGAGTTGCAGGCTCTCGATAGGCCCGTAATGCACGTCGATCGACGGCACCTGGGTGGACAGTTCAGCGCCGATACGGCCGATCTGCTGCCCCGTTGCGTCGTCACGCTGCGCTTGCGGAACGATGCGGATTTCTTCGAGCTTGCCCGCCGCCTCGCCGGCCCCGCCACGCTCCACTTGCAGCATCATGGGCTTGCCGGCGTGCGATTTTACATAAGCGATGAAGGCCGTGGCATTGTCGGTCGACATGCCGTCGACGGAACGCAGACGGTCACCCGCTGTGAGACCGGCCTGTTGCGCCGCGCTGCCCGGCTGCACACCCGCCACCGTCAGCTTGCCGCCGCCCGGCTCGAAACCGAGATGCGACATGAAGTCATCGTCGACATCTTTCTCGGTGATGCCGCGCAGATCGAGCTGGAAATCGGACATGCCGTGCGCATCTTTCGCGCTCAGCACGACGCGCTTGTGATCGAATGCGGCGCCCAGCAGTTTCCAGCGCAGATCGGACCACGAACGCACCGGTTCGGATTCGCCGGCGTTCTCGGCGCGCGCCGCGACGATGGTTTCACCGCCGTCGAAACCGGCCATTGCCGCCGGCGTATTCGACGCGGGCGCCGCGACCACGGCCGCCGGCTCCGTCACGCCCGTGGCGAACACGAGCGCGAACAGCACGATGGCGAGCAGGAAATTC
>DASPZL010000542.1:0-20301 GCA_035636295.1 Paraburkholderia sp.
CGGCCCGCCGGGAGCCAACAAATCCGGCGAAAAGCCCGGCGAAAAATCAGACGGCAAATCGGCCGGCACCCCAGGCGAAAAACCAGCCGGCAAGCCTGCCGACGATGACGACGACGCCAACAAACCGCCCGCGCAAATCGCGATCGTCGATATGAAGACATGGCGCGTGGTGCACTCGGTGACGAGCGGCCACGAAACAGAAGGCATCGAATTTTCACGCGACGGCAAGACGATACTCGTCACCAACGAAGGCGACGATACCGTGTCGGTCTATCATGCCCGCACGGGCGCGCCGATCAAAACGGTGAAGCTCGCCGCTGGCGGCCGTCCGCGCGGCATCCGCCTGTCGCCCGACGGCAAGGACTACGTGGTCACGCTGGAATCGCTGAGCAAGCTGGTGGTGATCGACGCGCGCACGCTCAAAGTCGTCAAAACGGTGGATACGAAGCTCGGACCGTATGGCATAGCGTTCGGCCCCGACGGCAAACGGCTTTTCGTTGCCGCGGCGCGCGACAAGACCCTGCAGGTCTTCGACGGGCGCAGCTACGAGCATGTGACCGACGTGCCGGTCGGCCAGCGCTGCTGGCATTTCAGCTTCACGCCCGACGGCGCGAAGCTGCTGGTGGCATGCGGCCGTTCGGATTCGGTCTATGTGCTCGACGCGCGGAGCTACCAGCCGATCAAGCAGATCGGCGAGCTGCCGCTGGCGTGGGGCATCGTCACCTATCCGCATAGCGACGGCTCGATCGAATCGCAGTGATGGGGCGTTAATCAGCGCTATTTCCACGCATAGCGCAAACCGACCCACACGCCGCGCGGCGCGCCCGGCCCGACGAATTGTTCGTTGACCGGGTTCGCGCCGTCGAACGTATGGTTCGGTCCGTTGAAGAAATTTTCGCCGAGCGTGCCGAAGCTCGCGTAGCGCTTGTCCAGCAGGTTCGTGATGTTCGCGAAGACCTGCAGTTGTTTGGTCACCTGGTAAGACGTGTCGAGATCGATCAGCAGATAGCCGGCAATCTTGCCGTTCACGTCCTGATTGTTTTCGTCGCCCTGCGCATAGATGCCGCCGCGCCAGGTCAGGTTCGCGCCGATGTCCCACTTCGACGTGGCCGCGTAGTCGAGCTGCAGCTTGATCGTGTTCGCGGGGATGCCCGGAATATGATTGCCGGACTTGACCGTGATGTTGCCGTTCGCGTCGGCGCTGGAGTTGCTCGGGCTGTGTTCAGTCCACGTCGACCGGTAGGTCGCATTGACGTAGCTGTAGCTGGCGGTGACGGCGAGCGGCCCGAACTTGCTGTGCCCGGAAAGCTCGGCCCCTTGCCGGCGCGTGCGGCCGACGTTCTGAAAGAATCCCTCGGTGCTCGACGCGCCGTTGCTGCTAATGAATTCGATATCGTTGTCGAGCGTCGTGCTGTAGACGGCGGCGCTCCAGGTCGTCGCCTGCCCTAAGCGCCCGCGCGCACCGATCTCGAAGGTCTTCGAGATCACCGGTTCGAGCGACGGGTCCGACACGAAGTCGTTCGGCAGCGAGCAGGGCGCGGCCGGATCGGCGCAGGCGAGTTCGATGGCGGTCGGCGAGCGCATGCCTTCGTTGTAGGTCGCATAGGCCGTGAGGGCGGGCGTCGGATTCCAGTTGATGCCGACGGCCGGATTGAAGCGGGAAAACGTATGGTGGCCGTTAAGCTGCGGCTGCGTGCCGCTCGAATCGCCGATCGTGGCGTCAGCCCAGTTGTAGCGTCCGGCGAGCGTCAGCGACCACTGGCGGGTCAGCGACAAGGTATCTTGCAGATAGAGGCCATAGTTGCCGTTATGCGTCTTCGCCGCGGTTTCCTGCGTGAAATCGCCGAGGCCGATCGTCGCGCGTGAATCGGTGAAGGCCGCCTCCTGCGAGGAGGCGACGTAGTGCGAATTGGCAAGATCGGCCGACATGCCCGCGACGAACTGGTTTTCCATTCCGCCCAGCTTGCCGAGCAGCGTGAGTTGCAGGCTTGCGCCATAGCTGTCGGTCGTGACCGACGACTTGTCGTTGGTCGCCTGCACCGTATCGATGTCGCCATCGTCATCCACGGAGCCAAAGCCGCTATTCACGTTGCTGCTGATGTTGCTGTTGCGGAAGTGCCGGTAATAGAGGTTGCCGCTCAGTTCCACGTGATCGTTGAAGTAGTGATCGCCCGAAAGCGTCACGTAGCCGACGTCGTTCACATTCTGGTCGGGGTAGGTATAAGGCTGCTTCGGGTTGCCGAGGAATGAGCGCGGAATGGTTTGCGCGCCGTGCAGGTCGTTGTCCGCGCCGCCGGCGGAGAACGACAGGGTGGTATCGGCGTCGGTGTAGCGCAGCTTGCCGAACGCCTGGCGCACGCGGCTCGCGTTCTGTTCGGCCCAGCCGTTGTCGTTCGCCACGCTGCCGGTCACGTAGTAGTCCAGGTTGGAGCCGATGGTGCCGCCCTGTTCGATCTGCGCGGTTTTGCGGCCCCAGGAACCCAACGCCACCTCGGCCTCGCCGCCGGGGCTGGTCTTGCCGTTTTTCGTGGTGATCGAAATGGCGCCGCCGAGCGTATTGAGGCCATACGTCGGATTCGAGCCGGGAATCAGTTGAATCGTATCGATCGCCTGCTGCGGAATCAGGTCCCAGTTCACCACGTCGCCGAACGGCTCGTTCACGCGCACGCCGTCGACGAATACGGAGAGGCCCTGCGGCGTGCCGAGCAGCGGCGACGCGGTGAAGCCGCGATAGTTGATGTTCACCTGGTACGGATTGCCTTGCGCGTCGGCGATATCGACACTCGGCAGATTCTTCGCGAAGTAATCGGTGAGCGTGCTGCGGTGCTGCTGGTCGAGGTCCTGCGCGTGGACCGTCTGCACGTTGGCGGGCACCTGCGAGAGCGGCGTGCCGATGCCGAGAAGCGGCGTCGTGCCCACGACGACGACAGGCGCGAGCGTGATGTCGGCGGTGGCCGGATCGGGGTTGGCTGCGGCGGCGGATGCCGCCACGGCAGGTTCGGCCTGCGCCCACGCCGTGAGGCTCAGACTGGCGAGCGCACCGCCGAAACCGAGGGTAAAGCCGATGCGCCGTCGCAAGCGGGGTGTGCGGCGCGGCCGGGATGGCATGTTCATTGTTTGTCTCCTGCCGGATCGACGCGCTATCGTGACTATCGTTGTTCAAGCGGTTGTTCAAGCGGCCGCGATGCGCCGCGTGCGTAGCGCTTTCTCATGGTGTGGACAAAAGCTTCGCATACCCAGGCAACGAAGGCCCGGGAGCTTTTCCCGATATGCCGGGGAAGCATTCCCAAATGCGTTGCAAAAATCCTCCGCGTGCAATCGGGCTGGGTAGAATGCAAATGTGATGTCAAACGATCCCCCGAATCCCTCTTCCACGCGCCGCGCGCAACCGCATTCGACGGTGGGGCGCGACCTTGCGTGGGTGTTCGTCGTGACCGTGGCCGCTGCCGCGCTCGGCGCGATGCTGGACGTCAGCGAACGGGCCTATCGCTGGACCCGCGGCATGGAACGCTTTCAGCTCGACGAATTGCCGGGCACGCTATGCGTGCTCTCCGTCGGCCTCGCGTGGTTCGCATGGCGCCGCTACCGCGAGGCGCGCCGTGAACTGAACCGCCGCCGCGCGCTGGAAGAGCAGGCCGAGCGCCTGCTCGCGGAGAACCGCCGTCTCGCCAATCAGGCGCTGCAGGCGCAGGAACACGAGCGCCGGCATCTCGCGCGCGAACTGCACGATGAACTCGGCCAGTACCTGAACGCCATCGCGCTCGACGCCGCGCGCATCCGCGATCTGTCCACGGCACGCGAGCCGGAGATTCACCGCGTATCGCTTGGTTTGATCCAGAGCGCCAGCCACGTTTACCGCCAGATCGGCGGGATGATCCGGCGTCTGCGGCCTATCGGCCTCGATGAATTCGGCTTGCCGAGCGCGCTCGAACATTGTGTCGACGGCTGGCGCGAGCGGCTGCCGCACGCTTCCTTCTCGCTGACGATCGAAGGGGATTTCGCCGGTCTGAGCGACGCGCTGACCATCACGCTCTATCGGCTCGTGCAGGAAGGGCTGACCAATGTCTCGAAGTTCGCCCGCACTTCACGCGTGGAGGTGTTCATGGTGCGCGCGCCACGTGAAGCGCGGCCCGGACATGAGGGCGAGGTGATCGACGAAATCGTCGTGACCATGGCCGACGACGGCCCCGGCATCGATCTCGAGAAGCCGCGCAGCGGCCTCGGCTTGATCGGCATGCGCGAGCGCGTCGAGGCGCTCGGCGGCGAATTTCACGTGGCAAGCAAGCCGGACGGCGGCTTTCTGTTCTGTGCGCGCGTGCCGGCTCAAGCAGGGCTTGCCGACGAGCCGGAGCCGGTGAACTGAAGTCCGAGCCGGCTCGCCATTTGCGCGAGCTGCACACCGTTGTCGGCGCCGAATTTTTGCCGGATCACCGATTGATGATTGGCGACGGTCTTCTGGCTCAGCCCGAGTTTTTCAGCGATGCTCGGCAGCGTATAACCCTGCACGAGCAGGCGCAGCACCTCGAACTCACGTGCCGACAACTGCCGCCCCGGCGGCCCTTCACTGAACGCGGTGCGCAGCGCGAGCGCGTGCGAGATATCGGGGCTCAGATAGCCCGCGCGCCGAGCGACCGTACGCACCGCTTCCACCAGCACGTCGGGCGCGCTCGCCTTGGTCACGTAGCCGAGCGCGCCGGCATCCAGCGCGCGGCGCACGAAAATCGCTTCTTCGTGCACGCTGAAAATCAGCACGCGGGCATCGGGCACACGGGCGAGCATCCGCCGCATCGCTTCGACGCCGCTCGCGCCCGGCAGCGACACATCCATCACGACCACATCGGGCCGCAGCGCGCAAAAGCGCTGATACGCCTGCGCTGCATCCGCCGCTTCGCCGCACACGTGCACGTCGGCATTCAATTCGAGCAGACGGCGGTAGCCTTCGCGCACCACCGCGTGATCGTCGACGAGCAGGACGGAGATGCCGCCGGTTGTCATGAGCGGCCTCCGGGGCCGCCGTGGTCATCGGGCGGAACGAAGGCGTCGGCCGCGAGTTTGCGTGAGTTGGCGTCGTTGCGAAACAGGATGGGTTGCTCGCGTGGTTCACGCGGCTCGTGCGGCTCGTGCCGTTCAGCCGGCGTCGCCGCGCGCTGGACCACCTTCACCACGGCCTCGTGAAATGGCGACTTGTCGCAGACCGGGTCGGCGTTGGCCGCGTCGCCGGTGAGCAGGTACGCCTGGCAACGGCAGCCGCCCAGGTCGCGTTCCCTTTCCTCGCAACTGCGGCAGGGCTCTTTCATCCAGTTGAGGCCGCGAAAGCGGCTGAACGCATCGCTCTCGTACCAGATCTCACGCAGCGGCGTGTCCTTCACGTTCGGCAGCACGAGGCCAGGCAGGCCGCGCGCGGCGTGACACGGCAACGCGGCGCCGTCCGGCGCGACGCCGAGAAACACCGCGCCCCAGCCGTTCATGCAGCGCTTCGGCCGGCGCTCGAAATAGTCCGGCACAACGAAGAAGATCTTGCAGCGCTCGCCGTGCGTGCGGCGGTAACGCTCGACCACGGCTTCGGCTTCTTCGAGTTGCTCGCGGGTCGGCATCAGCTGCGCCTGGTTCGTATGCGCCCAACCGTAATACTGCGTGTTCGCGAGCTCGAGATATTCGGCGCCCATTGCGAGCGCCATGTCGATGATTTTGTCGACGTGCGGCAGGTTGTAGCGATGCAGCACGCAGTTGAGCACCATCGGAAAGCCGTGTCGTTTGATCGACGCCGCCACGCGCTGTTTCAGATCGAAGGTGCGCGTGCTGCTCAGGAAGTCGTTCAGTTCCTGCGTCGAATCCTGGAACGACAACTGGATATGATCGAGCCCGGCCGCCTTCAGGTCGCCGAGCCGCTTGTCGGTGAGACCGATGCCGGAGGTGATCAGGTTCGTATAGAAACCCAGCTTGCGCGCTTCCTCGACCAGCACTTCCAGGTCGTCCCGCACGAGCGGTTCGCCGCCCGAAAACCCCAGTTGCGCGGCGCCGAGCGCGCGTGCCTCGCGCAGCACGCCGATCCATTGCTCGGTGCTGAGTTCACGGCTATGGTCCGTATAGTCGACCGGGTTGTAGCAGAACGCGCAATGCAGCGGACAGCGATACGTGAGTTCGGCGAGCAGCCACAACGGCGGCGCGACGCCGGCGGCGGCCTGCACCTGAGCATCGGCAACGGGTTGCGAGAGATCGGTCATGACGCTACTCCAGCCAGCCGCGCGCCCGCGCGTCGGCGATGAATGCGCGCACTTCGGCGCCGAGCCCGGTGGTGTTGAACGCCAGCTCCAGATCGGCGATCAGCGCATCGATATCGCGCGTGCCGTCGCAGCGCTTGAGGATTTCCGCGGCGCTTTGATTGAGCTTCACCATGCCCTCGGGATAGAGCAGCACATGAGCGTTCTGCGCCGGTTCCCATTGCAGGCGAAACAGCTTGTTGATCGTCGGTCGATCGGCGGTTTGCGTGGCGCCGCCGGCGCGTGGCGCGTCGTTCATTGCGGGAAAGCCTTTTCGATCGAATCCAGCATCGTCCACAGAATGTCGAGCTTGAACTGCAAAATCTCCAGCGCGCGTTCCTGCTGCTCGCGCCGCGTGAAATGATTCAGCGTGACTTCGAGTCCGTGCAGCACGTCGCGCTGTGCGAGCGTGATGCGCGAGCGGAAATAGGCAAGGCCGGCGGGCTCGATCCACGGATAGTGTTCCGGCCAGCTCGCGAGCCGGTCGCGGTGAACCTGCGGCGCGAACATCTCGGTGAGCGACGAGCACACCGCTTCCTGCCACGGCGCGCGGCGCGCGAAATTCACATAGGAGTCGACGGCGAAGCGCACGCCGGGCGTCACCATTTTTAGCGACCACAGATCGTCGCGCGAGAGGCCGACCGCGTCGGCGAGACGCGCCCATGTTTCGATGCCGCCTTCCTCGTCGCCATAACCGTCGTGGTCGAGAATGCGCAGCACCCAGCGGCGGCGCGTCTCGCGATCCGGACAGTTCGACAGCACCGCCGCGTCCTTCAGCGGAATATTGATCTGATAGTAGAAGCGGTTCGCGACCCAGCCGCGAATCTGCTCGCGCGAGCAGCCGCCGCTATTCATCTTCACGTTGAACGGATGATGGATGTGATAAGCGGTGCCTTTCGCGCGCAGCTGCGCTTCGAATTCCTCGCGGGTCCACGCCGGTTGCCCGGCGCGTGCGGTTCCGTTCGCATTCGCTTCGCCGGATGGCGCCGTGCCGAAGGTGTCTTTCGCGTTCATGCCTTCTCCGTTGTTCACGCTGGATGGCGTTGCTTCACAGGTCGAACGTCATCCCGTCGTATGCCACTTCGATCCCGTGTTCGCTCAAGATGCGGCGCTCGGGGCCGTCTTCGACGAGGATCGGGTTCGTGTTGTTGATATGAATCAGCACCTTGCGCGGGTCGTGTGCCTCGCCCGCATCGAGCGAGTCGAGCACTTCGATCATGCCACCTTCGCCGGACTGCTGCAGATGGCCCATATCGGCGGCGGTTTTCTTCGACAGGCCGAGGCGGATCATTTCATCGCCGGTCCATAGCGTGCCGTCGACGAGCAGCAGGTCCGCGTCGCGCATCGCCTCGAGCACGTGAGGCTCGATCGCGCCGAGCCCCGGCGCGTAGAACGCGCGCTTGCCGGACTGCAGGTTCGTGAACACGAGCCCGATGTTGTCGCCGCGTTCGGGCGCGTTGCGGTGCGGCGAGTAGGGCGGCGCCTTGCTCGATAGCGGCAGCGCATCGATCCGCACGTCGCGCAGCGCTTCGACCGCGAGCGGCGCGCCGTCGAGCGCGATGCGGTGATGCTCGACGCCGCAATAGTGCGAGAGGATCGGTCCGACCGGAAAACCGGTGCACAGGTCTTGCCATACGGCGTCGGTCGCGTAGAGCGGCAACGGCGTGTCGCGTTCGCGCAGCATCAGGAGACCGGTGACGTGGTCGATTTGCGCGTCGATGACTAGCACTGCGGCAATGCCGCTGTCGCGCGCGCGGCGGGCCGGCTGCAATTCGGGATTGGCGGCGATCTGCGCGAGCAGATCGGGCGACGCGTTGACGAGCAGCCAGTCCTCGCCGTTCGCACTCACCGCGATCGACGACTGCGTGCGGCGGCTTGCCTTCAGCGTGCCGCGCCGCACGCCGTCGCAATTGCGGCAATTGCAGTTCCATTGCGGAAAACCGCCGCCCGCCGATGAGCCGAGTACCTTGATTTTCATGCCGCGCGGCGCATGCTGCGCCCCTCGTGAGCGGGTGGAACGAACATCGTGACGAGCGCGCGGGCGACGCTCTCGCGCAGCGCGGGATCGCTCGCCAGATGACCGGCGCGCACGCATTCGACGCGCGCCGCGGGCACGGCTCGCGCGAGCCGCTGCAAGTTGCCGCGCGGACAGACCGGATCGCGCGAGCCGTGCACCGCGGCAAGCGGCACGCCCGCTGCGGCAGCGCGGCGCGCGAGCGACAGCAGACGGGTTTCGCCGAGCCAGCAGCGATGCATCAGGTAATGGGCCTGAATGCGGTATTTGCCGATCAGCTTGCGCGTGCTTCGGCGTGAGACACGTGCGGTGGTGGAAAGCGCGCGGCGTGTTGAGGCGCTCGCGAGAACCGCGTCTTCATAGCCGCGCCATGCCAGCGCGAGGGCATGCTGCCGCGCCTGATTTGCGCCGCCGCGTTGGAGCTTCGCGTGGCAGCGGGCCAGCAGCGCCGCAGGCCGGTTGCTGAGGTCGCTAACGTTGCTGTGATTGCTAAAGCCGCCGTGTTCGCTAATGTCCCGATCATCGCAACGAACAGCGCCACGCAGCCGCGCCCATGCACGAGGCGCCCGCCTGCGCGACGAGACGAACAGGCCGCGAACCTCGCGCGCCGAGGTGAGAAACAGCCCGCGCATCACGACGCCCGTCACCGACCGCGGATGCGTTCCCGCATACGCGAGCGCCAGCGCCGCGCCCCACGATCCGCCGAACACGCCCCAGCGCTCGAAGCCGAGCCGCACGCGCACAGCTTCGAGATCGTCGATCAGATGGCCGGTGCGGTTGTGGCGCACGCTGCCGTGCGGCGTCGACGCGCCGGTGCCGCGTTGATCGACGAGCACCACCCTGAAGCGCGTCAGATCGAACAGTTGCAGCGCGCCGGGCTGGCTGCCGCTGCCCGGCCCGCCGTGCAACACCACGACCGGCACGCCGTCGGACGCGCCCGCCACCGCATACGCCACGCGCTGCCCGTCACGCGTGCGCAGCGCCTCGCGCGTGAACGGCGACGACGCGTGTGACGCGTGCGGCGAACCGGTCCGTGCAGCACGTCTCGTCATGGCAGCATCCTCGCAAGCAGGTTGTCGCGATCGATCCACTGATGCTTGATCGCCCCGGCCACGTGCACGACGATCAGCGCGATCAACACATAGGCGGTCGCTTCGTGAATGCCGAAGAACAGCGAGCGCAGTTCCTTGTCGTCCCAGCCCCACTTCGGCAGCGGGATGCCCCAGAAACGCGTGCCATAGGTGTTGAACGACGAGCCGAGATAGCCGGTGAGCGGCATCACGACCATTGCCACGTATAAAAGACCCTGCGTAGTGCGCGCGGCGGCGCGTTGCCACGGTCGCATCGGCGGCAGAGGCGGCCGACCAGAGGCCGCGCGCACCATGATGCGGAGAAGCACCAGCAGGAAAACCGTCAGTCCGAGTGACTTGTGAAAGTTGATCAACGTCGCTTTGACAGGCAGCCCTTTCGGCAACCCGACCATATACAGTCCAAGCGCAAGCAGGCCGACGATGCCGAGCGCGATCACCCAATGCAGCACGATCAGCGAGCCGGCATAGCGCGGCTCGCGTGCGTTGGCGTTAGCGTCAGCGCGTGGCTTGTTGGCTTGGGGAGAATGCGCCGTCGTCATCCCATCTCCTTCCGTTTGGTGTCTCCATCGAACACTAATACAGCCGGTTGCGCGCACCACTCGGGTCTTACCCGGCGATCAATATTTCCCCCCGTCCGTCGACCGCGAGATCGCCGGCATAGCGCGCCGGCAGCTTCATTGCACGCCACTGCGAAAAGGGCGCGATTTCGCGGGCGAGACTACGTACCAGCAACGCCCAGAATACGTCGAAACCGCGGCCGCCTTCGGCGAAGGTCGGCGGCAGTTGCGCGGGCCGCTGCGCGAGCAGCAGCGTGCCGCGCCTCATACCGTACGCATAATGCGGGCCGAGTTGCCCCGCGACGCAGATGGTGCCCGCGACGAGCCGCGAAGCGGCAAATTCGCCCGCATCGCCGCCGACGAGGACGAGGCCGCGGCGCATGCGGTCGGCGAGCCGCGCGCCCGCGTCGCCGTGAATCGTCAGCGTGCCGCCCGTCATGCCTTCCATGTCGCCGGTGAGCGCGCCGGCGGCGAAATCGCCGCTATTGCCGGTTACGCTCAGGCGTCCGCCGCGCATTTCGCAGGCGGTGAAGTGTCCCGCATTGCCGTCGATGCGCAACACGCCGCCCGCCATCTGCAAGCCGCCGTAGTCGCCCGTCGAACCGTGGACGACGAGGTGGCCCGCCGTCATGCGCGCACCCACGCGGTCGAGCCATGGCGCGGCGCCGTCGATGACGAGCGTGGCGTCGGCGTGAGAGGCGTCGGGCGCAGCAGACACCGCCGCGGTTTCACTACGCGATACCTCGAACACATCGCCCACGGCGCACCGGTCGTTGCCCGCGGGCAGCACGATGCGCGCGATTTCCGCCACGCTCAGTTTGGCGAGCGGCGCGGGCAACAGCGCGCCCGCATCCACGCGGAAACCGGGCGGTGTTTTCACGCGCAGGGTTGTCGTCGTGCTCATGCGCGGCTCCCGTCGAGGCTGGCGGCAAGTTCGTGCAGATGGAAGTGGTACGGCCCCAGCTTGCCGCCGTAGTTGCCCGCCGAAATCCGCAGCATGCCCGCCGCGCGTCCCAGCGCAGTGGCCGCGACGATCCCCGCCGTCATCGCCGCGCCGACGTCCGCATCGGTGAGGCCGTCGATCACGATTTCCAGCACGCAGCCGACTTCCGCGCTCAGTTCGCTGCGCGGCGAGAGTCCGACGAGCGTCGGACAGAACGCGTCGTTGCTGGACGCGGTCGCGCCCTTGTACTTCGAACCGATCTTCGACCCCGAGCGGACGATGCCGCCCGGAAACGGCATGATCACGTTCGGCAGCTTGCGCATCGCCGCCACGGCGGCTTCGGCGGCGGCCAGCGCGGCGTCGATGTCGCGTGCGAGCAGCAGCAGATTGCCGCCGCCGACGGCCTTCACCGTCGCCGTGGTCTCTTCGCAGACGAACTCGCCGTCCATCACGGGCACTCGCCAGTAGCGCGTGCCGCCTAGCATCTTCGAAATCTGCCAGCCGTCGCCGAAAAAACGCAGTCCGCGGCCGAGCGAGGCCACGTCGGAGAGCGGCGCGCGGCTCGTCGCCGGATCGATGCCGCCATAGACGGCGGTGGTCGGGCAGGTGAGCACGCATTGGCCGACGCGGCGTTCAAGCTGCCTGGCCAATTCCTTCGAGGACACCGCGAACAGCAAGACCGCAACCCCGGGCCGTCCATCCGGCGTTTCGCCAGGCGCGAGTTCGCGCTCGACGCCCGCCTCGCAACCGCAGCCGATCACCGAGGTCGCGAAGCCCGTCATCGAGTTGGCGGCGTTCAGCGCCCACGCCGGCGTGTGCGCGGTGATGACGAGCCGGGTCGCCTTCATCGGAAAGGCTTCCGCGAAGGTTGCGTCGATCGTGGTGCCGTTGATCTGAAGGGGTGCCGGGTCGCTCATCGTCTGGGGTTCGTTTTGGCGTGAATCAACCGTTTTTGAGTCAACCGTTAGCCAGACATTCGACGGGCAGCAGCCTGCCGCCGCGGCAGCAATTGCAGATCTCGTCGTCGCTGATCGCGGCATGCGCGAAGTTGCTCGCGAGATTGGCGTCGCTGTAGGCGCGCAGCGTCTTCTCGATGCCGCGGTCGAATTCGGGCGACACGAAATGGATGCCGCCCGTCGGCGTGGCGACGAGCGTGCCGTCGCGCGCGACCAGTTCGCCGTCCTTGAACACGTAGGCGGGCGACGTGAACATCCGCTCGCGGTCCGGCTCGTCGCGATAGACGGCGATGTCGGCCGCCGCGCCTTCGCCCAGATGGCCGCGGTCGCGCAGGCCCAGCAGGCGCGCGGGACCCGCGCGCGTGATGACGGCGATCTCGTACAGCGAGAATTCGCGTTTCAATTGCGGCAGTGCGCTCGCCACTTGCGCGTCGGGATGGAGTTTCGCGAGCTGCTCGTCGCGAAACGACTTGTCCATCAGGAGGCGGATCAGATGCGGATAGCTGGTGAACGGGCCGCCGTTCGGATGATCGGTCGTCATCGCGACACGCCACGGGTCGTCGACCAGCAGAAAGATTTCAAGCCCGATGATCCATTGCAGCGCATTCACGAAGCTTTGCTCGCGATAACGGAACGGCACCACGCCGCAGCCCGCGTCGCATTCGATATCGCCGAGCACCCACTTGTGCGGCCGGGCCATCGGCGCGTTGCGGAACTGCATCATCGTGTCACCCGAGGCCGTGACGGTTTGTCCGAAGATGATCTGGCCGACATCGATCGACACGTTCGGCCGCGCGTTCACCGCTTCGGCGATGTGGCGCGCGCCCGACGAAAACTTCTGCGGCCCCTCGACGCCGTAGCTGTGAAACTGGATGTGCGTGAGATGGATCGGCAGGCCGTCGGCGGCGTCCATCGTCGCGATCGTCGAATCGATGTTGCCGGGCACGCCGAGATTGCTCGCGTGAACATGCAGCGGATGCGGCACGCGCAATTCGGTCAACGCGCGCGACAGCGTGCGCAGCACCTCGCGCGGCGTGATGCCGTAATGCTTGTGCTGCTCGTCGACGTCGAGCGAACGCTGGTTGAACTTGAACGCGGAAATGCCGCCGGGATTGACCACCTTCACGCCGAGCGCCTTGCTCGCATGAATCGTCCAGCCGACGTAATCGCGCAGCCGCTCGAAGTCGTCGCGCGCGGCGAGCATCTGCAGGAACAGTTCGTCGTTGCCGAGCATCACGTACGCGCCGTGGTCGATGATCGGCGTGTCGCCCATTTCGAGGTGCGTATGACGCGCGTTGGAAGGCATCATCGCCGGTTCGAACGCCGCCGTGTAGCCCATCTCGGCATAGCGGTAGCCGGTCGCGAGCGTGCCCGGCGCGCACACGCCGCACGACGGCAGGCGCAGGTAGCGTCCCGCGCCGTCCTGCACCGATTCGTAGGCCGCGTCGCGCACGGGATCGTCGCGGTGATCCTCGGGCAGCAGCAGGCGCGACAGATTCGTCTTGCCGCCGCCGATGTGCGAATGCATGTCGATGCCGCCCGCCATCACGATCATGCCGGTGGCGTCGTATTCGCGATCGACCGGCGTGTTGGCGTCAACCTCGACGATGCGGCCGTCGCGAATCGTCAGGTCGCGGCGCTCACCGTTCACGCCGTTCGCGGGGTCGTAGATCGTGCCGCCTTTCAGCCGGACAAGGCTCATGGCTGCTCCTGAACGGCGGGCTGAGCGTGAAGGCGCGCGGTCAACTGCGTGGCGATCGCCTCGACCGAAGGCAGCGCGGCGCCGCGTGCGGCGGCGAGCGGCATCACGACCGAGCTGTCGACGCGAAACAGATGACCGCCGCTGTCGATGCCCGGCGTCGCAACCGGGATGAACACCGTCGCGGCGCCGCGCGACTTCGCCGCTTCCGCGAGGGCGGGATGGCCGAGCACGACCGCGGGCACCGCCGGATCGAGCGAAGCCGGCCACGCATGCGGTCCGAAACTCGCGACCCACAACAGCGCGTCGATTTCGCCGTCGGCGAGCAGCCTGCTCGTGCGATAGCGATACGGGTCATGATCGAGCGGCGCCGTGCCGGCGAGCCGCCCAGGCTTCGAGACGTGCGTGCGCAGCGGCAGGCCCGAGAGCCACGTCACCGTCTGGTTGACCGTCAGCGCGCCGTCGTCGCCGCCGAGCGCGAGACAGCCCGCGCGAGCCGTGAGGTTCGTCGTCTTGACGATCCGGTTCAATGCTTCGATCAGCAGCGCCGCGTGCGGACCGGGCAGCGCGGCCGGCTCGTAGACGAACACCGTATAGCGTGCGGCGGCGATGCGCGCCTGCAGCGCGGCTAGCGTGGCCAGTGTCTCTGACATGCCCGTTCCGTCGTCGCGCAACGCGCCGGGCTCGCGTCCGACGCTCAGCGCGGACCACTGCGCGAGCATGTGATACGGGTCGGCGTCCGGCAAAACCGCTTCGACGCGCGCTTGCGCGAACCCGGCGGCCGCGGGGTCCGGCGCACAGCCGACGAACACCAGGTCGCGCATTGCTTCCGTGCCTTCGAGCGTGCGCGCGTAGAAGCGCGGATAGCGCCGCGACGGCTGGCAGCCGAAAAACACCAGCAGGTCGGCGCGGCTGCGCACTTCGGAAAGCGTCGTGAAAAACGAGCCGCGGTCCTGCAACGCGAGTGTCGCCGCGCTCATCGCGTCGCCATGCAAGTGATCGAGGATCGCGCCGCAACCGGCCGCGAGCGTGTACAGCGCGCGCGCGCCGGCGACGTCGGTGGCGAGCGCGCCGAACAGCGGGCGGCGCGCGTTCGACAGAATCCGCGCCGCGCGCGTGAGCGCATCGTCGAGATCGGCGGCCTGTCCGTCGATGTTGCTAAGGCATTGCGCGTCGCTCGCGCCGTAGCGCGTGAGCGCGTCGCCAAGCCGCGGGCATTCGGTATCCGGCACGCTGAGCGTGGCATCGCCATGTGCGTTGACCACGAGATCGTCGCACAGCAGCGGGCAGAACGGACAGGTCCAGTCGCGCGTGGTCGACAAGGCGGGCACGTTGGCCGCGCCCGAGGGGCTCGTGTTCGACGGATCGGTCGGTGGAAGGTGCATGCCATCGTTTTAGCAAGCTCCATGCCGATGCCCGTGATGGTGCAGCGGCGCTCGCGCGGATCGAATCGTGCACCGCTAATGTGGCCGCGCGCTTAAAAGGATTGGGACGGTCGTGGCATTCCCGTTGCGTGCGTCGGGCGCTGTTGCATCAACGGCGCCGAAGCCCCTGTGCGCCGCACAGGTTGTGTGCCGATCTGGAGCAGAGTGTCACGCGCGGCCGCATTGGCTTGTATCGGGCTTCTGTCTGTTTACCGCTGTGCGTTGTCCAGTGATTGGCATGGAATTTGTATAGCCTGCTACGTGGATTCGGAGAGCGGGAGGGCGATCTGGCGGTCGTGCAGCGCGGACGCTACCAGCCATGCGGTGGCGCCGGTCTGCGCCGCCGCGGTCATATCGGCGTGATCGCGAATGCCGCCTGCGCCGATCACGGCAGTGTGCGCGGGCGCGCTCGAGCGGATGCGCTCGAAGGTGCTCAGGTCGGGTCCGTCGTAGCTGCCGACCTGATCGAGCGTCATCGCGATCACACGGCCGGGCCACCATGACGACGTGCGTTCGAGCGCCGGGTCGGCGAGCAACTGGCCGGCGCGATGATCGAGCGAAAGAACAGGCGAGAGACCGGCAGCCTCGGCCGCTTGCAGTGCGTGAATATCGTGCAGCGACTCGGTGCCGAACACGGGCACGAGGCGCGCGAGATCGTGAGTCGTGCGGCCGTTGCGGTCGCTGTTGCCTGAGTGGGTCGGGCCGGTCCCGGCGATGTGGTCGATGCCGTCGAACAGCGAGCGCATCGACGCATAGTCGGCATAGCCCGCATCGAGCCAGATGTCGGTGCCGGGGAGGGCGGCACGCAGCATGGCGAGCGTCTCGACATGGGCGCCGCGTTGAAGGATTGCGCCGAGGTCGGCGATATAGAGCGTGCGTGCGCCGCTTGCGGCAAGCAGCGCACGGGCGATGTGAAGCGGCTCGCTGGTGGCGGCGAGCGACGACTGGATCGGCAGATAAGCCGTCCGCTCGCCGCGCACCGCGCGCACGACGTGGCCGTCGAGCAGATCGAGAACCGGTATCACCTGCATGGGGGCGTGCTCCTTTGACCAAGATCTTTGTCTATGAGTATCTCACTGGCGGCGGCATCGACCCGGCGCTGGCCGGCGCGGGCAGTCTCGCCGACCTGAGCGCGCTGATCGTCGAGGGCCGGGTGATGCGCGACGCGCTGGTTGCGGACTTGCGCGAGCTCGACGGCGTTCAGGTGACGTTCGCCAGTTCCCGCTTCGAAACCGTCGACCCGGCGCTGGCCCATTGTAGGGCAGCGCAAGGCGAGTCGATGACGGCCTTCGTCGCAAGAGTGGCGCGCGAACACGATTACGCGTGGATCATCGCGCCGGAATGCGACGGCTTGCTGCTGCATCTTTACGATGCGGTCGGCGCGGCTCGCTGGCTCGGTTGCGCGAAGGAAGCGATTCGCGCGGCGTCGAGCAAGAGCGCGACTGCGGCGCGCCTCGCGGCGCACGGCATCGCCGCGACGCCCGCGCTGGAACCGGGGCAGGCCGATGCGCAGGCCGACGGCCACCTGATCGCCGGCCGCTGGGTCGTGAAACCGGACGACGGCGCGGGCGGCCTCGACACTTTCGTTTTCGACCGTTTCGCCGATGCCTGCGCGGAATACGATGCACGTGCCGCCGCCGGGCGCAATCCGGTGCTGCAGGAATGGGTCGACGGCGAGCCGCTCAGTCTCTCGCTGATCTGTCACGAGGGCCGTGTCGAGCTCATCAGCATCAACCGGCAGCAGATCGGCCTAAGCGGAGGCGATGCGGCCGGACCACAACCGCGGATCGTCGAATTCGACGGCGTGCTGGTGAATCAGATCGATCGTCTCGGCAACCAGGGCCGCGCGCTCGGCGAGCTCGCGCAGCGCGTGTGCGCGGCGATGCCGGGCTTGCGCGGCTTTGCCGGGATCGACGTGGTGTGGCATCCGGAGCGCGGTCCGGTCGTGATCGAGGTCAACCCTCGTCTCACCGTCGCGTATGCGGGGCTGTCCGCGTCGCTCGGCGGCAATCTCGCGCGCGCGTTGCTGGCGGCGCATGGGGTTCGCATCGACAGAGGCACCGCGGCGCGCACGTATGCATCAAAGACGGCCTGCGGAGCGCAGCCGTGAGCGCGGCGCATGCAACGCATGCAAGCCACGCGGCCGTTGATGGCGCAGCGATTTTCGGCTGGGACGTCGGCGGCGCGCACGTGAAAGTGTCGATGGCCGATGCCGGCGGCGCGGTGCTCGACGTCGCGCAATGGGCGTGTCCGCTCTGGCAGGGGCTCGAACATCTGGAGCGGACGATCGACCTCGTCTTCGAGCGCTGGCCTGTCGCGAAGACGGCCGCCGCACGGCACGCCGTGACGATGACGGGCGAGATGGTCGACCTGTTCCCCGACCGCGCCGAAGGCGTGCGGGCGATCGCCGGCGCGCTCGCGCAGCGGCTCGTGCCGCAGTCGCGTTCGCAGGCGGGCTCTCAGTTGCGTTTTTACGCAGGCGACGCCGGCTGGCTCGCGCCGCAAGCATGCGCGGCCAACTGGCGCGACGTGGCGTCGGCGAACTGGCTCGCCACCGCGCGGTGGGTCGCCACGCGCGTCGCCGACGCGTTGCTCGTCGACATCGGCAGCACGACCACCGACATCATCCCGATCGCCGGCGGACGCGTCGTCGCGCGCGCCGCAACCGATGCCGGACGGCTCGCCACCGGCGAACTCGTGTACCAGGGCGTCGTGCGCACGCCGTTATGCGGTATCGCGCACCGCATCGAATTCGCGGGCGCTTCGGTCAACGTGATGAACGAGTGGTTCGCGACGAGCGCCGACGTCTATCGGCTGACCGGCGAACTGGAGCCGCATTACGACCTCTATCCGAGCGCCGACCAGGGGCCGAAGACGGAAGCCGCGAGCCGGGCGCGTATCGCGCGGATGATCGGCCGCGATGCCTGCGAAACGGATGCCGCCGAATGGCGCCGGTTTGCGCTGCGCTGGCGGGAACTGCAGTTGCGCGAGATAGGCGTGAATCTCGCGCGCGTGACGGCGGCGCATCCGGAGCTGGCGGCCGCGCCGCTGGTAGGCGCGGGGTGCGGACGCTTCCTCGCGGCGGCGTTGGCGCGTGAGGAGGCGCGCGGCTATGTCGATTTCGGCACGCTGGCGGGCGTTCCCGACGCGTGCTCGGAATGGGCCGCGACTTGCGCGCCGAGCGTGGCGGTGGCGCTGCTCGCGGCCGCTCACGATCAGGACGCGGGCCGTGACAGGCAGGGCACGGTATCGCGGGCGGCATGACGCAAAGCGTGATGAAGCCGCGCGGCGGCACACGGAACGGCACGATGCAAGGATGTGTCAGGCAGCAGGCGAACGAGCGAGCAAACGAGCAAACGAGCAGGTGAATGAACACGCAACAAACACGCAAACGCAGTTAATCGGAAACGAGGACAACGGTCATGTGGGTGGTCAAGATCGGGGGCAGCCTGAGTCACGAGCCGACGCTGCGCCACTGGCTCGACGAGCTATGCGAGGTGGGGGGCGGGCGCGTCGTGATCGTGCCGGGCGGCGGCGACTTCGCCGACAAGGTGCGGCAGTACCAGAACGAGTGGCGTTTCGACGACCTCGCCGCGCACAACATGTGTCTGCTCGCCATGACGCAATACGCGATCCTGATGCAAGGCGTGCGGCCCGAACTCGTGCTCGCGTCGAGCGAGGCCAAGATCCGCCGGGCGTTGCGCGACGGCCATGTCGCCGTGTGGGTGCCGACCGCGCTGATGCGCGACACCCCCGACGCGATGAGCAACTGGGACACGACCTCCGACAGCCTCGCCGCATGGCTCTCGACGATGCTCAACGCCGAGCGGCTGATCGTGGTGAAGTCATGTCCCATCTTCGAGGATGAACGGCTTGAAACGCTGGCGGCAACCGGTGTCGTGGACCGTCGTTTTGCCGACTACGTGAACGACGCGAATTACGTGGTGGAGTTGTTGAACAAGGACAACGTCGCGTTGATGCGCGACCGGCTGCTGAACATGCCGGTCGCCTAGTATTTCACCACATCGTGCATGAGCGGCATGGGCGGCGAGCCGCCCGCCCCATGCGCGGGGGAGGACCCTACAAGCGGGCCGCGCCTGAAACGCCCGCCTCCGGCGCGGCGCCGGCATGACCCACATCGCCGCTTGCACGGTGCAGCGCGCCGGCCAATTGGGCGACGCGTTGCGGGTCGAGCCGCGAGCGGCGCCCATCGACGCACAAGGCCGTGCGAAAACCCGCGAAATCCGGCGCCAGCGCCCGGATCTGCGCGAGCTGCGCCCAGCCGAGCGAACCGGCGATGCCGCTCATCGCGCCTTGCTCACGGATCAGCCGCAGCCATTGCGCGAGCGACTCGCTGTCCACGTGATCGAACAGCGTGTTGCCGTCTTTTCCCTCGGTGTCGAACATCACGCCCACGAACCCGAGCGTGGCCGCGTAGGCGACCAGTTCGCCGTCCATGCCGCCGTCGCACAGCAGCACCGGGACGACCGTGGCCGGCAGATTCGCGAGGTGTTCGAGGCAACGCCGCGCGGCCGGTCCGGGCGCCACGCCGACTTTCACATAATCGACGCCCGCGTCGCCGACCTCGATGACGCGCGCGGCGATCTCATCGAGCGCCTCCGCCGGCACGTCGCCGATCGTCGCGCTGATCGGCTTGACCGGGTAACGGGCGCGCAAGCGCCGCGCGATGCTCGTAATGTCGCCGATCGACAAGCCGCCGAGCGCGCCGGCGTTCGGCTCTTTCAGGTCGATCAGTTCGGCGCCGGCCTGAGCGGCGTCGAACGCCTCGTCGTCTGAGCGGACGCTCGCGAGCAATGCGGTCATCGGGGTTCTCCGAAAGACTAGTGGGACACGAGTTCGGCGGACGAACCGCCGGCGGAATCGAGGCTCGCGCGGTGCCGCGCGATCGCGGAGGTGAGCCAGCCCCAGGCGGTGCGCTCTGCATCGCCCGCGGTTTTGTCGATGGCGATCTGCAGGTAAGCCATTTCGCGGTCGACCTTGTCGGCCGGCAGCATGAAGAGCCGGCTCACGAGAACGGCGCCTTCCACCACCGCTGCCTGAGCGCGGTTGAAACCGGTGAACGGCGCGTGATTCTCGCGGTGCACGCATTTCATTCGCAGCACGGGGCGCTGGGTGTCGTCACGCAATTCGTCGAGTTCGAGTTCGGCGTGCGCGAGCGACTCCGCGAGCCGGATACCCGCGACCCGGCTGGCGGCGACAGTGGGCCAATCGGTCGCGCAGTGCGTGACGCACCCCGCGAAAATGCGGACATCCGTGGTGAAATTCAGAACCGCCGCGCGCGACGCGACGATATTGTCGAGCGTCGTTGATGGGCGAAATGGGGAAAGAATGACAAA
>DASPZL010000543.1:0-29189 GCA_035636295.1 Paraburkholderia sp.
CGCGCCGAGCTCATTTCGCCGCACTCATTCGGCATAGCTCATGGCACCGGGCACCGCTTAGTTAGCCGGCGCGGACGACAGGCAGCTCTTCATGAACGCCTTGCGGTCATCGCCTTTCTTGCCGGTGGCCTGGGTGTTGCACACCTTCATCTTTTCCTGCTGGGTCATCGGCGCGGCCGCGGGCTTGGCGGACAGGCAGGTCTTCATGAAGGCCTTGCGGTCGTCGCCTTTCTTGTCGCCGGCCTGCTTGTTACAGTCGGACATTTTCGTTTGCTGGCTGTTCTGTGCGAACACCGGCGAAACGAGGACCGCGCCCAGCACCAGCGTAGCGATAGCGGATTGGATCTTCATGTGACACTCCATGGGTGGTGAAAACGTTTTCTGGTTGTTCAGGCGCGCGGGCGTCGACGCAACAGGGCCGCTCGGCACGCCCATTATGGCAAATGCTGTCTGCCACAACGGAGAAAGGCGCATCCCGGTTGACAGGCGTCCACCGTGGTATTCCCTTACGCGCGGGCGGCAGACGCCGCGCCCGTCCAATGACAGGTGGAAGCGCAACAGCGCCGAATTATGTTATGCAATGCAGATCAATTGATGAAGCGAGTTCAGACGAATTACATCGCCGTCATTCACGTCGAATGATGAAAGGTCTAAGTATGCATTTCGGATTGCTGCAACCGCACCTGAATAGTAAATCGGAAGAAAATCCCATTGGTGATCATTGGGCAATATTTGACTCGAAGACGTGCCCGATGCGTTGCCGATGCCATTCCTCGCAAGCAAGCCATAGGAGACTCTCATGCACTATCTCTTGATGTATGACCTCGTGCCCGACTATCTTGAACAGCGTGGCACGTATCGCGACGACCATCTGAAGCTCGCGTGGGCAGCAGCCGAACGCGGCGAACTGCTGTTGGGCGGCGCGTTGACCGAACCGGCGGACACCGCCTTGCTGCTCTTCCAGGGCGACTCGCCCTCTGCCGCGGAAGCCTTTGCCAAGGCCGATCCTTATGTCCGCGGGGGCCTCGTCGCGCGATGGCGCGTGCGTGAATGGACGACCGTGGTGGGCGAGGGCGCGGCCAAACCAGTGCGCTAGAAACAGGCGCCGGCCCGCGCGTGGGTGCCGTCGAAAGCGAAACGGGCGATTTGCGTGAGCGCTGCGCTCGCCAACGCCGCGGCGTTTCAGGGACGACAACACGCGCGCCGCTTCAACGCTGCTCCAGGGTGTTGCGCGCATCCTCGAAATTCGCTCAAAATGCATCGAAATTCAGTGCCGTCCGGGCGCCGGATTCATAAAGGCCATTCGCTCGTCGACCACGCCATTGTGCTCTGCAATAACGTCTTCCGTCGCCGGAACAGACAGCATTTCTGTTGCGGCAATGCGTGGAATGACGCAGCAAAAAGGACAAGTTTGTTTCCATCCGTAACACTTGTCTCAGTCATATTCACGCAAACCCTGGGGATGGTATGCTTCGTGCACAATTCTCCCATGCACGAGTGAGACCACGTTTTGTGCTTCGCAATAGGGACAAACCGCACTAAGTCAGGGCGGTATTGACCAGCCGACAGAACGTACAAGACATATTTGTGCAACCGAGGGTCGCACACGGATCGTGAAAGTTGAATCCGTGGCTGGCCCAAAGCCGCGGCCTGGCCAGGCTGCGTGGAGAAAACCAAATGTTTTTCGATGAGCTAAGCAATGACGAATGGGCGCTGCTGGCAGCGCTTGTCTCTGATGAGCCGGCCGTCCGTCTGAACCGACGCGGCCGGCCCCGCGCCGAACCACGCATCGTGGCGAATGCCGTCCTATGGATTCTGACAACCGGTGAGCCCTGGTCGAAACTGCCAGGCCGCTATCCGTCGGGTCCAACCTGCCGGCGCCGTTTTGAAGAATGGCAATTGAACGGCACGCTTCTCGAGATGGTTCGGCTGTTATCACAAACCGGGCGCACCTTCGCGTACGTCCCCCAACCGGCGCCGCCCGTCGCGGCCAAACCCGCGGCACCGGTAGCCGAAACACCCAGCACGCGCGACGAAAGCATGCGTGGCGTGTCCTGGAAGAGTCCTGAGTCGTGGCAAGCGCCCGGCTCGTCCAATGGCACGTCCCATCATCTGGGCAGCTGGCGTTCGGCCGATCCGATCGCGGACATCACGCGCCAGTTGTCCGGGCTCGCGAATGTGCCGCCCGCTACGCCGTCGGCGTCGCGTATGCAAACGGCGCCCGCCGGCTCGTCGGCAGTGGCGGCACGGCCCGCTTTGCGAGCCGCTCTGCCGCGCATGGACGAAGCGGGCGCGGTGGGCGCGGCAATGAGCGGTTTGAATTCGGCCGTCGCGTCGGCACGCCGAGCGCATGAGCGGGAAGATCAGCGCAGTCCGCTGTCGATGAGTCTCACGCCACGCGGCACGGAGATCGTCGACCGGCGCGGCTATCAGATCTACATCGCGGCCGAGCAGGTGCCCAATGCCATGTATCGCGCATGGGCGGAAATCATGAAGGACGGCAAACGCATCGAGCGTTCCGGCCTCGTCGGCCCGCGCTTTGCGCAAGCGGAAGAAGCGGAGCAATACGCGTTCGAATGGGCGCGGCAGTGGATCGACCGTGAATGCGGCACGCTGGCGGCGGCTCAGCAGGCACAAGCGGCACCAGCACTGGCATCAGCGGTGAATGTGTCTGCGCCAGAGGTTAATTCAACGGTGCCCGCACCGGCTACCGCAGTGGCGCGTCCGTTACCGCCCATGCGTCACGTGCCGGAGCCGGTCGCGGTGAATCACGGCGCGCCCTTGCACGGTCCGCTCAATGCGTTCCGCGGACCGTTGCGCCGTTATCCGAACGAACCGGCCGCAGCAAACGCAGCGGGCGATAACAGTGCGTCAGATCGTTTTCCGTCGTACCCAGAACTCATCTCCCACGCGGGATGAGCGCGGCGGCTAGCACAGCAGCACCCCGCGGCCGGTAGGAGCAACCGCCGCAGGTTCCCGCTTCATCCGTTGTGACTTATCACTGGTGTTGATTTATTGACGTCCCTCATTGGGCGTCTTCATTGGCGTCCGTAAGTGTCGTCAAAGCGCACGATATCGTCTTCGCCGAGATACGAACCGGACTGCACCTCGATCATTTCGAGCGGCATCTTGCCCGGGTTCTCGAGACGGTGCGTGACGCCCAGCGGAATATAAGCCGATTCGTTTTCGGAGACGATAAAGCGCTCTTCACCTCGCGTGACGAGCGCTGTGCCGCGCACGACGATCCAATGTTCCGCGCGGTGATGATGCATTTGCAGCGAGAGCCGCGCACCCGGTTTCACGACGATGCGCTTGACCTGGAAACGCTCGCCCGTGTCGACGGAATCGTAATTGCCCCACGGGCGATGCACCTTGCGATGATTGGCCGCCTCGAGGCCGCCGTCCTCGCGAATCCGGCCGACGATCTTCTTGACGTCCTGCACGCGCGATTTATCGGCGACCAGAATCGCGTCGGCCGTTTCAACCACTACCAGATCCTGCGTGCCCACGCAGGCAATCAGGCGTCCTTCCGAATGCGCGAAGGTCGAGCTTGCGCCTTCGAACATCACGCGCCCGCGGCCTACGTTCTGATTCGCGTCTTTCTCCGAGATGTCCCAGATCGCGTCCCACGAACCCACGTCCGACCAGCCCGCCTGCAACGGCACGACCACGCCCGAGGCGGCGGTCTGATCGTTGCCGAGTTGTTCCATCACCGCGTAGTCGATCGAATTCGACGGCGATGCGCCGAACGCATCGCGCTGCAGACGGAAGAAGTCGCCGTCCGCCTTGCCGCCCGCGAACGCCGCGTCGCAGGCTTCGTAAATCGCCGGCTGGAAGTAGCGGATCGCCTTGAGCCACGTCGACGCGCGCATGATGAAGATGCCGCTGTTCCACCAGTATTCCTGCGATTCGATGTAGCGCTGCGCCAGTTCCAGATGCGGCTTCTCGACGAAGCGATCGAGCTTGTGCGCGCCGATCTTGCCGGTGCTTTCGCCGGCTGCGTCCTGAGTTTCGTCCGGTGTACCAACCAGCGCCGCGCCGATACGAATGTAGCCATAGCCGGTTTCCGCGCGCGTCGGCACGATACCCATCGTCACGATATGACCGGCTGCCGCGTGCTGCACGCCGGCGGCGACCGCCGCGTGAAATCCGGCGATGTCGGTGACCGCATGATCGGCGGGCATCACAACCATGATGCCGTCCTCGTCCTGCGCGGCGATCGAGAGCGCGGCCGCCGTGAGCGCCGGCGCCGTGTCGCGCCCGGCGGGCTCGAGAATCAGCCGCGCCGGCTTGCCGCTCGTGCGCAATTGTTCGGCGGTGGTGAAGCGCTGCTCTTCATTGGCCACCACGACGAGTTGTCCGGTAACGGGATAGCCGGCCTCGAGTCCGTCGAGGCGGCGAGTCGTGGATTGCAGTAATGAATCCTCGCCGAGCAGACCGATCAGTTGCTTCGGGTGCTGTTCGCGCGACATCGGCCACAATCGTGTGCCGGAGCCGCCCGCCAGAATCACGGGATGAACCTTGAGCTTGACGTTCAGGGGCGTAGCTTGCGTGGACCGGGTGTCGGCGGGCGTGGCCGTGACCGGAGCTGTCATGATGGACTCCTCGAGGCTGGGGTGAATGCGTCGAGTTTTATCATGAAGTCAGGAATCAATAAAAGCGCGTTAAATAGAAACTATATAAATCGGCTAATAAAAATCATGCGTTTCATGAAGAAAAAATGTCGGTGAGATTTTTAAAAAAGAAAAATTACCCGAAAAAAATCGCGCGCCATTTTTTTACACCTCGCAATGCGGCAGAATGACCACAGAAGGCGCCACGTAAGCTTCGTAGGCAAACGCTCAGAAAGGGTCGCCGAGGCTTACGGAAAGGCGTGCAAAGCATGGTTCAAACGCCCAATCCGGTAACAATTACCGAGAAAAATTCAGAAAAAATACCGAAACTTTGACCGATACAATTTGAGATTTTTTGCGGTCTTGCAGTGGGAATTTTAATATCGCTTTATCTATACCTGTACAAGGGTATTCACTCATTCCGACTCGTATTTTCCAGCCCGGCCGTTCCGGCAATTTTCTGGAACGGAAAACGGCGGAGCAATTAGCACCGGTTCAATCAGTTTCGCGTCGCGCATTTATCTCGCCGGACGCGGATACCGGCGTTGTGCGTCGAGCGGCGGACTGAAGTGCATGACGGAATTCAACCAACCAACGGATGGCACTTGACTGACGAACTGAGGGGCGACGCATGCTGAGCGTTCTATCGAGAATCATCGACATCGCCATGGTCGCGCTGGGCGCCGCCATCGCGGCGGCCGCGCACAGCGGGAAGTTCGTGTGGCTGGACGATATGCAAAGCGTGTCGCTCGCGTTCGACTGCCTGCTGGTGGTGGTGTTTTTCCCCGCGCTCGGCATCTATCAGTCATGGCGCGGCAAGCCGCTGTACGACCTGCTGTGCCGCGTCGCGGGCGGCTGGGTGCTGGTGGAGGTCACCGGCATCCTGATCAGCTTCAGCCTGCACCGCTCGGACAGCCTCTCGCGGCTGTGGCTCGTCTATTGGGCGGTCGCCACCATCGTGCTGCTGATCGTCACCAAGGTGATCGTCTATTCGATCCTGCGCGGACTGCGCCGCGAGGGCTTCAATCAGCGCGCGGTGGCGATCGTCGGCGGCGCGCCGTACGGGCGGTTTCTGATCGAGCAGATGCGCAGCCGCCCCGATGCGGGTTTTAGCCCGGTCGTGGTGTTCGACGAGGACGGCACGATCAATCATTACGAAGACCCGGACGCGGGCGACGCGATCGACGGCGTGCCGGTCGAGCGCGACTATCAGCGCATGCTCGAACTGGTGCGCCGGAGCGCGATTCGGGAACTGTGGCTCGCGCTGCCGATCTCGAAGGAGAAGGCGATCCATCGCTTCGTGATGGACCTGCGCAACGACTTCGTGAACATCCGCTTCATTCCGGACGTGCGCAGCCTCACGCTCTTCAATCAGCCGATGGTCGATCTGCTCGGCGTGCCGGCGATCAATCTGGCCGCCTCGCCGATCACCGATCTGCGCGTGCTGCCCAAGCGCATTTTCGACCGCCTGTTCGCGCTCGCCGCGTTGACCGCGCTGTCGCCGGTGATGCTCGCGATCGCGGTGATGGTGAAGCTGAGCTCGCCGGGCCCCGTGTTTTTCCGCCAGAAGAGGAAGGGCATCGACGGCAATCAGTTCGAGATCTACAAGTTCCGTTCGATGCGGATGCACAAGGAAGAGGCCGGCAAGATCACCCAGGCCACGCGCCGCGACCCGCGCATCACCGCGGTCGGCGCGTTCCTGCGGCGCACCAGCCTCGACGAGCTGCCGCAATTCATCAACGTGCTGCGCGGCGAGATGTCGGTGGTGGGTCCGCGTCCGCATGCGCTCGAACACGACGACATCTACAAGGATCTGGTGAAGGGCTACATGCACCGTTACCGGATCAAGCCGGGCATCACCGGGTGGGCGCAGATCAACGGCTATCGCGGCGAAACCGACCGCATCGAAAAGATGATGGGCCGCGTCAAGCTCGATCTGTACTACATGCAGCACTGGACCTTCTGGCTCGACATCAAGATCGTCGTGCTGACGCTGTGGAAGGGCTTCGTGGGCAGCAACGCTTATTGAGGGCCCCCACCTGTCGCCTGGCGCCAGTCCCCCGGGGGGGGCGCAAGAAAACCTGGGGGCGGCCCGGCGTTTTCTTGCGAGTCCAGTCGTGCAACGCATCGCATGACCTTATTCGTGAATCAACCCAATTTTCCGAGGTAATACATGAACCTGACGATCATCGGTAGTGGCTACGTAGGCCTCGTGACGGGCGCATGTCTGGCCGACATCGGCCACGACGTGTTCTGTCTCGACGTCGATCAGCGCAAGATCGACGTGCTCAACAACGGCGGCGTGCCGATCCATGAACCGGGTCTGCAGGAGGTCATCGCGCGCAACCGCAAGGCCGGGCGCCTGAAGTTCTCGACCGACGTCGAGGCCGCGGTCGCGCACGGCGACATCCAGTTCATCGCGGTGGGCACGCCCTCCGACGAGGACGGTTCAGCCGACCTGCAATACGTGCTCGCCGCCGCGCGCAACATCGGCCGCCATATGACGGGCTTCAAGGTGATCGTCGACAAATCGACGGTGCCGGTCGGCACCGCCTCGCGCGTGCGCGAAGTGATCGCGGAGGAACTGGCCGCGCGCAATGCGAGCCACATGTTCTCGGTGGTGTCGAATCCGGAGTTCCTGAAAGAAGGCGCGGCCGTTGAAGACTTCACGCGGCCCGACCGCATCGTGCTCGGCTGCGATGAGGACGTGCCCGGCGAAAAAGCGCGTGAACTGATGAAGCGCCTCTACGCGCCGTTCAACCGCAATCGCGAACGCACGCTGTACATGGACGTGCGCTCCGCCGAATTCACCAAATACGCGGCCAACGCGATGCTCGCCACGCGCATTTCGTACATGAACGAGCTCGCCAATCTGGCCGATCGCGTCGGCGCCGACATCGAGGCGGTGCGCCGCGGCATCGGCTCCGATCCGCGCATCGGCTACGACTTCCTGTACGCCGGCTGCGGCTACGGCGGCTCGTGCTTCCCGAAAGACGTGCAGGCATTGATCCGCACGGCCGCCGATCACAAGGCGAACCTGCGCATCCTCGAAGCAGTGGAAGCCGTCAACGACACGCAGAAGAAAGTGCTCGCGCACAAGATCGTCGCGCGTCTGGGCGAGGACCTGTCGGACCGCACGTTCGGCGTGTGGGGCCTCGCGTTCAAGCCGAACACCGACGACATGCGCGAAGCGCCGAGCCGTCCGCTGATCGCCGAACTGCTGCGCCGCGGCGCGCGCGTGAAGGCCTACGATCCGGTCGCGATCGACGAATCGAAGCGCGTGTTCGCGCTCGATCTGAAGGACGTGCCGCAGCAGCACGCGCGTCTCACGTTCGCGAAGGAAGAGATGGAAGCGGCCGAGGGCGCCGACGCGCTGGTGATCCTCACCGAATGGAAGGTCTTCAAGAGCCCGGACTTCGACGCGCTCAAGCAGATCCTCAAGACCCCGCTGATTTTCGACGGCCGCAATCTGTACGAGCCGGACGCGCTGCTCGAACTCGGTATCGAGTATCACGCGATCGGCCGTCAGCATGCGCTGCGCAATGCGCCGGCGAAGGTCGGCGCGAACGGCCTGCCGCTCGTCGCGCAAGTCGACGCGGTGGCCACGGCGGACGCGGCCGAGACGGGCCGTTAGGCCGTCCACGCCAACGCGCCGTCACGAAGCGTCTCATCAGGGAGCCCGCTATGTTCGCCAACGTTCTGATCGTCTGCCACGCCAACGTGTGCCGTTCGCCCGCCGCCGAAATGCTGTTCAAGGCCCGGCAGCGCGCGGCGTCGCGCTCGTTTTCAGCGCCGATCGCGTTTCATTCGGCGGGCATCCGTGCCGTGAACGGCAACGGCATGGACCCGGTGATGCGGCGCCTGCTCGCGGAGCAGGGCGTCGCCTCCGGGATGCACCACTCGAGACGTCTCGACCGGCAGCTCGTGCGCGCCGCCGATCTGGTGCTGGTCACCGAGCGCGCGCAGGTGAGCGCGGTCGAGGCACTCGATCCGGCCTCGCGCGGCAAGGTTTATCCGCTCGGCAAGTGGGAGGCCGATTCCGACGTCGCCGATCCGCACGGCGGCGCGGAAACCGCTTATAGGGAGAGTCTCGTGCTCATCGAACATCTGGTCATGGGATGGCTGAAAAAAATATGCTGATGAAAAAACTCACTGCAAACTCACTTGCGAACTTCAAATCGACGGACTTGAAATCGAAGTTCGCCGCCTCGCTTTTGCTGACGTCCTTTCTGTCGGCCTGCGCTACCGCACCTGGCAATTATCTCGACACGTCCCGTCTGAAAGACGACGGCCAGCACCAGAACCAACCCACGGAGACCTATCCGGTCCATCTGATCGACGGCCCGCTCGTCGCCGCGCAGGCGCAAGCCGCCGCCGCCACGACGCAGGTGCTGCCGACTTCGCGTTTCAGCGATCCGTCGCAGTACGTGTACCGGCTCTCGCCGCAGGACATTCTCGGCATCACCGTGTGGGATCACCCCGAATTGACCACCCCGCAGGGCAGCACGCTGTCCTCCGGCGGCAACACCACGCAGAGCGTCGCCGGCGCATTGCAGCAGCCGTATACGGCTGCGCTGCCGGGCCAGGCCGATCCGTACGGCCAGACGATCGCCGCCGACGGCACGATCTTTTTCCCGTTCGTCGGCCGCATCAAGGCCGCCGGCAAGACCCCTGGCGAGCTGCGCGATCAGCTCGCGTCCGGACTCGTGCGCTACATCCGCAATCCGCAGGTCGACGTGCGCGTGCTGTCGTACCGCGGCCAGAAGATCCAGGTCACCGGCGAAGTGAAGACGCCGGGGCCGCTTGCCGTCAGCGACGTGCCGCTCACGCTGGTCGACGCGATCACGCGCTCGGGCGGTTCGACCAGCGACGCCGACATCCAGCGTGTGCGCCTCACGCGCAACAACAAGCTCTATGTGCTCGACGCCAACCGCATGCTCGACAAGGGCGACACCACACAGAACGTGATGCTGCAAGGCGGCGACATGATCAATGTGCCGGACCGCAGCGACAGCCGCATCTTCGTGATGGGTGAAGTGAAGACGCCGATCCAGTTGCCGATGCTCAAGGGCCGTCTGACGATCGCCGACGCGCTCACGCAGGCGGGCGGCATTCTCGACACCGACGCCAATCCGCGCCAGATCTTCGTGATGCGCGGCATGCGCGAGAAGCCGACCACGCCGGACGTGTATCGCCTCGACATGACGCAGCCGGACGCCATCATGTTGTCGTCGCAGTTCCAGTTGCAGCCGATGGACGTCGTGTATGTGGGCACCGCCGCCTCGACCACCTTCAACCGTGTGTTGCAGCAGGTCTTGCCGAGCGTGCAGACGTTGTTCTACCTGAAGCAGCTGACGCGCTAGGACTCCGAGCCGTCGACAGGCCCGCGCCGCCCTCACGGGGCGCGGGAAGCCAACGCAGAAGCAAGCCAACCAAGAAGCAAGCCCAAGCACACGCCGAAGCAACCGATACGGGATCGAATTGTGAGCAATCAAATCTCTCCACACATGGCCGGTCCGATCAAGACCGAAGAAGAGGACGTCGTCCTCGGGCAACTGGTGCAGGTGATCCTCGACGACATCTGGTGGCTGATCGCCATTGCCGCGGTGATCGTCGGAATGGCGGGCGCGTACTGCTACCTCGCCAAGCCGGTCTATTCGGCCGACGCGCACGTGCGGGTCGAGCAGTCCGACAACACCTCGCAGGCGCTCACACAAACGCAGACGGGCGCGGCGATCACCACCGGCTCGACCTCGCTGCCGACCGACGCCGAAATCGAAATCATCAAGAGCCGCGGCGTGGTCGCGCCGGTGGTGCAACAGCTGAAGCTGAACTTCAGCGTCACGCCGAAGACGTTCCCGCTCATCGGCAGCATTGCCGCGCGCATGGCGACGCCGGGCCAGCCGGCGCGGCCGTGGCTGGGTCTCTCGTCGTACGCATGGGGCGGTGAAGTGGCCGACGTCGATTCGATCGACGTGGTGCCCGCGCTGGAAGGCCAGAAGCTCACGATCAAGGCCGTCGACGACCAGCACTACGAACTCTATGCGCCGAACGGCTCGCTGCTGCTGCGCGGCCAGGTCGGCCAGCAGGAGCAGGGCGGCGGCGTGACGATGCTCGTGAACAAACTGGTGGCCCGTCCGGGCGAACAGTTCACCGTCATGCGCGCCAACGACCTCGACGCGATCACCGCGTTCCAGTCGGCGATCAGCGTGCAGGAGCAGGGCAAGCAGACCGGCGTGATCCAGATTTCGCTGGAAGACAAGGACCCGGCGCACGCGGCCGAAGTCGCCAACGCGCTCGCGCAGTCGTATGTGCGCCAGCACGTGCTGAACAAGCAGGCCGACGCGAGCAAGATGCTCGACTTCCTGAAGAGCGAGGAGCCGCGCCTGAAGTCCGATCTCGAACGCGCCGAAGCCGCGCTGACCGCGTACCAGCGCCAGTCCGGCTCGATCAACGCGAGCGAGGAAGCCAAGGTCTACCTGGAAGGCAGCGTGCAGTACGAGCAGCAGATCGCCGGTTTGCGTCTGCAGATGGCGCAGCTCACCGAGCGTTACGGCGACGATCACCCGACGCTCAAGGCCGCGCGCGAACAGATGACCGAGTTGCAGGCGCAGCGCGCCAAGTACGCCGACCGCTTTCGCGATCTGCCGGCCACCGAAGTGAAGGCCGTGCAGTTGCAGCGCGACGCGAAGGTCGCCGAGGACATCTACGTGCTGCTGCTCAACCGCGTGCAGGAGTTGTCGGTGCAGAAGGCCGGCACCGGCGGCAACGTGCACATCGTCGACGCCGCGTTGCGCCCCGGTGTGCCGGTCAAGCCGAAGAAGGTGCTGATCCTGTCGGCCGCGGTGATTCTGGGCCTGATCGCGGGTACGGGTTTCGTGTTCCTGCGCCGCAATATGTTCAAGGGCATCGACGACCCGGACCACATCGAGCGCGCTTTCCATTTGCCGGTATTCGGCCTCGTGCCGCTCAGCCCCGAGCAGGCGCTGCTCGAAAGCAGTTTCGAGCGCGGCGGCGAACGCCTGCGCTCGGTGCTGGCGAACGCGCGGCCGAAGGACGTCACGATCGAAAGCCTGCGCAGCCTGCGCACCTCGATGCAGTTCACGATGCTGGACGCGAAGAATCGCATCGTGATGCTGACCGGCCCGATGGCCGGCGTCGGCAAGAGCTTTCTGACGGTCAATCTCGCCGTGCTGCTCGCGCATTCGGGCAAGCGCGTGTTGCTGATCGACGGCGACATGCGCCGCGGCGTGCTCGAGCGCTATCTGGGCGGCGCGCAGGACAACGGTCTGTCGGAACTGCTGAGCGGCCAGATCTCGCTCGAGGAAGCGATCCGCACGTCGAACATCGAAAGCCTGAGCTTTATCTCGTGCGGCCGCCGTCCGCCGAATCCGTCGGAACTGTTGATGTCGCCGCGCCTGCCGCAATACCTCGACGGCCTCGCCAAGCGCTACGACGTGATCCTGGTCGACACGCCGCCGGTGCTCGCGGTGACCGATGCGTCGATCATCGGCGCATATGCCGGCTCGACCTTCTTCGTGATGCGCTCGGGCGTGCACAGCGAGGGCGAGATCGCCGACGCGCTGAAGCGTCTGCGGGCAGCCGGCGTGCACGTGCAGGGCGGCATCTTCAACGGCATGCCGGCGCGCGCGCGCGGCGGCTATGACCGCAGCTATGCGGCGGTTCAGGAATACCTGAGCACCTGACGGGTGGGAGGCGCGCATTCCGAACCCAGCGCAATGACGACAAAAAAGGACATCACGATGAAAGTGACGGTACTGGTTCCGACTTACCGCCGCCCGGCCGATCTGGCGCGCTGCCTCGCGGCGCTGCAGCGGCAATCGCGCGCGCCGGACGAAGTGGTGGTGGTGGCGCGCGCCGATGACGAAGCGACCCACACCTGCCTGCGCGATCCGGCGGTGCCGGGCAAGCTGCCGCTCTCCGTGGCGCTCGTCGACGTGCCCGGCCAGGTCGCGGCCCTGAATCGCGGACTGGATGCGGCCAAAGGCGACGTGATCGCGATCACCGACGACGACGCCGCGCCGCACGCCGACTGGGTCGAACGCATCGCGGCCGCGTTCGAGAGCGATGCGCGCCTCGGCGCGCTCGGCGGACGCGACTGGGTGCATGAAAAAGGCCGCGTGCTGGACGGCGAGCGGCCGCTGGTAGGCAAGGTCACGGCGCACGGCAAGATCATCGGCAATCATCACCTCGGGGTCGGCGGCGCGCGCGAAGTCGACATCCTGAAGGGCGCCAACATGAGCTACCGGCGCGACGCCGTGCGCACCATCCGTTTCGACGCGCGCCTGCGCGGCGCGGGCGCGCAGGTCCACAACGACATGGCCTTCAGCCTCGCGGTGAAGAACGCCGGCTGGAAGCTGATGTACGACCCGCGCGTGGCGGTCGATCATTTTCCCGCCGAACGTTTCGACGACGACCGGCGCGACGCGCAAACCATGGCCGCCTTGCGCAACGCCGCCTTCAACTTTCATCTGATCCTGCGCGACCAGTTGCCGCCGCTGCGCCGCGAAACCGCGTGGTGGTGGTGGACGCTGGTCGGCACGCGGGTTTATCCGGGGCTCACGCACGCGGCGCTCGCGCTGGTTTCGAAGCAGGCGGGCCTGAAGCTGTCGCGTTGGCGCGCGGTGCGCACCGGCGCGCACGAGGCGCGGCGCGCGCTGTCCCGCGCCGCGTGAGCAAGGCGTCCTGCACGTTCGTGCATCGGCCGGCGCGCGCGAGCGCGCACGCCGATGCTCCTTTCCACCGGCAGCGCGGAGTGTCTGCATGAGTACGAAAGTTCACGTTCACCTGTTTTACGGCGCCGACCCGCGTTTTTATCGGCCGGGCGACAACATCGGCTGCCTGTACGGCTATCACCACGCGGAATCCGACGCGTTCGCGCTGACCTATTCGCAGGACGCGCGCGAAGGCAAACCCGCGCGCCTCTTGCGCCGCGTGCTGAAGGCGGCGCTCGGCTTCGATTTCATCCATACGTGGCGCAACCGCGCCGAAATGCTGCGCTCGGACGTGATCTGGACGCATACCGAACAGGAATGGCTGTCCGCCGCGCTGATGCTGCTCCTGAGCGGCCGCAAGGCGGGCGCCGAGTCCTCGCCCTTGCTGCTCGCGCAAAGCGTGTGGCTGCTCGACAAGTGGCCTTCGTATGGAATGCTGCGCAGCTGGCTGTATCGCAAGCTGATGACGCGCGCCGATCAGCTGACCACGCTCGCCACCGAAAACGCCGAGTTGTGCCGGCGCTATTTCAACCGCGACGCGAAGGCGCTGCATTACGGCCTGAATACGCAGGACTTTCCGGTGCGCGCGCCGAGCGAATGGAAGCCGCACACGCCGATCCGCATCGCCGCGATCGGCAACGACCGCGACCGCGATTGGGAAACGCTCATCAAGGCGTTCGGCAACGACGAACGCTACACGGTGAAGCTCGCGACGCGCCGCCGGATTCCCGCGTCGCTGCGCGCGCCGAACGTCGAGATCGCGCTGTTCTCGGGCATTAAGAAGCAGCACGAACTGTACGACTGGGCCGACGTGATCGTCGTGCCGTTGCGGCCCAATACGCACGCCTCGGGCATCACCGTGATGCTCGAGGCGGCGGCGGTCGGCAAGCCGATGGTGGTGACCAACGTCGGCGCGTTGCAGGATTATTTCCCGGCGGGCGAGGCGGCGTATATCCCGCCGTTCAACCCGCAGGCGTTGCGCGAAGCGGTCGACCGGCTCGCCGCGTCGCCGATGGAAGCGTTGCACCAGGCGCAGGCGGCGGCGGCCGGCTTGCTGTCGCGCGATCTGACCACGCAAAGCTACGCGATGCAGCATGTGCGGATCACGCAGGAGATGCTGCGGGCGCGGGCGGCGTTGCGCGCGCGTGCGGCGCCGGGCGCCGCGGGTGCCGGCGGGCAAGGCGCGCGCGAATCACGCGGAGGCCTCTAAACGATGTCGACGATCACGCGAGCCGGCACCGACGGCGCGGTCCTGTCCAACGGCCGCAAGGAGTGGCTGCCGGAGGCCTTGCTGTGGCTGATCACGGCGCTCCTGATCGGCGCGCATCAGGGCACGGTGCTCACGCTCGCGTTTCCCATGCTCGCGATTCTCACGGGCCTGTGGCTCTACTTCAGGAGCCCGGCGCGTTACATCGGCTTCATGTGGTGGCTGTGGTTCCTGAGCCCGGAAGTGCGGCGTCTGGCCGATTGGTCCAAGGGCTCGTTCACGCCGACCAGCCTGATCCAGGTCGCGCCGCTCGCGGTGACGATGATCAGCGCGCTCTCCTTGCTGCGTTACTACAGGCTGCTTTCGCAGCGGCGCGGCTTGCCCGTGCTGCTGGTGCTGATGGGACTCGCCTACGCGTTCATGATCGGCGTGATGTCGAGCGGGCCGCTCGCCGCCACCTATGACCTCGCCAACTGGCTCTATCCGATCCTGATCGGCTTTCACATCATGGCGCACACGCGCCAGTATCCGCAGTACCGCGACACCATCATCAACACCTTCATCTGGGGCATGCTGGTGATGGGCGGCTACGGGCTGATCCAGTTCTTCATCATGCCGCAGTGGGACGCGCTGTGGATGCTCGGCTCGCAGATGAACTCGCAAGGCGACGCCGTGCCGATGGGCGTGCGCGTGTTCAGCACGATGAATTCGTCGGGTCCGTTCGCGTTCGCGATGATGGGCGCGATGGTCTTCGTGATGGCGGCCACGCACCGCGTGCGCTGGATCGCCGCGGCGCTCGGCTTCTTTTCGTTCGCGCTGAGCCTCGTGCGTTCGACGTGGGGCGGCTGGATCATCGCGCTGCTGATCCAGCTGGTCAAATCGAACAACAAGGTGCGCGTGCGCATCGTCGCCAGCGCGGTGCTGCTCGCCGGCCTCTGCGTGCCGCTGCTCGCGGTCGGGCCGGTCGCCGAGCGGATGCAGGCGCGGCTGTCGACCATCGTCAACCTGAACGACGACCAGAGCTACGCCGCGCGTAACGAGTTCTACGCGACCTTCGCGAAAACCGCCTTCACGGATGTGGCCGGCGAAGGCATGGGCGCCACCGGCACCTCGACCAAGCTCTCGAACGACGGCGGCCAGCTCGGCCAGTACGGCAACTTCGACAGCGGCGTGATGAACATTCCGTTCGTGCTCGGCTGGCCCGGCACGCTGCTTTACATGTCCGGCATCGTCTGGCTGGTGGTGCGCGCGGTGCTCGCGTCGTTCAAGCTGCGCCACGATAAATTCGTTTCCGCCTGCCTGAGCCTGAGCCTCGCGACCTTCGCGATGCTGGTGTTCACCAATTCGCTGGTCGGCACGGGCGGACTGCTGCTTTTCATGAGTGTTTTTTCGATCCTTTCTGCGGTGCACTACGAAAAAATGAACCGCAGACGCACGCTATTTGTCCACGGAGGCACTGAGTGAGAGTCGCCATTGTCACGCACGTCGTGCGCCATAACGACGGCCAGGGGCGCGTCAACCACGAGATCGCGCGCGCCGCCCTCGACGAGAACATCGGCGTGACGCTGGTTGCGTCGCACGTCGCGCCGGATCTGCTCGCCCATCCGAATGTCCGCTGGGTGCCGGTGAAAATCGGCCGCTGGTGGCCGACCAATCTGCTGCGCCAGCAGGTGTTCGCGTTCAAAAGCGCGATGTGGCTGCGCGCGCATCGAAGCGAATACGACGTGCTGCACGTGAACGGCTTCATCACGTGGATGCCCGCCGACGTCAACACCTCGCATTTCGTCCATAGCGGCTGGTTCGGCAGCAAGTACTATCCGTTCGGGCTCACCAAGGGCGTGTGGTCCGCGTATCAGTCGGTGTATACGCGCTGCAACGCGCTGCTCGAACGCTGGGCCTACCGGCGCTCGAAGGTGATCACGGCGGTCTCGCAAAAGGTCGCCGACGAAATTCGCGCGATCGGTCTCACGCCGGACAATCGGGTGGATGTGATCTACAACGGCGTCGATACGCGAGGCTTCGCCGCGGCTTCAGGCGATCGCGAGAAATTCGGCTTGCCGAAGGACGCGTTCCTGCTGCTGTTCGTGGGCGATCTGCGCACGCCGCGCAAGAATCTCGGCACCGTGCTGGCCGCGCTCAAGCATCTGCCCGAGCACGTGCAGATGGCGGTGGCCGGTTTTCTGCCGGGCAGCCCGTATCCGGAAGAGGCGAAGGCGCTGGGCATCGCGCATCGCGTGCATTTTCTGGGGCTGGTGAAGGAGATGCCGGTGCTGATGCATTCGGTCGACGCCTTTGTGTTTCCTTCGCGCTACGAAGCGATGAGCCTGTCGCTGCTCGAGGCGATGGCGGCGGGTCTGACGGTGGTCACCGCGCGCACGGTGGGCGGCGCCGAGATCATCACGCCGGAGTGCGGCATCGTACTCGACGACCCGGACGATCCCAAGGCGCTGGCCGGCGCGGTCGCGCGCCTCGCCGACAACGACGGCGCGCGGCGCGCGATGGGCATCGCCGCCAACGAGCTCGCCACCGGTTTCGGCTGGGCGCGGATGGCCGCGCAATACATCGCGCTGTACCGTCAACTGGAAGGGCAGCAGAAGAACCGCCGGCGCAGCGATGCGGAAGCGGCCGTGGTCACCAAGACCGACGCGCTGACGCTGAACACGCTGGCCGGACAGAAGAGCGCCGAATGATCTCGCGAGCATCGCCTGAATGATCGCGCGGTTCATCGCTTAACTCACACAACTCTCAGAACGCACAGGGGCAATAACCATGACGACGAGCTCAATCAAATCGCTGCAGATCGGGATGCACTGGTTTCCCGAGCGCGCGGGCGGTCTCGACCGCATGTACTACTCGCTGGTCGGCGCGCTGCCGGGTGCGGGCGTCGCGGTGCGCGGCGTGGTGGCCGGCTCGGCGAAAGTGGCCGCGGACACCGGCGGCGCGATCAACGGCTTCGGCTCCGCCGCGCAATCGCTGCCGCTGCGGCTGATGGCGGCACGCCGCGCGCTGCGCCAGGAGATCAGCGGGTCGCGTCCCGACGTGATCTCGTCGCACTTCGCGCTGTACACGTTTCCGGGTCTCGACGTGACGCGCGGCATTCCGCAGGTCTCGCATTTTCAGGGACCGTGGGCCGACGAGAGCCATGTGGAAGGCGCCGATTCGCTCGGCCAGCGCGCGAAGCGCTATCTGGAGCAATCGGTCTATGCGCGCTCGTCGCGGCTGATCGTGTTGTCCGAAGCGTTCGGCAAGATTCTGACTTCGCGCTATCGCATCGCGCCGGATCGTGTGCGCGTGGTGCCTGGTTGCGTCGATGTCGAGCAGTTCAATCTGCCGATCACGCCGGCCGAGGCGCGCCTGAAACTGCAATTGCCGCAAGACCGGCCGATCGTGCTGGCGGTGCGGCGTCTGGTGCGCCGCATGGGTCTCGAAGACCTGATCGACGCGGTGAAGCTGCTCAAGCGCAGCGAGCCCGACGTGCTGCTCCTGATCGCGGGCAAGGGGCGGCTCGAAGGCGAATTGCAGGCGCGCATCACCGAGGCGGGTCTTGAGAATAACGTCAAGCTGCTGGGCTTCGTGCCCGATCAGCATCTGGCGGCGTTGTACCGCGCGGCGAATATCAGCGTGGTGCCGACGGTGGCGCTGGAAGGCTTCGGCCTGATTACCGTCGAATCGCTCGCGTCGGGCACGCCGGTATTGGTGACGCCGGTGGGCGGTTTGCCGGAAGCGGTGGCGGGCTTGTCGCCGAATCTGGTGCTGCCGGAGACGGGCGCGAAGGCGATCGCCGAAGGCCTGGCGGGCGCGTTGAACGGCTCGCTGAAACTGCCGGATGCGGACGCGTGCCGCCGCTACGCGCGTGAGAACTTCGATAACTCGGTGATCGCGAAGCGGGTGGCCTCAGTGTATGGCGAGGCGATTGCGGCGGGCGGGGTGCACTGAAGCAAAAAAAGCCGCGGGTTGAACACCGCGGCTCGATGGGGTTAAAAAACGCGACGCCTGAACCAATGCGATCAGGCGTCGCGTTTTTGCATTGAAGATCGTGAGCCGAAGCGCGCACGAAGTCTGCGCGACGGCCGCTCACGCGACCGTCCCTCGTTTTACGTGGAATCAGAACGTCTCGTGGTGCTCATTACGCCCGAGATCCGCATGAACCATCATGTGGCACAGCTGTTCGAGCGTGGTTTCCGGCTTCCAGCCGAGCTTTTCATGCGCCTTGTCGGCGCAGCCGATCAGCAGGTCCACTTCAGCCGGGCGGTAGAACTTCGGATTCACGCGCACCAGGGTCTTGCCGGTGGCGACGTCGACACCGGTTTCGCGCTCTTCCTTGCCCGACCATTCGATCTGATAGCCCGCTGCGGCGAACGCCATGCGCACGAAGTCGCGTACCGTCTCGGTGCGGCCGGTGGCGAGCACGAAGGTGTCCGGTTCATCGGCTTGCAGCATGCGCCACATGCCTTCCACGTACTCGAGCGCGAAACCCCAGTCGCGTTTCGCGCTCAGGTTGCCGAGCTCCAGCACGTCCTGCTTGCCGAGCTTGATCTTCGCGACGGTGTCGGTGATCTTGCGGGTCACGAATTCGCGACCACGCAGCGGCGATTCGTGATTGAACAGAATCCCGCTGCTCGCGAAGAGGCCGTACGACTCGCGGTAATTGATGGTCGACCAGTGCGCGAACAGCTTCGCGACGCCATACGGGCTGCGCGGATAGAAGGGCGTGTCCTCGCGCTGCGGCACCGCCTGCACGAGGCCGAACATTTCCGAGGTCGATGCCTGGTAGTAACGGGTCTTCGGATTCAGAATGCGGATGCCTTCCAGCAGGTTCAGCGCGCCGATGCCGGTCACTTCGGCGGTGGTCACCGGCTGGTCGAACGAGACGCCCACGAAGCTCTGCGCGGCGAGGTTGTACAGCTCGTCGGCCTGCGCGCCTTCGAGCAGGCGCAGCGTGGAGCCCAGGTCGGTCAGATCGTGTTCGACCAGACGCAGATTCGGATGATCGAGCACGCCGAGCTCACGAATGCGCCAAAAATTGACGGAACTGGTGCGCCGGTAGGTGCCGGTCACGTAATAGCCCTTGTCGAGCAGCAGTTTGGTCAGATAGGCGCCGTCCTGTCCGGATACGCCGGTGATGATCGCTTTGCGTGGTTGGCTCATAGCTTGCCTTCGATATTGGTAAAAGAAAAAGAGAAGAAGCATTCGCGCCGGCTACGGCGCATTTCATCGGCACACTCGAAAAGCGCATTTCAGAAGCGCGTTTCGCGAGCCACTCACGAAGCGCACTTGAAAAAGAGCTTCAGAGCGCGCCGTCCAGCAGTCGCCGCACCAGCGGATCGACGATTTGAAAATCTTCTTCGGCCTTGAGCCGGTACAAGCCCGGTTTGGGATGCGCGCCGTCGGACATCAGCGTCTTCCAGTCGGGCAGATTGCCGATGTACGCGAACTGGTCGACGAGCGGCACCTGCAGTTCGGCGGCCACGCGGCGCGTCATCGCGACCATCGCGGCGAGCCGTGCGTTGAGCCGGTTGTCGGGCATCGGATTCGAGGTCTGCAGAACCGGCTCCTTGCCGAGCGCGCGGGCGGTTTTCACGAGCGCCGTTTCGGCCGCGTAGAACTGCTCGGGCGTCTGGTTCCGCATGACTTCGTTGATGCCGTAATTAATCAGCACGATCTGCGCGGGCGAGGCGGCGAGCCGCTCCTGCCAGGGCAGGCCGGCGGTCGGGCCGGCGCGGCGGTTGCCGGTGCCGTCGCGCAGTTGCGTCGCCATCGTGCCGCCCACGCCATAGTTCGTGACGCGCACCCGTTCGCCGTGCCGCGCCTGTAATTCATCCTGCAAAAAGGCCACGGCGTTTTGCGCCTGCGGGCCGCAATGACCGTCGCTGCATGTAATGCCGAGCGTGGTCGAATCGCCATAGGCGTCGATCAGCACCTGGGTCTGCTTCGCTTGCTTCGCGTCCGCGCTGCCGGCATGCGCGCTCACCGAAAACGCAAGCAGTGCGAGCGAAGCCAGCGCCGACGCGGCAGTCCGCACGCTCGCGCCGCGCCATCCACGGCGCCTCATGCACGGCTGCGCGGCGTTTGCGACGCGGGCCCGGTGCGGCCCGTGGCCGGCGCTTGCGGTGCTGCCCACGTGACGCCCGCGCCCGGCGCCGGCGCTTGCGCCTTGCCGCCCGAGCCGAAGATCAACCGCTTCTCGAACGCGAACCACGTGATGCTGGCGTAGGCGAGCGTGATCGCGAGCGCGAGCGCGGCGGTCACGTAGCGGTTCAGATGCAGCGGCCACAGCACGTACAGCACGCTCAGGTGAATCAGATAGACCGTGTAGCTGATGGTGCCGATATAGACCAGCACCGGATTACACAGCAGCCGCTTGACGATGCCCTTGCTTTGCAGGGCGATGACCACGACGGACGTGCAAAGCACCAACGAAACGCTGTAAAGCCCCGCGTTGGAGAGCGGCGTATTCGCCGCGCGAAAACGCGGGTAATGCAGATGCAGCCACGCAAGCACAGCCAGCGCGGCGAAGCAGCCGAGCACCGCGACACCTTTGAACGGTTCGAGCGCATCGCGATCGCGCCGCACGGCGACCGCGAGCAGCGCGCCGGCCGCGAGCAGGTCCATGCGGAACGGCGTCAGATAATAGATCGGCCAGAACGAATCGAACCAGGGCGTGGCGAGCGCGCGCAGCACCGGCACCAGCAGGATCAATGCGGCCGCCACGTAGCCGAGCACGCGCTCGGGCACGAGCAGGATCACGAACGGCCAGAAAATATAAAACTGCTCTTCGACGGCCAGCGACCACAGCACGTTCAGGCTGTCGTGACCGCTCTGATTGAGCGCGTCGCCGATATTGGTCGCGAAGAATGCGTACCACTGCCAGTGCTGCGCCCAGCCGAGGCCGAACAGAATCGACGACACCGCCATCAGCAGCAGATACGGCGGCAGGATGCGCCGCGCCCGGCGCGCGTAGAAATAACCGAAATACGACTGCTGGCGCGACTTGCGCTCGAGCAGGATGCCGGTAATCAAAAAGCCGCTCAGGACGAAGAACAGATCGACGCCCATCCACAGCGGCGCTTTCAGCGCGTGCTGCGCGAATACCGCGAGCACGGCGATCGCGCGCAAGCCGTCGAGCTGCACGATGCGGCGGGAGTGGGAAGGCGCTAAGGGCAGTGCGCTGGCAGTCATGAACCGTCCATGGTGTGAAGCGGATGGGCCGGGCGAAGCACCGCGCGAGGGTTCGGCAAGAACAGGCGCGCTCGCTTCGCGTCGTAACGGAAGTGCAATCGATTCTAGGCAAAATAAAATCGTGAAAAAACGGGAATGAATTGGATAAATGAATCAGATTGCAACAGGGTGTTTCGTTATCCATTCCAAATGAATTTTTATGCTTGTGTCAAACGGATGACGTGATGCGTAAGAAGTGCGCGTGGGTCCGGCCGCGTCGGTAAGGTTGGGCGCAACTGCGCCAGCACCGGCCGGCCCGGCGTCCATTCCGTTTTAATCGTTTTTTAAATCAGTTTCTTTCACAACGCTTAAAGCGGCGAATATTTTTGAATTATTTTTGATTTTCGTCGCGGTGTTTTTTCCGCGTAATGTGAGCCGTGTGAATTGGGTGGCCAAGGACGGCGCGTGCGCCGCACCCGGTTATCCCGCTCGCGGACCTGCGGCGCTCCCGCTTCCCGTCGCCTGCATACCGCCTCGCCGACGTCGTGCCTTGCGCGAACCGGTCCAACGTTCTTGCATTGCTTCTAGCCGTTTGTACCCGTTCGTATCCGTTCGTACCGTCACCTCACCGGATTTTTTATCCGCGCGGGCCATTTGCTTGAGCGCGGCGCGCCGCTGATTGGAGAAAATACTTTGCCCCGTTTCACGTTCAAAAGCTGGTTTGCTGTGCTGGCATGTGCCGCCGGACTGGTTGCGGGATCGGTCGGCGTCACGGCTCGCGCGGAAACCGCGTTGAACGCGAAAACCTCATGGATCGGCAACACGTTCGGTTTCGGCGACGGCACCTGGGCGCAAATCAACATCACCGCGATCGCGGTCGCGCCCGACGGCAAGGTCTATACGAATGCGCCTTGGGACGAAAGCGGCGCCGAAGCCAGCGTCTATCAGAACGGCAAGATGCTCGGCTTCGCGGGCGGCACGCACGGCTGGGGCAATAGCGGCGGCAACGCGATCGCGCTGAACCGCAAATACGCGTTCGTGGCGATCGCGGTCGGCAACGAGAAGGGGCGGCTCGTCGAGCAGGGCGTATGGCCGGAGAAGGGCAAGCAATGGTTCGGCATCTCGCGCCGGCAGATCGCCGATCCGAAACGCGCCGCGCCGTTCCAGCCGGCCGCGAAAAGCGGCGACCCGCATGCGCAACTCGCGGCCGGTTTTCTGATGATGAACGAAGTGCCCACCGGCACGAGCGCCGAAATCGGCGGCCTCGCGGCGAACGACACCACGCTGTTCGCGGCCAACACCGCGCGCGATCGCATCGAAGTGTACGACGCCGAATCGATGCAACAGAAAACCACCTGGACGGTGCACGAGCCGGGCCGTCTCGCGCTGGCGCCCGACGGCACGCTGTGGGTGCTGGCCGGCACGCGCAACGATAAAGCGCCGCACGTCGAGCATTACACGATCGCCGGCAAACGCATCGACGAAAACTTCACGTTGCCCGCGGAGACGGTCGCCGTCGATATCGCGGTCGATGCGCAGGGACGCATCCTGATCGCCGACAACGGTTCGCGTCAGCAGGTGCTGTTCTTCAGCAAGAGCAATGGCCGCTATGCGGAGTCGGGCTCGCTCGGCGAGCGCGGCGGCATTTTTAGCGGCGTGGCCGGCAGGCCGGGACCGCAGCGTTTCAACGGGCTGACCGGCGTGGGCGTGGATGCGCGCGGCAACGTGTATGTGTCGGGCAACGGCGTCGGTCCGCGCTACGAGCCGATCGGCGCCGGCCTCGGCGCCACGCTCGAAAGCTATGCGCCGGACGGCAAGCAGAACTGGCAGGTGCAAGGGCTGCTGTTCGTGGACGGCGCGTGGATCGATCCGGCGCGGCCTGATAGCGTCTACACCGGCAACAAGCGCTTCGAACTCGATCTGTCGAAACCCGCGGGGCAGGACTGGAAATACGTAGGGTTCCTGTCGAACCGCTTCAAGTATCCGGACGACCCCGTCTTCCACACCGATCAATATCCAGGTCTGCCGATCGCCCGCAAGCTCAAGGGCAAGACGTTCCTTTATCTCACCGACATGTACGCGGACCACCTGAAGATCTATCGCTTCGATCCGCAGCGCGACGGTGAAGTGGCGGCACCCTCGGGTTTCATCGCCGGGCGCGAGCGCGCGGTGGCGAAGGTGCCGAACGCGCCGCCGGGCGGCGACTGGATCTGGCGCGACGCGAACGGCGACGGCAAATTCAACACCGACGAGTTCACGCTGAACACGAGCGGCACCAAGCTCGCGGGCGGCTGGGGCTGGTGGGTCGACACCGCGGGCGACATCTGGCGCACGCGCGACACCAAGGGCATCTATCGCTTCCGCTTCGGCGGGCTCGACGCGAAGGGCAACCCCGTCTACTCGTATTCGAACATGACGCAGTATCCGGTCCCGCAACCGTTCACGGAACTGCATCGCGCGATCTACGAACCGGACACCGACACCATGTACGTGGCTGGTTATACGCCCGACACGCCGACCGATCGCGGCTTCTGGAAGGAAGTGGGCCGCGTGCTGGTGCGCTACGACAAATGGTCGAGCGGCAACCCGGTGCAGCGCTATTCGATCACGCTGCCGTGGACGACGCAAACCAAACCGATCGCCACGATCATCGGCCTCACCGTCGAAGGGCAATACATCTTTGGCGTCGAGCCGGTCGGCGCGGTGCACGTGTGGGACAAGGACAGCGGCAAGGAGCTCGGTGTGATCCGGCCGGGCCAGGAAGTCGGCCGCGCGTCGGGCTGGGTCGACGTGCCCAACGGCATCAGCGCCGCGAAGCGAAGCAATGGTGAATACCTCGTGTTCGTCGAGGAAGACGCGCGCGGCAAAGTGATGATGTACCGCTGGAAACCTTGATTGAAGCGCGTGTTGTGACGGCTTTTTTCGCAATACCAGGCAACACCAGGCAACACCAGGCAACACCAGGCAACACCGGGCGATACCACGCAATACCTAGCATAGGCAAACCGTATTCAAACCCAGGGCATCCGATGGACAAAGGCATTCTCAAGAACGTAGCGATCAATTTTTTCGGCCTGGTGCTGCCGACCTTCGTCTCGCTCGTGACCGTGCCGTCGTATATCAAGCTGCTCGGCGTCGAGCGCTACGGCGTGATCAGTCTCGTGTGGACCCTGATCGGCTACTTCGGGATTCTGGATCTCGGCATGAGCATGGCCGCGCAGAACCACATCTCGAAGGCGCGCGCCTCCGGCGACAAGAACGAGAGCGCGCGCGTGTTCTGGAGCGCGACGTGGCTCAATCTCGCGACCGGCGTGATCGGCGGGCTGATCATTTACTTCGGTGCGTTTCTGTACACCGCGTATTTCACCAAGGTCTCGCCGGAGTTGCAGCATGAGGTGTATATGGCGCTGCCGTGGCTCGCGGTGGCGATTCCGATTGCCAACGTGTCGTGGGTGTTCGCGGGCGCGATCAACGGCGCGGAACGTTTCGGCGTCTACAACACCAATCAGACCATCGGCACGTTTCTGTTCCAGTTGCTGCCGCTCGGCGCCGCGCTGTGGCTGGGCGCGACCTTGCAGAACGTGCTGGCCGCCGCGGTGTTCGCACGGATTCTGGCGGCGATCCTGCTGGGCCGTTCCGCGCTGAAGGTGCTGGAAATTCGCAGCGTCCTGCCGCCTCAATTGGGCGTGGCGAAGGGACTCTTCAACTTCGGCGGCTGGATGCTGATCGCGAGCGTCACCAACATGATCGCCGAATCGCTCGATCGCGTGATGCTCGGCACGAGTCTCGGCGCGCGCTTCGTCACGTACTACACGGTGCCGCAAAACCTCGTGACGCGTTTGAACATCGTGCCGACCGCAATGGTCCGCACGCTGTTTCCGCGCCTGTCGGCGGTGAGCCGCGCGGATGCCGACACCATCACGCGGCAGTCGCTCGAATTTCTCAATGGCGTGTTCACACCGGTCGCGCTGGTCGCAATGCTGGTGCTCGAGCCGTTCCTACATCTGTGGGTAGGTAATGAGATCGCCACTGTCGCGGCGCCGGTGGGCCGCGTCATGATCGTCGCCGTGTGGCTCGTGGGCCAGGCGAACGTCACGCGGATTCTGATCCAGTCGCAGGTCCATCCGGCCACGGCCGCACGCGTCGGTTTGTTCGAATTGCCCTTGTTCGCGGGGGCATTGTGGTTCGGCATCACGCATTTCGGTTTGACCGGCGCGGCGTTCGCCGTGGCCGGCCGGGCGCTGTTCGACTACGCGGTGCTGCTGCGTCTGTCGGCGATTCACGCGCGGCAGATCGCGCTCGACATGCTCGCCCACCTCGCTTTCCTGCTGGCCAGCCTCTGGCTTGCCGGCTTTCTGCCGAGTCTCGCAATGGCGATCGTCGCCGGTGCATTGATGGTGGCGGCCAACGTCGCCTGGTCGATCACGATGACGCCCGCCTTGCGCGATCTTGCGCGTTCACTGCTGTTGCGACTGAATCCGAGGAAAAGCGCATGAACCAGGAAATCCTTGAAGAAGCCGTGCTGCAACCCGCGACGCGCAGCGCACTGGCCGAACTCACCACCGTTCCCGGCGCAGAGGCGCAGCCGCGCCGCGTCGCGTTGCGCGGCGATAAAACGGTGCGCGTCGCCATTGTTCATGACTGGCTCGTCACCTATGCGGGCGCGGAGAAGGTGCTCGAGCAGATCGTCGCGTGCTTTCCGGACGCGGACCTGTTCAGCCTCGTCGATTTTCTCGACGACCGCAGCTTTCTGCGCGGCAAGCCGGTCACGACTTCGTTCATCCAGAAACTGCCGCTCGCGCGCACCAGGTACCGCACGTATCTGCCGCTGATGCCGCTCGCGATCGAGCAGCTCGACGTGTCGGCCTACGACGTGGTGATTTCGAGCAGCCACGCGGTCGCCAAGGGCATTCTCACGGGCCCCGACCAGGTGCATATCAGTTACGTGCATTCGCCGATCCGCTACGCGTGGGATCTGCAGCACCAGTATCTGCAGCAGTCCAAGCTCACCAACGGCCCGAAGTCGGCGATGGCGCGGCTGATTCTGCACTACATCCGCAACTGGGACATCCGCACGTCGAATTCGGTGGATGGATTCGTGGCGAACTCCGAGTTCATTGCGCGGCGGATCAGGAAGGTCTATCAGCGCGAGTCGCAGGTGATCTTTCCGCCCGTCGACGTCGAAGCGTTTTCGCTGTGCACCGACAAGGACGATTTTTATCTGACCGCCTCGCGGATGGTGCCGTACAAGAAGATCGATCTGATCGTCGAAGCGTTCGCGCGGATGCCGGAACGCAAGCTCGTGGTGATCGGCGACGGCCCCGACATGCAGAAAATCCGCGCGAAGGCGGGGCCGAACGTCGAGATCATGGGCTACCAGCCGTTCAAGATGCTCAAGGAGAAGATGAGCCGCGCGAAGGCTTTCGTATTCGCCGCCGAGGAGGACTTCGGCATTTCGGTGGTCGAGGCGCAGGCGTGCGGCACGCCGGTGATCGCGTACGGCAAGGGCGGGGCGCTCGAAACCGTGCGCGATCTCTCCGAGCCGCGGCCCACCGGCATGTTCTTCGATGACCAGAACGTCGAGTCGATTATCGCCGCGGTCGAGCGTTTCGATGAGCACGTCAAGCGTTTTTCGCCGGTGGATTGCCGCGCGAACGCCGAGCAGTTCTCCGCAGCGAACTTCCGCGAGCGCTTCTTCGCGCATGTGCGGGCATCGGTGCCGGCGTTGCGTTCCGCCACGCTGCCGCCGTACGTGCCCTACAAAGCGGAAGCGGGCGCCAACGCGCCGCGCATTCTCGCCGTCGATCAAAGCGGCGTGCTCGGCGGCGCCGAGCTATCGCTGCTGGAAATCGTGAAGGCCCTGCGCTCGCGCATCGAGGTCGTGCTGTTCGACGACGGCCCGTTTCGCACCGCGTTGGCCAAGGCCGGGGTGACCGTCAACGTGCTCGACGCCGGCGCATTGCGCAACGTTCGCAAGCAAGGCGGCTCGCTGCCGAAGGGCCAGGCGCTCAAGGGCCTGATCTCGCTCGTGCGCGCCACCGCGAAACGCGCGCGCAATACCGACGTGATCTACGCGAACACGCAGCGCGCGATGGTGATCGGCGCAATCGCCGGCAAGCTGGCAAGGCGGCCGGTGGTCTGGCATCTGCGCGATATCGTGAGCCCCGAGCATTTCGGCGGCAAGCAACTGGCGATCATCAAGTGGTGCGCGCGCCTTGGCCTTACGCACGTGATCGCCAATTCCGCCGCTTCCGCGCGCGCGTTCACCGACCTCACGCGGTTCGACGAAAAACGTGTCGACGTGGTGTTCAACGGCATTTCCGCCGCGCCGTTCGACGCGTTGCGCACGGTGCCGCAAGCGGCGCTGCGCGAGCGCCTGAACTTGCCGCGGGACGCGTTCCTGGTCGGCTCGTTCAGCCGCCTCGCGCGCTGGAAAGGGCAACACGTCCTGCTCGAAGCAATGGTTCTCAATCCGCAGATGCATGCGGTGCTGGTGGGCGCGCCGCTCTTCGGCGAGGACCAGTACGAGATCGAACTGCATGCGTTCGTCGCCGCGCACAAGCTCGGCGACCGCGTGCATTTCCTCGGCTTCCAGCACGACATTCCGGCGTGCATGTGCGCGGTCGACGCGGTCGTTCACACGTCGATCACGCCGGAGCCGTTCGGCCGCGTGATCGTCGAAGGCATGCTGGCGCAGCGGCCGGTGGTGGCGGCTCGCGCGGGCGGCGTGCTGGAGATCATCGACGACCACGAGAACGGCGTACTGTGCACGCCCGGCGACGCGCATGGCCTCGCCGACACGCTGGCCGAATTGCGTTCGAACGACGAGCTGCGCAACAAGCTGGTCAGCAACGGCTATCAGACGGCGCTAAACCGGTTCGGCACGGCGACCTATGTCGAGGGCGTCGAGCGGATTCTGAAGCGCGTGGTGGGAGGTTGAGCGCGTGCCAGGCGGATGGTTTTACGCGGGTAGGGGCAGGGACTCGGCCAGTCCCTGTCGTTAGCGCAGCGGAGCGAAAGTTCTCGGACCTTCGCTCCGTTTTTTTATGGCGTGGATTTCAAGCCTGTTTCAGCGCGGCTTTCGGCTTGAAACTGGCGGACCACTTCATGGCCGGCAGTTCGACCAGCCGGTAGAACACGTAGGCGGCCGGCACGGCCACCAGCATGTAGCCGAACGACGGCCAGATCGACATCTGCAGCGACGAGCGGAACAGCAGCGACGACAGCAGCACGAAGATCGGCAGATGGATCAGGTACAGCGAGAAGCTGAAATCGCCGAAGCGCGACAACAAACGCAGACCCGGCGTGTCGGCATTGCGGCGTTCCAGCGCCTTGTACAGATAGAACGCGAAGCCGATCGCCCACAACTGGAACGCCCCGTACTGGCCGAAATGAAACGCCGCGCAGCCGAGCGCGATGAACCCCGCGGCAAGCACGTAGAGCCACACGGACGAGCGCGCTTGCGGCGCGGTGCGG
>DASPZL010000544.1:0-7393 GCA_035636295.1 Paraburkholderia sp.
TTCGCGCTGCCTTGACAGATACGGTATACGCCGCGGCCAACCGGTCCGCGGCGCTTTTTCAATTCAGGCGCGACGTTTTTTGCGTGGCGCGTGCGGCGTAAATGGGTTTTTCGATGCAATCCGAAGCTCAATCCCAATCCAGTAGCAAGATCGTTTCCAGCGAGCCGGTGTTCGGCGGCCAGGCGGCGCGGCGCAAGTCGCATGCGGTCGACGTCCGTTGGGGCGGCCAGCTCGTCACGATCGGCGGCGATGCGCCGGTGCGCATCCAGTCGATGACCAACACGGACACCGCGGACGCGATCGGCACCGCGATCCAGATCAAGGAACTGGCGCAAGCCGGTTCCGAGCTGGTGCGCATCACGGTGAACACGCCGGAAGCGGCCGCGGCCGTGCCGGCCGTGCGCGAGCAGCTCGACCGCATGGGCGTGTCGGTGCCGCTCGTCGGCGATTTTCACTACAACGGCCATTTGCTGTTGCGCGATTACCCGGCGTGCGCGGAGTCGCTATCGAAGTACCGGATCAATCCGGGCAACGTCGGCCACGGCGCCAAACGCGACACGCAGTTTGCGCAGATGATCGAAGCGGCGGTGAAGTACGACAAGCCGGTGCGTATCGGCGTCAACTGGGGCAGTCTCGATCAGGATCTGCTCGCGAAGATGATGGACGAAAACGCCACGCGTTCCACGCCGTGGGAAGCGCAGAGCGTGATGTACGAAGCGCTGATCCAGTCGGCGATCGGTTCCGCTGAACGCGCGGTCGAACTCGGCCTCTCGCGCAACAAGATCATTCTGTCGTGCAAGGTCAGCGGCGTGCAGGACCTGATCGCCGTGTACCGTGAACTCGCGCGCCGTTGCGAATTCGCGCTGCATCTCGGCTTGACCGAAGCGGGCATGGGTTCGAAAGGCATCGTGGCGTCGACGGCGGCTTTGTCCGTGTTGCTGCAGCAAGGCATCGGCGACACGATCCGGATTTCGCTGACGCCGGAACCGGGCGCGTCGCGCACGGGCGAAGTGATCGTCGGTCAGGAAATCTTGCAGACCATGGGTCTGCGCTCGTTCACGCCGATGGTGATCGCGTGCCCCGGTTGCGGCCGTACCACCAGCACGCTGTTCCAGGAATTGGCGTCGCAAATCCAGACCTATCTGCGCACGCAGATGCCGGTGTGGCGCGATCAATATCCCGGCGTCGAAAAGATGCACGTCGCGGTGATGGGCTGTATCGTCAACGGTCCGGGCGAATCGAAGCAGGCGAACATCGGCATCAGCTTGCCGGGTTCGGGCGAAAATCCGGCCGCGCCGGTGTTCATCGACGGCGAGAAGGTCAAGACGCTGCGCGGCGAGAACATCGCGCGAGAATTCCAGCAAATCGTGAGTGACTACGTCGAGCGCCGCTACGGTCGTGTAGAAGCAGGTCGCACCGCGGCACTCAACTAAACATCGTCGATCGAATACAGATGACTGAACAGAAGAAAAAGCTCGAGAAGCTGTCCGGCGTGAAGGGCATGAACGACATCCTTCCGCAGGAAGCCGGGCTGTGGGAATTTTTCGAAACGACCGTGAAGTCGATGCTGCGTTCGTACGGATACCAGAATATTCGTACGCCGATCATCGAGCATACGCAGTTGTTCAAGCGCGGCATCGGCGAAGTGACCGACATCGTCGAGAAAGAGATGTACAGCTTTACCGACGCATTGAACGGTGAAAATCTGACAATGCGTCCGGAAAACACCGCGGCGGTCGTGCGCGCGGCGATCGAACACAACATGCTGTACGACGGCCCGAAGCGGTTGTGGTACATCGGTCCCATGTTCCGTCACGAGCGTCCGCAGCGTGGCCGCTATCGCCAGTTCCACCAGGTCGGCGTGGAAGCGTTGGGCTTTGCCGGTCCGGACGCCGACGCTGAAATCATCATGATGTGCCAGCGTCTGTGGGACGACCTCGGCCTGATGGGCATCAAGCTCGAAATCAATTCGCTGGGTCTCGCTGAAGAACGCGCGGCGCATCGCGTCGAATTGATCGCGTACCTCGAAAAGCACATGGACGTGCTCGACGAAGACGCGAAGCGCCGTCTCTACACGAACCCGCTGCGCGTGCTGGACACGAAGAATCCGGCCATGCAGGAAGTCGCGCAGAACGCGCCGAAGCTGATCGATTTTCTCGGCGAAGAATCGCGCGTGCACTTCGAAGGTCTGCAGCGCATTCTGAAGGCGAACAACATTCCGTTCACGATCAATCCGCGTCTCGTGCGCGGTCTCGATTATTACAATCTGACGGTGTTCGAGTGGGTGACCGACAAGCTCGGCGCGCAGGGCACCGTGGCGGCCGGCGGTCGTTACGATCCGCTGATCGAACAGCTCGGCGGCAAGGCAACGGCCGCATGCGGCTGGGCGCTGGGCATCGAACGCATTCTCGAATTGCTGAAGGAAGAAGACCTCGTGCCCGAGGACGAAGGTTGCGACGTGTACGTGGTCCATCAGGGCGACGCGGCGCGCGAGCAGGCCTTCATCATCGCCGAGCGTTTACGCGATACGGGTCTCGACGTGATCCTGCATTGCAGCGCCGACGGTCAAACGGCCAGCTTCAAATCGCAGATGAAGCGTGCCGACGCGAGCGGCGCGGCCTTCGCGGTGGTGCTCGGTGAAGACGAGATCGCCAACGGCACGGTCGGCGTGAAACCGCTGCGCGATACAAATTCTAACGGCGGTAAAAACGAGCAACATAACGTGCCGGCCGAAGACTTGACCGAATTTCTAATCAATGCGATGGTTGCAACCGCCGAAGACGGCGACGACTGATCGCGATGTCGTCGGGCCCCCTGGCTCGACACGCACACGTATCAAGAAAGAGGAAATCGCCGGGCAATGAGTTACCACGACGAACAAGAATCGATTGAAGGTCTGAAGGCATGGTGGGCGCAGTGGGGCAATGCAACCACATGGATCGTGCTGGTGGCGCTGGTTGTCGCAGCCGGCTGGAACGGCTGGAATTTCTGGCAGCGGCGCCAGGCGGCGGAAGCCGCGGTGCTGTATGACCAGGTGCAGCAAGCCGTGGCGTCGGGCGACAAGGCGAAGATCACGCGCGTCGCCGCCGACATGGAAGACAAGTTCAGCCGCACCGCGTATGCGCAGATGACCGCGCTGGGCGCCGCCAAGGCGCTGTACGTAGCGGGCGACGAAGCGGCTGCGAAAGCGCAACTGCAATGGGCCGTCGATCACGCGAAGGACGAGGAGTTCAAGCAGATCGCCAAGCTGCGTCTGGCTTCGCTGCTGCTCGACGAGAAGGCTTACGACCAGGGTCTCGCGTTGCTCGCCGAACCGCAGTCCGACGCGTTCAAGGGCATCGTGGCGAACGGCCGCGGTGACCTGCTCGCGGCTCAAGGCAAGCGCGACGATGCGCGCGCGGCCTACAAGCTCGCGCTCGACTCGCTGTCGAAAACCGATAGCTCGGCACGCCAGTTGATTCAGTTCAAGCTGGACGCGCTCGGTGGCTAAACGCCGCGTGCAGCGCGCCGCATGCAACGACCAACCGGTCTCCTTTAATTAATTTCCTGAATGCTTCGTCCACCGATGAATCTGCTGAAACGTTACGCTGTGCCCGTTGTCTGTGCGATGACCGTCCTCGCCATGGCGGCCTGCTCATCCACGAAAGACGAGCGCCGCGAGCCAACGCCGCTCACCGAGTTCAAACCCGTGCTCGACGTGCAGCAGGTCTGGAAGACGAGCGTCGGCAAGGCGGGCCGTTACCTGTTCTCGCCGGTCGCGGTCGGCGATGCGGTCTATGCGGCAGGCGCGAACGGCTCGGTTGCGAAGATCGACGCGCAAACCGGTAAGGACATCTGGCGCGTCAAGCTGCGCGACGATCTCTCGGCGGGTGTGGGCAGCGACGGCACGCTGACCGCGGTGGGCGGCCTGAAGGGCGACGTCTACGTGCTCGGCGCAGACGGCAAGCAACTGTGGACCGCGAAGGCGCCGGGCGAAATCATCTCGCCGCCGCTCGTCGGCAACGGGCTCGTGGTGGTGCGCACGGTCGATGGCCAGATTATCGCGTTCAACGCGCAAACCGGCGAACAGAAGTGGAATTACCGCAACCGCGCGGTGCCGCTCAATCTGCGCGTATCGTCAGGCATGACCTTCGCGGGCGACGTGGCTGTGCTGGCCGGCTTCCCCGGCGGCTCTTTCGCCGCGATCAATCTGCAGTCGGGCGACAACTACTGGCAGACGCCGGTGTCGTACCCGAAGGGCGTGACGGAAGTGGAGCGCATCAACGACGTGACCGGTCCGCCCACGCTGGTCGGTTCGCAAACTTGCGCGGTGACGTTCCAAGGCCAGATTGGCTGTTTCGACGCGAACTCGGGCCGCGCGGTGTGGGAAAAAGCATTCTCGAGCACGAGCGGTCTGGCGCAGGATGACCGCGCCGTGGTGGCGCCCGACGACTGGTCGGTGGTGTCGGCGTTCGACGTCAACAGCGGCAACCCGCTGTGGAAGAACGACAAGCTGAAAAACCGCGACCTCAGCGTGCCGTTCCTGCTGGGTCATGCCGCGGTGATGGGCGACTACCAGGGTTACGTGCACTTCCTGTCGCGCGACGACGGCACGCTCGTGGCGCGCGCGAAGACCGACGGCAGTGCGATTACCGCCGCGCCGGTTCTGTCCGGCGAAACGCTGGTAGTGCAGACGCACGACGGCGATCTGTACGGCTACCGCCCGCGCTAATCGCAGAGGTTGATCGCCGTCAAACGTGCGGGCCGGCTTTGCCGGCCGCGCGCGTTTTTATTGTGTAGTGGAGTCAGTAGAAAAATATTCCGCCGGACTGGCTGGTCCGGCAAGTCGGATCAGGTCGGTATGCAAATTCGCGCACGTGGCCATCGGTGGCTGCTTGCGGCGCCACCTTCGGGGCGATCTTCGTAAATACCGCAGAGAATCGCATGCGAACCGGCATGCGAGCCGTCGAGCAGGAAAGACTGAACCTGGCGGCCCCTTGGCGCTGCCCATACAGCCAAACCCCCGTCCGCCCGGGTGCGCATATTGACAGCGCAGTCGGAGCTGGCCGAATTCGTGATAATTTTCGTCAAACGCTGCCGTGTAGCGGCCGCATGGCGTCGCTACGCGGCCGGTCGATTTCGATCCCGCGTTTCACTGTGAACAACATCTGATGAAACCCGTTATTGCCCTGGTTGGGCGCCCCAATGTGGGGAAATCCACGCTGTTCAACCGTCTCACGCGCACGCGTGATGCACTGGTTGCCGACTTGCCCGGTCTCACCCGCGATCGCCACTACGGCGAAGGGCGCGCCGGCGATCGGCCGTATCTGGTCGTCGATACGGGCGGCTTCGAGCCGGTCGCCAAAGACGGCATCCTGCACGAGATGGCGCGTCAAACGCGTCAGGCGGTCGAGGAATCGGACGTCGTCGTGTTCATCGTCGACGGCCGCACCGGTCTCGCGCCGCAAGATAAATCGATCGCCGACTATCTGCGCAAGACGGGCCGGCCGATTTTCCTCATCGTGAACAAGGCGGAGGGGATGAAGTACAGCGCCGTCGCCGCCGACTTCTACGAACTCGGTCTCGGCGACCCGCGCGCGATTTCCGCCGCGCACGGCGACGGCGTGACGGAAATGATCAACGAGGCGCTCGGCGTCGCGTACGCCGGCCAGCCGGAAGAGGGCGACGAGGAGAAGGCGGCGCGCGGCGTGAAGATCGCGATCGTCGGCCGGCCGAACGTCGGCAAGTCGACGTTGATCAACGCGCTGGTGGGCGAGGAGCGCGTGATCGCGTTCGATATGCCCGGCACCACGCGCGATTCGATCTACGTCGACTTCGAACGGCAGGGCAAGCCGTACACGCTGATCGACACGGCCGGTCTGCGCCGCCGCGGCAAGGTGTTCGAAGCGATCGAGAAATTCTCGGTAGTGAAAACGCTGCAGTCGATCTCGGACGCGAACGTCGTGATCCTGCTGCTCGACGCGCGCCAGGACATCTCGGAGCAGGACGCGCACATCGCCGGCTTCGTGGTGGAGCAGGGCCGTGCGCTGGTGGTGGGTGTGAACAAGTGGGACGGTCTCGATCCGCATGTGCGCGACCGCACCAAGGCGGACCTCGAGCGCAAACTAAAATTCCTCGACTTCGCCAAATTCCATTTCATTTCCGCCGCTGAAAAAACCGGAATCGGTCCGCTCATGCGTTCGGTCGACGACGCCTACGCCGCCGCGATGGCCAAGCTGCCGACGCCGAAGCTCACGCGCGCGCTGATCGACGCGGTGGAATTCCAGCAGCCGCGCCGGCGCGGTCCGGTGCGTCCGAAATTGCGCTACGCGCACCAGGGCGGACAGAATCCGCCGATCATTGTGATTCACGGCAACGCACTCGATGCGATCACCGAAACGTACAAACGCTACCTCGAAAACCGCTTCCGGGAAACTTTCAAGCTGACTGGGACTCCATTGCGAATAGAGTTCAGATCATCGACGAACCCTTACGCGGACAAAGGCTGAAACCCGCGTGTGTGCTGGGTTTGGCCGCATGGACCGGGCCCTCGCGCAAAAATGAAAATCGGCTATAGTGTAGCGGTTGACGGCGGATCTCTTTTTCCTTCGTCGTCAATTCAGTCAACCTGCAAAAAAATACGGAGTTTGCTATGAGCAACAAAGGGCAATTGTTACAAGACCCGTTTTTGAACGCACTGCGTAAAGAGCATGTGCCGGTGTCGATCTACCTGGTCAACGGCATCAAGCTTCAAGGGAACATCGAATCGTTCGACCAGTACGTCGTGTTGCTCAGGAATACGGTCACCCAGATGGTCTACAAGCACGCAATTTCGACTGTCGTGCCTGCCCGCCCGGTGAATTTCCACCCGGATTCCGAACAGTCCTAACCCCCGTCGCGGCCGGCGTAGCGTCGCCCGTTGGCGATTACTCCCGGCCGCCTCATTTTGATACCCTCCAATTTGATCAATGCAGCGCTTGTCGGCATCGACTTCGGTAAGATCGATTTCGAAGCCAGTCTCGAAGAACTCAGCCTGCTCGCGCAAAGCGCGGGCGCAAATCCCTTAGTCACCCTCACGGGGCGCCGGTCCAGTCCCGACGCCAAGATGTTCGTCGGCAGCGGCAAGGCCGAAGAACTGCGTCTCGCGTGTGAGGCGAACGACATCGAACTCGTCATTTTCAATCACGCTCTGGCCCCTGCGCAGCAGCGCAATCTGGAGCAGGCGCTTAACCGGCGCGTGGTCGATCGCACGAGTCTCATCCTCGATATTTTTGCGCAACGCGCCCGCAGCCACGAAGGCAAGCTGCAGGTGGAGCTCGCGCAATTGCAGTATCTGTCGACGCGGCTGATCCGCGCGTGGACTCACCTCGAGCGCCAGAAAGGCGGTATCGGTTTGCGCGGCCCCGGCGAAACG
>DASPZL010000545.1:0-2620 GCA_035636295.1 Paraburkholderia sp.
GCCGTCCGCATCGCACGCGGCCGTAACCCCGGCGTAACCCCAAGACTGGGGTAGTGGAAACTGCGTCGTAGGGGAGCGCATCCGAGACGTAAGCGTCCGGTCAGTACCGTCTTGAACAGGAGTCTGATCCGCACCGAAGATGGTGTCCACTATGAAGATGGTGGACACCAAGAAGGGGACGTTACGAGCGAGTTCGGGCAGCGGGGTTCGTGTTAACCGAACGGGACGGCGGACCTACCCGCTGCAATACAAGCTTGATGTGGTGAGGCAATGCTGCGAGCCTGGTGTTTCGGTGGCGGGGATCGCATTGGCGCACGGTATCAACGCCAATCTTGTGCGCCGCTGGATCGTGCGCCAGCAGCACGCTGCGGCGAGGCTGCCGGCGAAGCCAGACGCCAGCCTGCTGCCGGTAACCATCGAGGCGGCGCCATCGGGGGTGGAAGCCCGGGTAGCAGATGAGGTCGAAGCCTCGACGAAGCAAAGGCGACCTGCCGCGGCCAGCATCGAAATTGAGCTCTACGGGGCGCGCATTCATTTGCGCGGCGGTGTCGATGCGCAAGCGCTGCGCAGCGTGCTCGACGTGCTCGCACAGCGATGATCTCGTTGCCCGTTGGCACGCGGGTGTGGCTGGCCGCTGGTGTGACGGACATGCGCAAAGGCATGGATGGGTTGGCTGCCTTAGTGCAGACCGCGCTGATTGAGAATCCGTTCTCTGGCCATGTGTTCGTGTTCCGTGGCCGCCGTGGTGACTTGGTGAAGCTGCTGTGGTGGAGTGGCGATGGCATGAATCTGTTCGCCAAGCGCTTGGAGCGAGGTCGCTTCGTATGGCCGCAGGCGCAGAGCGGAACCGTGTCACTGAGCGCCGCGCAGGTGTCGATGTTGCTCGAAGGCATCGATTGGCGACGACCCCAACGCACGTGGCGACCGGAGGTGGCTGCGTAGTCATCCTTGCATTGCCGCAAAGTCGATCTACACTGCACAGGTGCCGATTGATCCTGCTTCGCTACCCAATGACGTCGAAGCGCTCAAGCGCCTGGTGCTCGAGCAGCAGGCGAAGCTCGTCGCCCACACGATCGAGATCGAGCAGTTGAAGCTTCTGATCGCGAAGCTGCGCCGGCTGCAATTTGGTCGTTCTTCGGAGAAGCTCTCGCGCGAGATCGAGCAACTGGAACTGCGGCTCGAAGAGCTGCAGACCGCGCAGGCCCAAGCGGCGCCGCCGTTCGAGGCTGCGCCGCAACCGAGCGGCGAGAAGCCGGCGCGCCGTCCATTGCCCGAGCATCTGCCGCGCGAGCAGGTGGTGCATCAGAGCGCTTGCGCCTGTCCTGATTGTGGCGGGGAGCTGCGTCGCCTCGGTGAGGACGTTTCTGAAATCCTCGAGTACGTGCCCGAGCACTTCAAGGTCGTGCGCCATGTGCGGCCGAAGTTGAGCTGCGCGCGCTGCCAACGCATCGTGCAGGCCGCCGCGCCCTCGCGGCCGATCGCGCGCGGCCTGGCCGGGCCGGGTCTGCTCGCGCACATCCTGGTATCGAAATACGCCGATCACCTGCCGCTGTACCGGCAAGCGCAGATCTATGCACGCCAAGGCGTGGAGCTCGATCGCTCGACGCTGGCCGATTGGGTCGGTCAGAGCAGTCGGTTGTTGAGGCCGCTGGTCGAGGTGCTCGGTCAATACGTGCGCGGTGCCCAGAAGCTGCATGCCGACGACACGCCGGTGCCGGTGTTGGAGCCGGGCCGTGGCAAGACCCGAACGGGACGGCTGTGGACCTACGTGCGCGATGATCGGCCCAGTGGCAGCACCGATCCGCCAGCGGTGCTGTTTCGCTATTCCCCGGACCGCAAGGGCGAGCATCCGCGAGCGCATCTCAAGAGCTTCGCCGGCGTGCTGCAAGCCGACGCCTATGCCGGGTTCGATGAGCTTTACGTCGATGGGCGCATCCTCGAAGCCGGCTGCTGGGCGCACGTGCGGCGCAAGTTCTACGACATTCATGTTAATCAGCCATCGCCGCTGGCCGCCGAGGCGTTGCGTCGCATCGGCGAGCTCTACGCGATCGAGAAGGACATTCGTGGCCACCTGCCGGAAGAGCGCGCCCGGGTACGGGGTGCGCGCGCTGGACCGCTGTTGGACGCGCTCAAGGCTTGGCTCGAGGAGCAGCTCGCCAGGGTATCGAAGAAGTCCGAGCTTGCGGTGGCGATCCGCTACGCGCTGTCGCGCTGGGTCGCACTGACGCGCTATCGCGATGATGGTCGAATCGAAATCGACAACAACGCGGCCGAGCGGGCGCTACGTGCCGTTGCCCTGGGACGGAAAAACTATCTGTTCGCCGGGTCGGACGCCGGCGGCGAGCACGCCGCCGCGCTCTACAGCTTGATCGGGACCGCCAAGCTCAACGACATCGATCCGGAAGCCTACTTGCGCCAGGTGCTCGAGCGCATCGCCGACCACCCGATCAATCGCGTCGCCGAGCTGCTTCCCTGGGCCATCGCGAAACAACTTCAAACCGACAACCGGCTCGCGGCCTGATTACCCGACCGCCGTCAATGCGGTGTCCGCCGGACGCTTACGGTCCATCAACTCGCTAGGATTGGGAATCGCCTTGATCGGAAGGATGGTTCCTGAGGG
>DASPZL010000546.1:0-4011 GCA_035636295.1 Paraburkholderia sp.
TGATCTGCGGTGCGCTCGCGCTTATCGCGCACGCCGCCGAATACCGTTTGCAGCATGCGTGACCAATCCTCAGCTTGAGACAGAACGTAAGCCATGCAAACGCTCGACCCCACCGTCATCACGCACAACCTCCAGCCGATCGCCGCCGGCCTCGCGACCACGCTCGGCACGTGGGCGGCGGGCGTCGCGATCGGCATCCTGCTCGGCTTTCTGATCGCGGTGCTGCAACTCTTTTGCGGACGCTGGGTGCGCGGCGTATTGCGCCTCTATATCGAACTGTTTCGGGGCACGCCGTTTCTCGTGCAACTGTTCCTGCTTTACTACGGCGGACCGTCCATCGGTCTCACGCTTGAACCGATGACGGCCGGCGTGCTCGGTTTGGGTCTCTACGGCAGCGCCTATTTCGCCGAAGCGTTCCGCTCCGGTTTTCAGTCGGTGCCGCCCGGTCATCTGGAAGCGGCTGCGTGTCTTGGCCTCACACGCTGGCAAGCCGTCCTGCGCATTCAGGTGCCGCAGATGCTCGTGCTGATCGTGCCCGCGCTGACCAATCTGATCATTGTGCTGAGCAAGGAAACCGCGGTGCTGTCGATCGTCACCGTGCCCGAGCTCACGTTCGTGCTGACCGGCATCGGTTCGGCGACTTTTGCTTTCGTCGAAACGCTGCTGGTGCTCTGCGTGTGCTATCTCGCGCTGGTTGAATTGACCTCGCGCGCGGGCATGTGGGCCGAAACCCGCATCGCACGCTTCATGGCATGAACGCAATCCGGACTACCTTATGAACGCCATCGCCGACATGCCCTCCTCCGCATCCACCGCTGCCGCCGATACGTCACGTGGCGCGCCGTTGATCGAAGTCCGCGACCTGCGCAAACGCTTCGGCGACGTCGAAGTGCTGCGCGGCGTCGATCTGGAGATCGCCCGCTCGGAAGTGGTCTGCATCATCGGCCCGTCGGGCTCGGGCAAGAGCACGCTGCTGCGCTGTCTCGCCGCGCTCGAAACCTACGATCAGGGCGACGTGCGCATCGAAGGCGAACTGCTCGGCTACAGCGAGCGCAACGGCAAACGGGTGCGGGCCTCGCAAGGCGAGATCAATCGCGTGCGGCGCAACGTCGGCATGGTGTTTCAGCAGTTCAATCTGTGGCCGCACATGACGGCGCTCGGCAACGTGACGGAAGCGCTATTGCGCGTGCGTCATCTTTCACGCGACGAAGCACGCCGCCGCGCGAACACGATGCTCGACACGGTCGGCCTCGCGCATAAGGGCGATGCGTACCCCGCAAAACTCTCGGGCGGTCAGCAGCAACGCGTGGCGATTGCGCGCGCGCTGGCGATGGAGCCGCACATCATGCTGTTCGACGAGCCGACCTCGGCGCTCGATCCGGAGCTGGTGGGCGAAGTGCTGCAAGTGATGAAGCAGCTCGCGCGCGACGGCATGACGATGGCCGTGGTCACGCATGAAATGGGCTTTGCCGCGCAGGTCGCCGATAAAGTCATGTTCATCGACCAAGGCCGCATCGCCGTGCAAGGCAAACCGCGTGAAGTCTTTCACGACGCGGGGCAGCCGCGTTTGCGGCAGTTCCTGCAAAACTACTTCGACCGCAACGCCTTCTGGGCGCGCGGTCCCGATGACGTGGAGCCGCTATGAGCGCGCGCGAGTTTGCACCCGCCTCGGCGTCACGCGGACTGTAGCGCGAGAACGCCGATGTCCTCCACCGTTCGCAGCAAAGCCCACGACAAGCCGCCGCCCGCCGCGGCGCTGAAAGCCGCGCGCGCCGCCGCCGACGCGCCGGCTGCCCGCTACGAACAGGTCAAACACCATATCCGCCGGATCATCGAGTCGGGCGCGCGGCAAGCAGGCGACCGCCTGCCTTCCGAACTGGATCTGGTCGCCACGCTCGGCGTGTCGCGCATGACGGTCAATCGCGCGCTGCGCGAGCTCGCCGAAGAAGGGCTTGTGACGCGCGTATCCGGCGTCGGCACCTTCGTCGCGCAAACCAAGCCGCAATCGACGCTGCTGATGATCGCGCATATCGGCGACGAAATCCGCTCGCGCGGTCACGAGTACAGCTACGACACGGTGCTGTCGCAACGCGAAACAGCCTCGGTGATGGTGTCGAACGCGTTAGGCCTCGCGCCGGGCGCCTCGGTGTTCCATGTGATTTGCGTGCACCGTGAGAACGGCTTGCCGGTGCAGTTGGAGGACCGCTACGTGAATCCGGCGACCGCGCCGCATTTTCTGCAGCAGGATTTTTCGACGATCAGGCCGTCGGAGTATCTGTTCGAGACCGTGCCGGCGCACGACGTCGAGCATGTCGTCGACGCGGGTCTGCCGACGCGCGCCGAAGCCGAGCTGCTTGAAATCCGCGCCGAGGAACCCTGTCTCACGCTGATGCGCCGCACGTGGACGAGCGGCGTCGCGGTGACGTTCGCGCGTTTCGTGCATCCGGGCTCGCGCTATCGGCTGGGATGCCGGTTTTCGCCGGATATGTCGCAGCGTCAGGGCTGACGGTGCGCCGCTTTATCCGTACGCGCTAAACCGCGCTACACATTCCCCGCCAGATGAAACCGCGACGCCGGATGCCACAACCGCACCGACGTCGCCACGTCATCGCCCACCCATGTTCGACGCCATAGCTGCAAGCACGGCTCGCCGATATCCATCATCAGATGCCGCCGCACATAGGCGTCGGGCTTCTGCGCATAGATGCGAAACTCCGCGCGCTGAATCGGCGCGAGCCGCACCATGTAGTGATTCGGCGTCTCGACGGTGAAGTCTTGTTGCAAGTATTCGGGGAACACCTTCGGGTTGACGTAGCGGTCCTCGTACTGGATCGGCTCGCCCTCCTCGCTGTGCACGATGCACGAGTGAAACGCCGGGCCGCTCGCGAGGCCGAGCGCTTCGAGCGCCTGCGGGTCGTCGCTCGGTTCGAGCGTCAGCACGCGCGCCGAATGACGATGACCGCGCGCGGCAATCTCGTCGGCGATATTGCGGATTTCCAGCACCGTCGATTCGTAGCGCTGCGGCGCGACGAAAGTGCCGGAACCTTGCACGCGCGTCAGCACGCGTTCGGTCGTCAACTCGCGCAGCGCGCGCGACACCGTCATGCGCGCGACGCCGAATTCCTTGACCAGCTCCGTTTCGGATGGGATCAAGCCGCCCGGCTTCCAGTCCCCTTCACTGATGCGCCTGATCACGTAGCGCTTGATCTGCTTATAGGCGGGCATCGCCTTGGCGGGTGTCTCAAGGTTGCGATCAGGGCGGTCCTGCGTGTCTGCGGTTTGCGCGTTTGTGTTTGTAATAGTGTTCACGTCGACCTCGTGGGTGGTACGCGGGTAGTACAGGGTGTGTACTCGGGTTGTCCACTTTCGCCGGTTCACTGGCGGGTAAGCCCGCTCACCGGCGCTGTCTCCATCATGCCAGGTGGGCGGCGGCTTGCCCGTGGTTGATTGCGTCCCTGGTTGGGTCCTTAGTCGGGTCATTAGCTGCGAGATTCGCGCGGAGGTTGTGCGCGACCGGCTGACTCGCGACATTCGTCAGCGCGGCAAGCTCCGCGCCGCGCTCCGACGTGACCGGCCGAGGCCCAATGTTACCAGGGTTCGGCAGCGGCGGAGGCGCTTCCTCGGCGATCATGCGAAACGCAATGCTCATGTCGTCCGCGAGCGGCCGGTCGTCGCGATAGGTCGGCACGACGCGGCGCACGCGCTGCCACAGCGCGTCGGTATGCGGCGCGCGCGGCGCATCCACGCTTTGCAGATCGTAGGCTTGCGCCGCCGCCAGCAATTCGATGGCGACGATGCGCCCGGCGTTGTCGACGATCTCCAGCGCCTTGAGCGCGGCGGGCGTGGCGTGGCATAGGTGATCTTCCTGCAAGCCCGACGTGATGCCGCCGTCGAGACTCGCCGGCATCGCGAGGCGCCGGTTCTGCGCGACCAGCGAAGCCGCCGTGTACTGCGCGATCATGAAGCCGGAACAGGTGCCGCCCGGCTCGGCGAGAAAGGCCGGCAAGCCGC
>DASPZL010000547.1:0-5593 GCA_035636295.1 Paraburkholderia sp.
CTCAAGGGCCAGGTGATCACCGAGATGGTCGAGCTGACGGAAGCGGGCTGCATCGGCTTTTCGCAGGCCGACGTGCCGGTGCTCGACACGCAGGTGCTGATGCGCGCGCTGCAATACGCGAGGACCTACGGTTACACCGTGTGGCTGCGTCCCGTGGATGCCTATCTCGGCAAGGACGGCGTGGCCGCGAGCGGCGCGTTGGCGTCGCGCCTCGGGCTCTCGGGCGTGCCGGTGTCGGCTGAAACCATCGCGCTGCATACGATCTTCGAACTGGTGCGCGTGACCGGCGCGCGGGTGCATCTGTCGCATGTGTCGTCGGCGGCGGGCATTGCGCTGGTGCGCGCCGCGAAGGCCGAGGGCTTGCCGGTGTCGTGCGACGTCACCGTGAACCACGTGCATCTGATCGACCTCGACATCGGCTATTTCGACGCGCAGTACCGGCTCGACCCGCCGCTGCGTCAGCAGCGCGATCGCGACGCGATCCGCGCGGGTCTGGTCGACGGCACGATCGACGCGATCTGCTCGGACCACACTCCGGTGGACGACGACGAAAAGCTGCTGCCGTTCGCCGAAGCCACGCCGGGCGCGACGGGTCTCGAGCTGTTCCTGTCGCTGACGGTGAAATGGGCCGACGAAGCGGGCTTGCCGCTCGCCAAGGCGCTGAACCGCATCACCGCGGCGCCGGCTGATGTGCTGAACCTCGAAGTCGCGGGCCGTATCGCCGTGGGCGGCGCGGCGGACCTGTGTGTGTTCGACCGCCACGCGCATTGGCGCGTTGAACCCCGCGCGCTGAAGAGCCAGGGGCACAACACGCCGTTCCTCGGCTACGAACTGCCGGCGCGCGTGCGGGCGACCATCGTGTCCGGCCGCGTCGCGTTCGAACAGCGCTAACATCCGCGGCATTGCCCGTTACGGAAAGCTCCGACATGAAGCTCGCGTTACGCAAGGCCCGTCTCATCGCGCATCTGCTGCACGGCATGTGGATCGTCGCGACGCGCTTTCCCAAAGCCGGCGCCGACCGGCGCCATGCGCTCAATCGCGCATGGTCGCTGAAAATGCTGCGGCTGTGCGGCATGCGCCTCGTCGTGCATAACGACGGTGCGCGCCTCGACCGCGGCGCGCTGGTGGTCGCCAATCACATCTCGTGGATCGACATCTACGTGATCAACGCATGGCGGCCGACGCCGTTCGTCTCGAAGGCCGAGATCCGGAACTGGCCGCTGGTGGGCTGGCTCGCGCAGCAGTTGGACACGGTGTTCATCCAGCGCGAGAAGCGCAGCGACGCGAAGCGGATCATGCATGAACTCGCCGACCGCCTGAGCGCCGGTGAACTGATGTGCGTGTTCCCTGAAGGCACCACGTCCAATGGACTCGCGCTGCTGCCGTTTCACGCGAACATGTTTCAGGCGGCGGTGTCGGCCTCGGCGCCGGTGCAGCCGCTGTGCATCATGTATGAGGACGCGCAAGGCCGGCAATCCACCGCGCCCGCCTATATCGACGATTTGTCGCTAGCCGATTCGCTGAATCTGCTGTTGCGCGGCGGGCCGTTGACCGCGCACGTGTACGTCGGCGCGCCGCTTGCGCCGGGCGCCGACCGGCGCACGTTGGCGGCCGAAGCGGAAGCGGTCATTGCCGCGGCGTTGCGGGAACTGCAAAGCGGCACGGCGAGCACCGGCGCTGTATTTGCGGAGCATGCCGCAGCGCCTGCCGTGACAGATGCGCTGCTTGAAGAGCCAGTAGACCAGCCCGGCCGCTCGGCTTAGCTGGCAGTCCGACCGGCAGCCGGTTTGGCCAATGGCCCGGCAGTTGCCCGGCGATGGGCCGGCGGTTTTGGCAACGGGCTTAGTTGCCGCCGCCAGGTTCGCTGCAAGCCTCGCAATCGACCTGCGTCAGCGTGCGTTCGGCGGGATTGGGCGCGAGGCGCACGGCGGACAGCTTCTCGCCCCAAACGCAGCCTGAGTCGAGACCGATCAAATTGTCGCGCAAGGTCAAGCCGAGCGCGGCCCAATGGCCGAACACCACGGTGACATCCGCGGTTTTGCGCGACGGCACATCGAACCACGGCATGCAGCCCGGCGGCGCGGCGTTCAGGCCGCCGCTCGTGCTGAAATCCATCGCGCCTTCGGCGGTGCAGAAGCGAATGCGCGTCAGGGCGCTGCACGTCAGGCGCAAGCGGTCGATACCCTTCAGGCCGGGCGTCCAGCGATTCGGCTCGTTGCCGTACAAACCGGCGAGCGTTTCCTTCCAGTTCGGCGCGCGCAACGCGCGCTGCAATTCGTCGGCGAGTTCCATCGTGAGGTCCACGTCCCACTGCGGCAGCACACCCGCGTGCACCATGAGCATACCGTTGTCGAAGTGCGCTAGCGGACGGTGGCGAATCCATTCGAGCAGTTCGGGGGCGTCCGGCGCGGCGAGGATTTCGTCGATCGTGTCGCCTTTCTTCGACTTGCGGATTCCCGCCGACACCGACAGCAGATGCAGATCGTGATTGCCCAGCACCGGCACCGCGCGCTCACCCAGCGCGATGACGTCGCGCAGCGTGGCGAGCGACTCGGTCCCACGGTTGATCAGGTCGCCCGCGAACCACAGCGGCGTGCCGGCCGGCGGCGCGGCCTTGGCCAGCAGCCGCTGGAACGGCGTGCGGCAGCCTTGCAGGTCGCCGAAGGCAAGCGGTAGCGGGTGCGGCTGGGAAGCGGAGTGGGCGATGGAAGTGCTCGAGGGTGTCATTGAGGGATTCGGTGCAGTTTGATACATGCGGTTACGCATGCGACGTGCCGCGCTGGGCGGTGCAGCATCCTAGCGTGACATAATAGCCCGTTTGATGCACGGGTATCGCGCCGTGCGCCGTCAGGAGCCGCCGGGCAGGGGCATGGCGGCAGCGCTCACGTGATATTGCGACACAACAGGATGACCCTCGTGAACGGAGAAAGCATGTCGACTTCTCATGCGAAGCAACCCATCCGCACGCTCGTCACTGGGGCGAGCGGCTTCACTGGCCGTTATCTGGTCGACAACCTGCTCGGTCGCGGTCACACCGTGATCGAAACGATGGCCGGGCGCGACGAGCCCGAAACGCCCACGCGCCTGCGGCTCGACATCACGTCGCCGGATGCGTGCCGGCGCGTGATCGAAACCGCGCGGCCCGACTACATCGTGCATCTCGCCGCGATCAGCTTCGTGGGCCATGACGATCCGCTCGACTTTTACCGCGTCAACGTGATCGGCACGCTGAACCTGCTGGAGGCCTGCGCGGCCGTCGGCCATACGCCCCGCAAGCTGTTGATCGCGAGCAGCGCGAACGTGTATGGCAACGTGACGAGCGACGCCATCGACGAAACCTTTCCGGTCACGCCGGTCAACCACTATGCCGCCAGCAAGGCGGCGATGGAAACGATGGTGCGGACCTGGTTCGACCGGCTGCCGATCCTGATCGTGCGCCCGTTCAACTATACGGGGCGCGGGCAGGCGTCGAACTTTCTCGTGCCGAAGATCGTCGAGCACTTCGCGCGGCGTGAACCGTCGATCGAACTCGGCAATATCGACGTCGCGCGCGATTTCTCGGACGTGCGCTATGTGGCGAGCGCTTATGAAGCGTTGCTCGACTCCGAGGCCGCCGCTGAAACAGTCAACGTCTGCACCGGCACGCCTTATACGTTGCGCGACATTCTGTCGGCGGCGAGCGATCTGACGGGGCACGAGCTCGAGATTCGGGTCAATCCCGCCTTCGTGCGACAAACCGACGTGAAGATGCTGGCGGGTTCGCCGGCCAAGCTGCGCTCGCTGGTGCCGAAGGTCGAGGCGATTCCGTTCATGGATACGCTGCGCTGGATGCTGGCGGCTTGAGCGGCTTGAGCGGCGGAAGCTGCGGCATCCGCGTCTATCCGCTGGCAGTTGCACCGCCAGTTGCGCCGCCGCGCTGAACGCGGGTTCGGTCCGGCGCGGGGGCGCGCGCCCACTTGCTTACTCTTACTGCATGCCTCAGCCCTGCCCGGATGGCGCGGCTGTCTCGCTGCGTCCATATCGCACTCGCTACAACTTTCATCTCAAAAATAGTCGCACTGCAAATCATTGGAAACCAAACCTGTCAAGCTGTTTCAAGTTGTTAGGGTTCTAGTTTTTGCCCCGTGCGGCTTTATAATCGGGGCTTCATAAGATCGGCGTCTGAGCGTCTGCACTGCGGTGCAGCAAGGCGGTGCGGGCGTCACGAGAATCGGACGCCACAATGCAAGGTGAGCAGGTCGGCGAACCGATTCCGATCCGCCACTAACATTTAGAAGGGAATTTCATGATCCTGGTAACGGGCGGTGCCGGCTTTATCGGCGCCAATTTCGTGCTCGACTGGCTCAATGCGTCGGACGAAGCGGTGCTGAATGTAGACAAGCTGACCTACGCCGGCAATCTGGGTACGCTCAAATCGCAACAGGGCAATCCCAAACATGTCTTCGTGCGCGCGGATATCTGCGATCGCGCCGCGCTCGACGCGCTCTTTGCCGAACACAAGCCGCGTGCCGTGCTGCACTTCGCCGCTGAAAGCCATGTGGATCGTTCGATTCACGGCCCCGCTGATTTCGTGCAGACCAACGTGGTCGGCACGTTCACGTTGCTGGAAGCCGCCCGCAGCTACTGGAACACACTAGGCGAGGCCGAGAAGGCAGCATTCCGTTTCCTGCACGTTTCGACTGACGAAGTGTTCGGCTCGCTCTCCGCTACCGATCCGCAATTCTCCGAAACCACGCCGTACGCGCCGAATAGCCCTTACTCGGCAACCAAGGCCGGCTCCGACCACCTGGTGCGCGCCTATCATCACACGTATGGCCTGCCGGTGCTCACCACGAACTGCTCGAACAACTACGGCCCGTACCAGTTCCCCGAGAAGCTGATTCCGCTGATGATCGCCAATGCGCTCGGCGGCAAGCCCTTGCCGGTATACGGCGACGGTCAGAACGTGCGCGACTGGTTGTATGTCGGCGACCATTGCAGCGCGATCCGCGAAGTACTCGCGCGCGGCACGCCGGGCGAGACGTACAACATCGGCGGCTGGAACGAGAAGAAGAACCTCGACGTGGTGCACACGTTGTGCGATCTGCTCGATCAACTGCGACCGAAGACGGGCGCCTCGTATCGCGACCAGATCACCTACGTGAAGGATCGTCCCGGCCACGACCGCCGTTACGCGATCGACGCCCGCAAGCTCGAGCGCGAACTCGGCTGGAAGCCGGCGGAAACGTTCGAGACGGGCCTCGCCAAGACGGTTCAGTGGTATCTGGACAATCAGGAATGGTCTGACGAAGTCGCTTCGGGTGAATACCGCAAGTGGGTTGAGACCAACTACGCGCAGCGCGCGTAAGGGCACGGCAATGGCGCGCAAAGGCATTATTCTCGCGGGCGGATCGGGCACACGCCTGTATCCGATCACGCACGTCGTCTCCAAGCAGCTGCTGCCCGTGTACGACAAGCCGATGATCTACTACCCGCTCTCCACGCTGATGGTGGCGGGCATTCGCGACGTGCTGATCATCTCCACGCCGCAGGACACGCCGCGCTTCGAGTCCATGCTCGGCGACGGCAGCCAGTGGGGCATGAATATTCAGTA
>DASPZL010000548.1:0-13336 GCA_035636295.1 Paraburkholderia sp.
CACGGCGCGGCCCAGGAAAACGGTGCCGACGCGCCGCACATGGATGCTGGTGCTGCGCGACGGCAACGCGGTGATGCTGGAAAAGCGCCCGCCGTCAGGTATCTGGGGCGGCTTGTGGAGCCTGCCCGAAGCCGCCGGCGAAGCCGCGCTCGCCGAGCGTGCGCGCGCCTTCGGCGGCGACGGAACGGTCTCGCCGCTCGCTCCGCTCACGCACGTATTTACGCATTTCAAGCTGGCTATCGAGCCGCGGATCGCGGAACTGGATCGCGGGGTGGGCGCGTTGGCCGCGCTGGCCGATGCGGACACGGCGTGGGTCACGCTGAGCGATCTCGATTCGTTCGGCGTGCCCGCGCCGGTGCGCAAACTGCTGGACGGTCTGCAGGGTTCGCTGATCTGAACGAATCGGGCAAAACAAAAAGCGCCGGCACCTTAAAGCAGCTGATGCTGCTGCATATAGTGATGAACCACGTCGATTCGCGCGCCGGCGTCCTGGAGTTCCATCAATTTCTGGCGCGCGCGCAGCGCGATCGGCAGCACTTCCGCGAGACGGTTCGACACCCATGACGGATCTTCGAGCCTGAACGGTTCCGCGAACGGCAAGCTGTCCGGGTCTCGTTCACGGATCGTTGCGATGATCCGTTCGAGCACCTCCGCGCACGCGCCGAACTTGGCCAACTGGTCATTGCCCTCGAGCGGCATGTCGTCGCCAAGCGGTTCCGCCATGCCGACCAGCAAGCCGCTCGGCTCCACGCGATGCGACAGCAGACGAAAGCGCCGCGTGCCGCGTGCGCGGATCAGCAGCATGCCGAACGTGTCGACGTCGCACTCTTCGATTTCGGCAAGACAGCCGATTGCTTCGGGCACCGAAGGCTCCTCTTCACGCGCCACTTCGGCGCCGCTTTTCAGCAGGCAGACGCCGAACGGCGTCTTTTCCCGCAGACAGTCGCGCGCCATGTCGAGGTAGCGCGCTTCGAAAATCTTCAGCGGCAGCAGTCCGTCGGGAAACAGCACCGTATGCAGCGGAAACAGCGGCAAATCGGCAAGCACAGTAGAAGAAGACATGGCGCAACGCTTCGAGTTGAGGCCGCGCGATGCGGCCGGTTAAGCCACTAATCTCGATGACTGACCGGCATCTACCGGCGCATCCCGGTGCCGCACAATCACATTCGCCGAAGGTGCGAGACGCGCGGCGAGCGTCTCCGCAATGAACACCGAGCGGTGCTGGCCGCCCGTGCAACCGATCGCGACAGTCAGATAACTGCGGTTGTCGTCACGGAAATGCGGTAGCCATTTGGCGAGAAATTTCTCGATGTCGTCGATCATTTCATGCACGACCGGCAGCGCATCGAGAAAATCCACCACCGGTTTGTCGAGGCCCGTGAGCGGCCGCAATTCATGATCGTAGTACGGGTTCGGCAGCGTGCGTACGTCGAAAACGAAATCGGCGTCGAGCGGCACGCCGCGTTTGAAGCCGAACGACTCGAACATCAGCACGAGTCCCGCATCTTTCTGCTCGATGAAGCGTTTGACCCACGCGCGCAGCACGTTCGCACGCAGATTGCTGGTGTCGATCTGGTGCCCGAATTCGGCGAGTCCCGCCACGAGTTCGCGTTCGCGTTCGATTGCTTCCGCGAGCGAGGTGAGCAGGCCCACGTCCGCGTCGTGCGCGGTGGAGCCGGATAGCGGATGGCGGCGGCGCGTTTCGGAGAAGCGCTGAATCAGCGACTGCGTGCTTGCGTTCAGAAACAGTACGCGCACGTCATGGGCGCGCGACAGGTCGCGGATCATCGCGGGCATTTCGTCGAGCGAAGCGCTCGAGCGCGCGTCGATGGCGACCGCGAGGCGGTCTTGCCCGTCCGCGGCGAGGTAATTGGCGAGTTGCGGCAGAAAACGCGGCGGCAAATTGTCGACGCAGTAATAGCCTGCGTCTTCAAGCGCGTTCAGGGCAACTGACTTGCCGGAGCCGGATATACCGGTGATCAGGATTATGCGCATGGAGTCGTGAAATCCGTACATTTCATCATAGCATCTGCTCTTCCGTGCGCGTACCCGCAACCTGCCGTTGGCTGCGGGCGCGGCATGGTGCAGCCGACCTAGATCAATTTGCCAGGAAACTGGCTGTCGGGGTCTTGCATCGCCAGACGCTGGCGATCCATGAAGTCGCGCAACGTGTCGATGCCGCGCAGTTGCAGAATCGTATTGCGCACGGCCGCTTCGACCAGCACCGCCAGGTTGCGGCCCGCAGCCACCTGAATCGTCACTTTGCTGATCGGCAGGCCGAGTACGTCGACGGTTTGACTCTCCAGCGGCAGCCGCTGGAATTCACCGTCAGGACGGCGTACCAGTTGCACGATCAGCTTGAGCTTCATTTTGCGGCGCACCGCGGTTTCACCAAAGATCGTCTTGATGTCGAGCAGGCCGAGGCCGCGCACTTCGAGCAGGTTTTGCAAGAGCGGCGGGCAGCGCCCTTCGACGAAATCCGGGCCGAGCCGCACGAAGTCCACTGCGTCGTCGGCCACGAGGCCGTGGCCGCGGCTGATCAGTTCCAGCCCGAGTTCGCTCTTGCCGAGTCCGGAGTCGCCGGTGAGCAGCACGCCCATGCCGAGGATGTCGAGAAACACGCCATGCAGCGTGGCGCGCGGCGCGAGAATGCGCGACATGTAAAGGCGCAGGCTGTCGATCACCGCGGCGGCGGACATCGGCGTGGTGAAGAGCGGTGTGGATGAGCGCGTGCAGCGCAGCACCAGTTCCGGCGGGGCGGCGACGCCGCCCGCCACCACCAGAAATGGCGGCTCCAACGCGATCAGTTCGGCCATGTGGCGCGAGCGGTCTTCGTCGGTTTGGCGGGTGTAATAGTCGATTTCGGCGTCGCCGAGCACCTGGATCCGGTTCGGGTGGATCAGGTTCAAGTGGCCGACGAGGTCGGCGCTCGACGTGGCATTGGCGACCGATTCCGAAGAAAAGCCGCGTTCCCAGCCTTCATGCCCCGTCAGCCAGCTCAGCTTCAGCGTGGCGGCGTTGTCGTCGAAAATGCTCTGGGCGTTGATGCTGGACGTATCCATGAGTCAGTGACTCCAGTGTGGGCCGCTTGCCGGGCAAGGGTGCGGCTGCGCTAATGCGAGCCGTGCGCCTTCTCCGGCTGAAGCCGCATGCGGGCAGATAACCGGGCAAATACGCGGTGTGCGGAGAACCGCCGATGCATCAAGGTTGCCACTGAGTGAGCAGGCGATGCAATGATTCGCGGTCTTCTTCCGTGTGCAGGCGCTCGCGGGCCTCGCGGTCGGACAGCAACTGCGCGATTTCCGAAAGAATTTCGAGGTGCTGCTGGGTAGCCTGTTCGGGTACCAGCAGAAAGATCAGCAGCGAGACCGGCTGACCGTCGGGCGATTCGAAGGGGATGGGTTCGGCAAGACGCACGAACGCGGCGAGCGGCTGCTTCAAGCCTTTGATCCGGCCGTGCGGAATCGCGACGCCCTCGCCGAGCCCCGTCGATCCGAGGCGCTCGCGCGCAAACAGATTGTCAGTGACCGTGCTGCGGGCAATGCCGTTCTGGTTCTCGAAGATCAGGCCCGCTTGCTCGAACACGCGCTTCTTGCTGGTGACCGATAGTCCGACGACGACGTTCTCGAGGGGAAGAAATTTGGCTAAACGATTCATGTTGACAGGCGAAAACGTGGCCTGGATTCTCCTCGCTGGGGCATTTGAGTGGCGTTCCATTCGTTTGATGCTCACGGCGACGTGCGTTGGAGTCCGAAAGCGCAGGACTCCGGCCGACCGGCTTCCATGTGAACTAACTAGACCCCGATGGTAACCGGAACATTATAGAACAGGGTAGCCGCCGATGGTGCGGCGCGCCATCGATGCGCCATAGGTTTATCCGAACGACGGATCCGTGCCGCGCCGCCGCACCAGAAAGGCGCCCGGAAACGAAAAACCGCCCGGTCTCGGGCGGTTTGGCTGGTAAAACGAAAATGAGACGAGAATGAGGGAAAATGAAGAAAACCTTCTAATTTCCCTTATTGCGGCGGCACGTCCAGTAGCGGCGCCGGTTGATACTTGATCGCCTCATGCGCATGGCCCTGCAGACGATCCTTGTGGCGTATCACTTGTCGGTCAAGCTTGTCGATCATCAGATCGATCGCAGCGTAGAGATCGCTGTCACAGCTCTCGACAAAAATGTCCTTGCCCTTGAGATGAAGGTTGATTTCAACCTTTTGCCGCTTTTCCTTTTCCTTATGGTTGTCGACCGAGAGGACCACACTGCCGTCGATGACCTGATCGAAATGTCTTAGCACCCTATCCAGTTTGGTGATCACGTATTCGCGCAACGCAGGCGTTACTTCGAGGTGGTGTCCACTGATCTGCAGATTCATAGTGCTTCTCCAAGCTAATGGCCGCTTGGTCCACACGATGACGTAGGTCCGGTCGATCTGTCGGCTTGCCTGAGTCGCCCCCCGGTGACTGACTTCTGGCAGGTCGCATCGGCCGGCCTGTCCGCCAACTGCGGAGCGGCCGGTAAATGCCCGCCACGGAAGGCGACGGGCTACAGAGACTTGCGCAGGTTGACTGCCGGAATCTTGAGCGCTTCGCGATACTTCGCAACGGTACGCCGTGCGACCACGAAGCCCTGTTCCGCCAGCAGTTCGGCTATGCGGCTGTCTGAGAGAGGCGATTTCGAGTTTTCCGCTCCTATCAGTTGTTTGATGAGCGCGCGAATGGCCGTGGAAGAAGCCGCGCCGCCCGTGTCGGTCGAAACGTGTGATCCGAAGAAGTACTTAAATTCAAGCGTCCCGAATGGGGTCAGCATGTATTTACCGGTTGTCACACGCGAGACAGTTGACTCGTGTAGGCCCAGCGTATCAGCAATTTCCCGCAAAACCAAGGGGCGCATGGCAATTTCGCCGTGCACAAAAAAGCTCTTTTGACGCTCGACAATGGCCTGCGCGACCCTCAGGATCGTCTCGAAACGTTGCTGGATATTTTTGATCAGCCAGCGCGCTTCCTGCAGTTGCTGGCGCAACGATCCGCTGCCCGGATCGCCGCGGTTATTGCGCAGAATATTCGCGTACAGGTGGTTGATACGCAGCTTCGGCACCACTTCCGGATTCAGTTCGGCCTGCCAACCCTGTGCTGTTTTGCGCACCATGATGTCCGGCACCACGTAGTCCGCTTCGGCCTTGCCGTAGGCGGCGCCGGGGAACGGCTCGAGCGAGCGGATCAGCACGTGCGCATCGCGCAGGTCGTCGTCGCTTGCCTTCAGATGTTTGCGCAGACGCGTGAAATCGCGGGCCGCGAGCAGTTCCAGATAGTGCGCGACGATGTCGAGCGCGAGCGTGCGGGTAGGTGACGGTTCGAGGCGCAGCAATTGCAGCTTCAGACACTCCGACGCCGAACGCGCGCCGACCCCGGCCGGGTCGAAGCTATGCAGCAGTGCGAGCGCCGCGTTCAATTCGTCCACGTCGACTTCGAGTTCTTCCGGCAGGTCGGCCAGCACTTCTTCGAGCGTGGCGGCGAGGTAGCCGTCGTCGTCGAGCGATTCGATCAGGAAGGTGATCAGCGCCCGGTCGCGTTGACCCGCCTGGGTGACGCGCAATTGCGCCATCAGGTGGTCGCGCAGCGAGGTGCTTGATTCGTGGATCTGCAGCGGCGGCAGGTCGTCGTCGTCCGACGCATTGCCGGAGCGGCCATAGTCGTCCAGATTCCATTGCGACGCGTCGCCGTTGCTGTCGCTCGCGAGGCCGTTGTATTCGTCGACGCCCTGCGGCTCGCCGCTCTCGGCGCGCTCGCTGCTGCTGGTGGACGATGACGATGTATTGCCGCCCATCTGATCGGGCGGCGGGGACGAGTTGGGCGACTGGGCAATCAGCGAGCCGTCGGCCGCCACGCGCAGGGGACTCGCGATCCAGTCGTCCTCGTTTTCGAGGAGCGGATTCTGCGAGATCGCCATGGCGACTTCCTGCTGCAGTTCGAGCGTAGACAGCTGAAGCAGCCGGATGGACTGCTGCAGTTGCGGGGTCAGCGCAAGATGCTGCGATAGGCGGAGTTGGAGGCTGGCTTTCATGGCAAGTTGAGATTCATTGTAGAGAGTTTGCCACGACCGCGATACCTTGCGACATTCGCAATTACGCGTGCACCGCGTTTTCGGCGGCGCTGGGCGCGAAACGGCCCAGGTCAAAAATGCTGCGGGGTTGCGAGCAGGGGGGCCGGCGGCTGGCGCGTTCGCACCGCCGGCAATTCCCGCGTCGCTTACATGCGAAAGTGCTCGCCCAGATAGACGCGCCGCACGCTTTCGTTTTCGATGATTTCGCTCGGCGCGCCGGCGGCCAGCACGCTGCCGTCGCTGATAATGTAGGCGTGATCGCAGATGCCGAGCGTTTCGCGCACGTTGTGGTCGGTAATCAGCACGCCGATATTGCGCTGCTTCAGAAACTTGACGATTTTCTGGATTTCCAGCACCGCGATCGGATCGACGCCCGCGAACGGCTCGTCGAGCAGAATAAAGCTGGGATTGGTGGCCAGCGCCCGTGCGATTTCGACCCGGCGACGCTCGCCGCCCGACAGCGACAGCGCCGGATTCTCACGTAAATGAGCAATCTGCAACTCGTCCAGCAAGGCTTCCGTGCGGTTAGTGATGGCCTCTTTGCTGAGCCGCTTGCCATTGTCTTCGTGCTGCAATTCCAGCACCGCGCGAATATTTTCCTCGACGGTCAGCTTGCGGAACACCGAAGCTTCCTGCGGCAGATACGACAAGCCCAGCGACGCGCGCTTGTGGATCGGCAGCATGCTGATCGATTTGCCGTCCAGGTCGATTTCGCCCGCGTCGAGCGGCACGAGGCCGACGATCATATAGAACGACGTGGTCTTGCCCGCGCCGTTCGGGCCGAGCAGGCCGACCACTTCGCCGCTTTTCACGTCGAGCGATACGTCTTTGACGACCGTGCGAGAGCCGTAACGCTTTTTCAGGCTGCGCACCACCAGCGAGCTGCTGGTGCCGGCCGGCTTGCGATTGGGGAGGGACGCGGAAGTGCTCACTGGTTCGGCGCTCCCTGGATCGTGGTGGACGGCGCAAGCGTGGCCGACGCACCGTTCAATGGAGCCGCGCCGCCGTTGCGCGGCGCGAGCATCGCGCGCACGCGGCCGGTCGGGTTGCCCGGGCTGGCGACGTCCTTGCCTGCCTTCGCGGTGTAGAAGTCGCTCTGGCCGTCATACGTGATGACGCTACCGTGCACCTGATCCATCACCGTCGAGAGGCCTTGCAGGCGCTTGACGGTGGCGTTGGTGGTAAGCGTGGTCAGATCCTGCTTGCCGTCGTAGTCGATGCGGATGGCCGTGCCTTCAATGTATTCGTCGAGCCCCTCGCGCTTCTGGCGGAAATACGACAGATTGCGGCCGCTCGAGGTGCCGGTGGCGTACTGATAGCCCTGCGGGTCTTGCGTCACTTCCACGCGATCGGCCTTGATCACGATCGTGCCTTTGGTGGCGACCACGTGGCCGGTGAAGATGTTGACCTGCTTGAGGTCGTCGTAAGTCATGTTGTCCGCTTCGATGTTCAGCGGCTTGTCCTTGTCGGCGCGGTCGGCGTACGCAAACGGCGCGAAGCCGGCGAGCGGCAACGCGACGATGAGCACGGCGAGTCCGGCGCGGCACGCGGACAGGGTACGCGAGCGGCCGGTATCAAAACGGGGGAACGATTCGTTCATGCAGTCACGCCTGGAATGGATTACCCGGGTTGCTTGGGCGAGCCGCCGCCGGCGTCGGACGCGGCGATCGCGCCTTTCACGTTGCCAAACAGCTTCATTACCCGGGTGACGTTGTTGTAGTTCATGCCGCTGGCAGTCATCACGGACATGCCGCGCTGAAGTTTAACCGGCTTTTCGGTCTCGATCACATCGTCGTTGACCAGCACCCTAAAATGCTGCGAATCCGCTTGCATCTGCGGATCGCCGTTGCCGGGCGCCCGCAGGATGCGCGCGTTGTCGTACAGATCGACGATCGACGCGTCGCCGTTCACCTTGCCGGTGTCGCCGGTTGCGGTGACGATCGGCTTGCCCGGCTGGAAGGCGCGCATGGCCGGCTTCACCAGGTCGCTCAGCTCGTCGTCTTCGTAATGGATCAGGGACTGGGCGGTCAGGCGGTATTGCGTCGAGCCCGACTGGTCGAGTTCGGACACCGAGAAGTTGTCGGCGAAATAATCCGGTGTATGTTCCTTGGGCCGCGCCACGCCTTCGTTCTGCCGCGGCAGCGTGGCTTGCAGCAGCCACCACGTAATGCCGGCGAGCGCGGCCATCGCGACGAGCGGAATCAGCGATGTCAGGCGAAACTGATTCATCCGACGAGACCCCGCTGTTCGCCGCTACAGGCCGCCGCGAGCAGTGCCTCGTATTTGTGCTGCGCGCGCAGCAGCGTGTCGCAAACTTCGCGCGCCGCGCCGTGACCGCCGCGGGCTTCGCTTACCCAGTGAGCGCGCGCGATCACTTCAGGATGCGAATTGGCCGGCGCCGCCGCGAAGCCGACCTTCAGCATCACGCCGAGGTCTACCCAGTCGTCGCCCATGTAGCCGCATTCTTCCGGCGTCATGCCGGTTTGCTTCAACAGGTCCGCGAATGCCTGGGGTTTGTCTTGCACGCCCTGATAGACGTGGGCGATGTTCATTTCCTTCGCGCGCGCGGCGACGATGCCCGACTTGCGCCCGGTGATGATCGCCGTTTCGATGCCGGCCTCGCGCAGCAGCTTCATGCCGTGGCCGTCCATCGAGTTGAAGGCTTTCATCGTGTCGCCTTCCGCCGTGAACAGCAGGCCGCCGTCGGTCAGCACGCCGTCGACGTCGAAAATCATCAGTTTCACGCGGCTTGCGCGTTCGGTAGCGCTAGGAGGGGCGACGGCCATCAGATCACCTTCTTCGAGAACAGATCGTGCATGTTGAGCGCGCCGATCAGCTTGTGTGCTTCGTCGACGACCAGCATCTGATTGATGCGGAAGCGTTCCATCAGTTCCACGGCTTCGACGGCGAGTTGATCCGGACCGATGGTGCGCGGGCCGGCGGTCATCACCGAGGCGATCGGCAGATTGCGGAAGTCGCCGTCGCGCTCGAGCACGCGGCGCAAGTCGCCGTCGGTGAAGATGCCGGTCACGCGATCGTCCTGATCGACGATCGCCGTCATACCCATGCGCTTGGCTGTCAACTGGAACAGCGCGTCGCGCACGGTGGCCTCGGGCGTGACCTTCGGCACCTGGTCGCCGGTGCGCATCACGTCGCGCACATAAGTGAGCAGGCGCCGGCCGAGCGCGCCGCCCGGATGCGAGCGGGCGAAATCGTCGCGGCCGAAACCGCGCGCGTCGAGCACCGCGACCGCGAGCGCATCGCCGAGCGCGAGCGCTGCGGTGGTGCTGGCGGTGGGCGCGAGATTCATCGGACAGGCTTCTTTCGACACGCCGGAATTCAGATGCACGTCGGCCAGTTGCGCAAGACTCGACGCCGGGCGTCCTGTCATCGCAATCAGCTTCGCGCCGAGGCGCTTGATGAGCGGCAGGATCGCCACGAGTTCTTCGGTTTCACCGGAGTTGGACAGTGCGAGGAACACGTCGTCCGCGGTGACCATGCCGAGGTCGCCGTGGCTTGCTTCAGCGGGATGGACGAAGAACGCGGGTGTGCCGGTGCTGGCGAGCGTGGCCGCGAGCTTGCGGGCCACGTGGCCGGATTTGCCGATGCCGGACACGACCACGCGCCCACGGCAACCCAGGATGAAATCGACCGCCCCGACGAAGCCATCGTCGAGTTGATCGCGAAGCGCGCGCACGGCGTCCGCTTCGATGTCGAGCACGTCGCGAGCGAGCGCGAGTGCCCGGTCGCCATTGATTTTCGCTATCATTCGCGGAGTATAGCAAAGGCGCTTGTTCGCCGCGCCGGGCCTGCTGTGCCAAGTCGCTGCCTTTACCGGCCCCTCAACCTTGTCGCACGGCGCTTTGCGTGCGCGGTTCCGCTGACGAACGAGGACGTTTTACCCATGCGTTTTTTCCGATGATTTCCCCGCTCGAAATGACGCTGTTCCTGCTGCTGGCTTCAGTCGCGGGCGTGGTGCTTTTTCGCTTTCTGAATCTTCCGCCGATGCTCGGCTATCTGACGGTCGGCATCGTCGTGGGTCCGCACGCGTTCGGTTTGATTCCCGATTCGGCGGGCGCGCAGAACCTCGCCGAATTCGGCGTCGTGTTCCTGATGTTTTCGATCGGGCTGGAGTTTTCGCTCGCGAAGCTGCGCTCGATGCGCCGGCTCGTGTTCGGCCTTGGTCTATTGCAGGTGCTCGGCACCATTGCAGTCGCGGTCACGCTCGGCTTCGTGCTCGAGCGCTGGGTGCATATCAGGTGGCAAGCGAGCGTGGCGCTGGGCGGCGCGCTGGCGATGTCGTCCACGGCGATCGTCAGCAAGATGCTCGCGGAGCGGCTCGAGATCGAAACGGAGCATGGCCGCAATATCTTCGGCGTGCTGCTGTTCCAGGATCTGGCCGTGGTGCCGCTCCTGATCGTGATCGCGGCGCTGGGCGGCAATTCTGAAGATCTCGTGAGCGCGCTCGGGGTGGCGGCGATCAAGATCGTCGTGGCGTTGGCGCTATTGTTGATAGTCGGGCAGCGCTTCATGACGCGCTGGTTCAACGTGGTCGCGCGGCGCCGTTCGCAGGAACTGTTCATTCTCAATCTGTTGCTGGTGACGCTCGGCGCGGCGTTCATCACGGACAAGTTCGGCCTGTCGCTCGCGCTCGGCGCGTTCATCGCCGGCATGCTGATCGCTGAAACGCCGTACCGGCATCAGGTGGAAGAGGACATCAAGCCGTTTCGCGACGTGCTGCTCGGTCTCTTCTTCGTGACCACCGGCATGCTGCTGAATCCGCGTGTGATCTGGGAGCATCCGTTCATCGTGCTCGGCTTCCTGGTCGGCCCGCTTCTGCTCAAGGCGGTGATGGTGATGGGGCTGTCGCGCCTTTTCGGCGCGTCGCCGGGCGTGGCGATGCGCACCGGTATCGGCCTCGCGCAAGCGGGCGAGTTCGGCTTCGTGCTGCTGAATCTGATTCTCGACAAGCATCTCGTCGACGCCACGCTGTTGCAGGCGATTCTCGCGGCGATGCTGCTCTCCATGCTGGCCGCGCCGTTCATGATCCAGAACGCGGACCGCATCGTGCTGCGGCTGTCGTCCACTGAATGGATGATGCAGTCGTTGCAGATGACGCGCATCGCGACGCAGAGCCTGAAGCAAAGCGGCCACGTGATCATTTGCGGTTACGGCCGCGCCGGCCAGAATCTCGCGCGGATGCTGGAACATGAAGGTTTGTCGTACGTCGCGTTGGACCTCGATCCCGATCGCGTGGCGGCCGCGGCGGCGGCCGGCGAATCGGTGGTGTTCGGCGATGCGGGGCGGCGCGAGTCGCTGCTCGCCGCCGGCATCCATCGCGCGGCCGCGATCGCGATCACCTACGCGAACACGCCGTCGGCATTGCGCGTGCTGCACAACATCCACGAGATGGAACCGACGCTGCCGGTTATCGTTCGTACCGTGGACGACGCGGATCTGGAAAAGCTGCTGGCCGCCGGCGCGACCGAGGTGATTCCGGAAATCGTCGAGGGCAGCCTGATGCTGGCGTCGCACACGCTGGTCGTGATGGGCGTGCCGATGCGGCGCGTGGTGCGCCGGGTCGAGGAAATGCGCGACGAGCGCTATGCGCTGCTGCGCGGCTATTTCCACGGCGCCGACGACGTGGACGACGACGACGGCCACGAACAGGTGCGGCTACAATCGGTGCCGGTCGACGAAAACGCGGACGCGGTGGGCCGCACGCTCGCCGAATTGGGCCTGTTCGATCTTGGCGTCGAAGTAACGGCGATTCGCCGGCATGGCATTCGCGGCATCGAGCCGGACCCGTCCACCAAGCTGCGCGCGAGCGATATCGTGGTGTTGCGCGGTCTGCCCGAACAGCTGGCGCAAGCCGAGGAGCTGCTGTCGAAGCACCGGCGCGCGGGCGCCGCCGCGGCCTGATTTGCCTTTCACCGGACCCGTGAGGTCCATCCGGAGACATCATGTCCAACGCGCTCGCGAGCGCGCCGCTCGATGCGGCCGAATACATCAAAAGCCACATTCGCACGGTGCCTGACTGGCCGCAGCCGGGCGTGCAGTTTCGCGACATCACGCCGCTTCTGCAGGAGCCGAAGTCGCTGCGCGTGCTGATCGACCTGTTCGTGCAGCGGTACATCGACGCCAAGCTCGACTACATTGCCGGGCTGGATGCGCGCGGTTTCATCATCGGGCCGATTCTGGCGTACGAGCTGAATCTCGGTTTCATTCCGATCCGCAAGCAGGGCAAGCTGCCTTATAAGCGCGTCTCGCAGTCCTACGCGCTCGAATACGGTGTGGCGACCGTCGAGATTCACGAAGACGCCTGCAAGCCGGGCGACCGCGTCGTGATCGTCGACGATCTGATCGCCACCGGCGGCACGATGATGGCCGGCAAGATTCTGCTCGAGGGGCTCGGCGCGGTCGTGGTGGAAGGCGCGGCGATTATCGATCTGCCCGAACTCGGCGGCTCGAAGCTGCTGCGCGATGGCGGCCTGCCGCTCTACACGGTGACTGCATTCGACGGTCATTGACCGTTCGCCGCAAACCTCTTTCCCGCACGCCGCACACGAAGAAGGTAACAACGATGCCCAACTTCCTGCTGTTTCTCGCCACGTCGGTCGCGATCACCATGGCGCCCGGTCCGGACAATCTGCAAGTGCTTGCGCGCGGCATCTCGCAAGGCCGCGCGGCGGGTCTCGTCGCGGCGCTCGGCTTTGCGGCCGGCATCACGTTTCACACCACGCTCGCCGCGCTCGGCGTGGCCGCGTTGCTGCGCTCGTCACCGGTTGCGTTCGAGGCGATCAAGCTGGCGGGCGCGGTGTATCTGATCTGGATCGGCGTCAAGGCGCTGCGCAGCCAGGGCCTTGCCACCGCGCACGAGCGCGCGCCGCAACCGCTGATGGCGGTGTTTCGCCAGAGCGTGCTCGGCAATCTGCTGAATCCGAAGGTGACGCTGTTCTTCGTCGTGTTCCTGCCGCAGTTCGTGCAGCCGCACGGCACGCAAAGCGTCACGCTGCAGATGCTCGAACTCGGCGCGCTGTTCATGTTGCAGACCGTGGTGGTGTTTTCGCTGTTCGGCGTGTGCGCGGGAATGATCGGCGGCTGGCTGAAGCGCCGGCCGCGCGTGGGCGTGTGGCTCGACCGCCTGGCCGGTGCAACGTTCATTGCGATCGGGATTCGCGTGGCCTTGCGCGATTGATCGTTGCGGACACTGCTGAGAACAGTTGGAGTTTCACA
>DASPZL010000549.1:0-2795 GCA_035636295.1 Paraburkholderia sp.
CATCGATCTATGCCGCGAATTGTGCTGCTTGTCATGGGCAGAGCGGCGAGGGTGGAGTCGGGCCTGCGTTGATCGGGATTTCCGGCCGGTATCGGATGGATGGTATCGAGGCGCGCATCCGCGAGCCGTCGGGGATCATGCCGCGTTTGTATCCGGGAAGTCTGAATGCCGGCGATGTGGAGGACGTGGCGCGGTTTGTGGCGTCGTTGAAGTAAGCGAGGCGCGGCGAAACCATTACGACACCGGCATTCGCGCCGGATGCCTTCGCCTCAGTCAATCACCGCGGCGCGGCGCCGAAGCCGGCGCGAACGGCGCGCCGCCGCCAGCGTCGGCGTCGTCCACCTGGAAGGCCGCGGCCGCGCGTTGCAGGCTTATCGCCTGCTCCTTCAGCGACTGCGCCGCGGCCGCCGCCTGCTCGACGAGTGCCGCGTTCTGCTGCGTCATGCTGTCCATCTGCGTGACCGCGAGATTCACCTGGTCGATGCCGGCGCTGTGCTCCGCCGCCGCCGCCGCGATCTCCTGCACGACGCCGGTCACGCGCATGATCGCGTCGCGCGCTTCGTCGATCGTCGAGCCGGTGTTTTCGACCAGTGTGGCGCCGCTGCCGACGCTGTCCACCGCATGACTGATCAGCGCGCGGATTTCCTTCGCCGCGGTCGCGCTACGCTGCGCGAGGCTGCGTACCTCGCTCGCGACGACCGCGAAGCCGCGGCCCTGCTCGCCCGCACGTGCCGCTTCGACCGCCGCATTCAGCGCGAGGATGTTGGTCTGGAACGCGATCCCCTCGATCGTCGCGATGATCTCGACCATGCGGCCCGATTCGCTCGAGATGTCCTTCATCGCCGCGACGGCCTGCGTGATCATGTCGCCGCCGCGGTTCGCGATATGCGCGGCGCCGGCCGCAAGCTCGCTCGCGGTGCGCGCGTTGTCCGCGGTCTGGCGGACCATCGCCGTCATCTGCTCCATGCTCGATGCCGTTTCCTGCAACGACGCCGCCTGGCTCTCGGTGCGCGACGACAGGTCCGCATTGCCGTTCGCGATCTCGTTCGCGCCGCACGCGACGTTGTCGGACGCGTGCTTGATCTGGCCGATGGTGCTCGTCAGCGCGTCGCGCATCCGCTGCATCACGTGCAGCAGGCTCGATGAGTCGCCGTCGCGCGTGCGGATTTCCACCGTCAGATCGCCCGATGCGATTGCATCCGCCGCGTTCGCCGCGTAGGCCGGATCGCCGCCGACCGTGCGCACGATGCTGCGGTTCGTCACCGCGACGAGTGTTACGAGCACCGCCGACACCGCCAGGAAGATCGCGCCGATCAGCCACAGCGACCCCATGAACGCAGCGTCGATGTCGTCGACATAGGCGCCGGTCGCGATGATCCAGTCCCACGGCGCATAGCGCACCACGTAGCCGATCTTGCCGACCGCCTGCGCAGACGCCGCGCCCGGATGCGGGAACACGTACTCGACGAAACCGCCGTCCGGCGACTGTGCGACCGACGCGAACGTCACGTAATGGTGACGGCCGTCGGCATCGGCGCTGCCCGCGAGTTCCTTACCTTCGAGCGCCGGCTTGATCGGATGCATCACCATCTGCGGCTTCGAGTTGATCACGAGGAAGTAGCCGTCTTCGCCATAGCGGATGCCGCGCAGGCGCTCGAGCGCCTGCCGGCGGGCATCCGCCTCCGGCAGCGAGCCGCTTTGCGCCAGCGACGCATACTCAGTCACGATGCTGAGCCCGACGTGCGCGACGTTCGTGAGGTCGTGCTTACGTTCCTCGATGCGCGTCTCGCGCGACTGCCACGCCGCCGACACCGAGACGGCGAGCAATGCAACGAGGCTGATGATCAGCGGCAGCCACAGCTTCTGCGTAAAACTGAGTTTGTGCATCCTGAGTCCTCTTGCAAACGAATGAAAATCGCAGGATTACCGTGCGAAGCGGCACGTGAATGGGCGCGCAGGGCGCGCGCCGCGCGGACTGTCCGGCGTCCAGGTGGTTCCTGCCCGAGTTATCGGCGGATACGAGCGAAATTTCATCCTGTGAAACCCTCGGTCACCCCTTGCCGCTGTCAGCGAAAAATCGAGGTCCGGCCAACCCTCGTGTCCACTGACCAGGACGTGCCTCCACGATGCGGCTGCGCCAGCGCTTACGGGAAAACACTGCCTCCGTTCGGTCTTTCCACTCCCTTCAGTTGGTGCATCATGCCGCTTGATGTGCGCGGACGACGCTTCGATCCGAATGAAGGCGCGCGGCGGCGATCATGAGGAGACAGCGCGGCGGCGCGCTGCCGGTCAATCCGTCGGGCGGCGTGCTCACGCACAACCCCGTGTTCTGCACCGGACTGATCCGTATCGCGGAGGTGGCCAACCAGGTGCGCGGCCGCTCCGGCGGCCATCAGGTCGACAACGTACGCTGCGGCCTCGCACACGCGGCAAGCGGCTTTGCAATGCAATATCAGGCGGCGATCGTGCTCGGCCATGAGCAGGTATACGAGGGCAGCCCGTTCGCGATCTCCGCATTGCGCTGTCTCTCCTCACTTCCCTGTTCGCGCTCGGCGGATTCCTGATGGTCTATACCTATGCCGGCCTCGTTCTGGACAGAGTCACGGGCGGTGACGAACGCATTCTTTCTGGCATGTTTCTGCTCTGGGGTATAGCGGCAACGTGTTGTCCGGTCACCTCGTCGATCGATTCCGGAGCAGCCAGTTGATGCTCGCGAAGAGCAGCACCGCGAACACGATCAGCATCGTCGCCACGGCGAGGATCGACGGATCGATCGAGTCGCGAATACCGCTCCA
>DASPZL010000550.1:0-11133 GCA_035636295.1 Paraburkholderia sp.
ATACTTCGACGGCAGCTCTTTCTGCGGCGTGTGGGTGAGTCCGGCGCGAACGTCGGCGGCGAAGGCTGAGCGTAAGTTGGGCGATGCGTCGTGCGAGAGGGCTGGCTGGGTCATGCTGGCTCCAGTAGTCACATTCGATGAGCGGGATTGCTGGCCGGGCGGCGGCATGCAGGTTCGATAAAGCGCGGTTGATGGATGCCGCGGGAAGAAGGGCGGGCTCGGTCCGCATGGACCACGTTGTCGCCCGGCCCATTGAGGTTGCAAAAGCGTTGCAAACGGCGTTGAAAACAGCATCGTAAGCAAACGATGCCGCGAAAGACTGCGTAGCAAGATTCGCGCTTGAGCAATTGCGCGCGACGTTGCAGATGAAATGTCTCCGATTTGTCCGTCGCGCGTGAAGTTATGTTCTAGTGCATCGACGCGCGATGCGCACGGAATAATTGCGGCCCGCCGCTCGAAAAAAGCGCGAAGCCGTAATCGGATAACCCGTCTAGAATGCCGGCTTGCGTCATATATCGAAGACATCGAATACGAAAACGCAGCGCTTGTTCCGCGCTGCCTGTTTGTGAGACCTCGCTTCCAATGACAACAATAAACGTTGCGCAGCGCGATGTTGCGCCGCACACATCAGCGCCCGAATCTGCACCGCAACGGCATGTCGACACGATTGCGCAACGGGCCACGCGATGAACCAGTATGACCCCAGGCGCGGTATTGCGCTGTCGGTGGGTGCGTCGGCGATGTTTGCCTTGCTGTCGGTTTACGCGAAGCTGCTTGCGCCGCTAACCGGCCTCGATATTTTCGCGTGGCGTATCGTATGGACTGTGCCCGGCGCGCTGTTGCTGATCGTGTTGCGCAAACGCGTGCCGATTTTCCGGCAACTTCTTTACCGCATGGTGACCGAGCCGAAACTCGGCGCCGCGATGGTCGTGAGCGCGATCTTGCTCGGCGCGCAACTGTGGGTATTTCTGTGGGCGCCGCTGCATGGCCGAATGCTCGAAGTCTCGCTCGGCTATTTCCTGTTGCCGCTGGCGATGGTGCTGGTGGGCCGCTTCTACTATCACGAGCGTCTCGACGGCTTGCAATGGCTCGCCGTAGTCTGCGCCGCCTTGGGCGTGGGTCACGAACTGTGGGTAACAGGCGCTTTTTCATGGCCCACCTTGCTCGTCACGCTCGGCTATCCGCCGTATTTCGTGTTGCGCCGCAAAATCAAGCACGATTCGCTCGCGATCTTCACGGTGGAAATGGCGCTTATGCTGCCTGCCGCGGTGGTGTTTATCGTCGTTGGCAATTCGCTGACGATGATCGGCGACCGGCTCGACATGTGGTGCGTCTTCCTGCCGGGCCTCGGCGCGCTCAGCACCGTTGCGCTGGCTTCGTACCTGAAGGCGAGCCGCTTATTGCCGGTCGCGTTGTTCGGCGTTCTCGGCTATGTCGAGCCGGTGTTGCTCGTGCTCGTTTCGATCACGTTGCTCGGTGAAACGCTGAGCGCCGTGCAACTGGCCACCTACATTCCGATCTGGATCGCGGTCGCGCTCACCGCCTTGCATAGCGTGCGGCTCGTTCGGCTCGCGCCGAACTAGGCGGCGTGAAGGCCCATTGTTCAGGCTGCATTGCTCAACGATGCACCGCCGCACGGTCGGCATTGATTCGAGTCGGGCCGACTTGCGCCTCGATCGCTTCGCGCAGTTCAGGCCGCCAGCCGAAACCGAACAACGCTTCGGCGAGAACGAACAGCGGGCCGATCAACAGGCCGATCACGTCGTCGACAAAGGCCGGCTTGCGATGTTCGTATGCCACATGACCGATGAACTGAAACACCCAGCCGATCACGAAGAGGCCGATGCCGGCGGCGAGCCACGCGAGCGTGGATTGCGCGCCGAGCCACTGGCCGAACGCGACGCAGAGCACCGACACGAGTGCCATCATCACGCCGAGCGGCACGTCGAGCACGAGGTAATAGACGGTCGTCGCGGCGAACAACACCCACGCCGGCGACAGCGCAAACGGCAGCGCGCCGAAAGCGAAAGCAGGCCGGCTCGACAACACCGCCAGAGCCAGCACGATTAGCGGGATGCCGATGAAATGCGTGGCGATGTTGCGCCGGTCACGATGGTAGGCCGCGTATTGCGTAAGCTGTTGCGTCAGCGTTCTCATGGATGCCGCTCCTTCGTCAAAGTCAGCATAATCGCGGGCAGCGGAATTTGAAACCATCGGCTAGCCGACAATCGGACACGGATGCCGTCCCATGACTACGAGTTTTGCATCGAACGAGCTTGCCGCGCTGCTTGCGCGCAGCGCGTGGTTTCGCGCGGCGCCTGCCGCCATGCAGGCGCAGTTGTTCGAAGCGGGGCGCGTCGAACGTCTCGCAGCGGGGCAGCGGCTCTTCACGCGCGGCGATTCCGACGATGGCCTCTATTGCGTGCTCGACGGTCTGATGAGAATCGGCGCGGCCAGTTCGAGCGGCAAGGAAGCGTTGCTCGCCGTGATCGAGCCGGTGAACTGGTTCGGCGAGATCGCGCTGTTCGACAATCGCCCGCGAACCCACGACGCGTATGCCGAACGCGATTCCGCGCTGTTTCATGTGCCGCGCGCCGCGCTCGGCGCACTGCTCGAACGCACGCCCGAGTATTGGCATGTGTTCGGTCTGCTGCTGACGCAGAAGCTGCGCCTCGCCTTCGACGTCATTGAAGAGGCGGCCTTGCTTCCCGCCGCGCAGCGCGTGGCGCGCCGGCTGTTGCTGATGGCGGGCGGCTATGGCGAACCCGGCGCTTTACGGCGCGTGCTGAAGGTGCCGCAGGAAGATCTCGCGATGATGCTGGCCTTGTCCCGCCAGACGATCAATCAGGTGCTCAAGCAGTTCGAAACGCAAGGCGCGTTGAAGCTGGGTTATGCGGAAATCGAAATTGTCGATGCGTACAAACTTGGCACGCTCGCGGAGCTGAGGCCGGCTTCGAATTGACCGCCGCGATCTTTCTGCAAATCGCGGCGTTGCCGGCTCACTCACTCACCAGCTTATCGCTCCGGCAAACTCGGCGCGCAGATCTTGCAACCTGTCGCGTGCTGTGCCCAGACGCTCGACGAGTTGTGCCGAGGCGCGCGTGATCGGCATGCGCGTTTCGTCGGTGAGCGGATGATCGAAGGCGAGCATCGCTTTGATCGCAGAGGGATTCGGCGCGGTGAACAGTAGCCGCAATACCGGCAGCAAGCTGACGAACAGATTGCGCGCCTCCAGATCGCGCTCGGCCTGTATCAGTTCCAGCACCGCGACGAGAAGATCCCCGCACACGTGTGCGCTTGCCAGTATGCCGCCAGTGCCGCCGTTGTTCAGGCAGTCGTCCAGTGTCTCGTCGGTGCCGCACAGCATATTGATCGGCAGGGCGCTCAGCTTGCTGAAATGTTCCTTCACGCACTCCTTGATGGCGACGATGTTGCCGTACTCGACGAGGCGCGCAACCGTGTCCGGCGCGATCGTCACGCCGGTCCGATGCGGCACGTCGTACAAGACGACAGGCCGCTCGGTGGCGCGCGCGGCCTGCTCGAAATGCCACTGCACGCCGGCCTGATCCGGACACACGTATGACGGCGGAGAGACCAGGTAGCCTGCGCAATCCCAACTTTCATAGCGCTGGATATCGTGCACGACGTCGCGTGTGTTCGAGCCGCCGACGCCGATCAGCATCGGCAGACGCGAGCGGATCACATCAGTCAGCGCGTGCAATACGGTGAGGCGCTCGGATTCCTGTAACAACGCGGCTTCGCCCGTCGTGCTCAAGGCGACAAAGCCGCTGATCCCCGTGTGCAAGTAGTAGTCTGCGAGGCGCTGCAAGGCGTCGACATCGACTTCGCCGTTACGCAGTGGTGTGACGATGGGCAACCAGATACCTGAAAACATGATTAGCGCGCCTTTGCGACCGTGCCGCGCTGCTTGAGAGATCCAATCAGTGCTGCTGGAAGCGTCGAGATCAGCGTATGCAGCGTGAAATCGACGTCGTCGAGCGCAATGTCGAGCTGTACGCGAATTTCTTCGCGAACGACTTCCATGCTGACGACATACACGCCGAGCGGAGAGTGAAGTAATGCGCGGAGGTGCGTTCCTGGAAGTTCGTGCGACGGGTGGGGCAGCGTTACCTGCAAGCGGGCGCGTGACGAGGGGAAGGGAATGACGTTGTTATGCTGGACTGGCGGCGCGTTGAGCGGCTGCGTGGCGAAGCTGTCGTTCGATTGGGTGAGAGCCATATGATGCGGCGTTTGTTGACGCCATGGTTGGTCGAGACAGTTCGAGATTAGACGTATGCGGGTAAACGCAGTGCAAAAATTGCAGCGTGCGCCGCAAAAATCATACGGATGCGGCGGTGGCGGAGTTCACGCAAATGCATTGTGAACGCGCATGAAAAAAGGCGAGTCATTAGACTCGCCCTCCCTGAACGGCACAGCTCAGCTTGGATTATCTACCTCTGCGTGGCCGCTGCGTGCCGAAACCGTACACGTGTTATTGCGTTTTTGTCGTGTCGGTCGTTGCGCCGTCGGTTTTTACCGGGGCAGTGCTGGCCTCGTTCGCGCTCTCCGTCTTGTCCTTGGCCGCGCCCGTTTCAACGGTCTTTTTCGTGGCTTTATGCGTCTTTGCCTTGTGAGTGGCCGAGGTCTTTTTCACATGCGCCTTGGTCGCGGCTTTCGTGGGCGCTTGGGTCGTGGCGGTGCTTTCGTCCGCGGCGCCGGTTTGCACCGTGGTGCTCGCCTTCAGATTCGCCTGGCCGGCGGGCTGCATTTGCGCGGGTTGTGCGGATTGAGTTGTCGACGGTGCGGCCGTTTGAGCAAAAGCGGTCGACACGAGCAGAGCGGAAGCGACAGCGGCGAAAAGCGTCTTCATGGTGTAACTCCTGTTTTAACCGATCGGTTTTTACGGTCGGTCTTACGGTGGATTCGTCTGCGGCGGCTGAACTGAAATGTTCAGCGCTGCCGGTTTAACGTTGACCGGAAGACAGGAGTTGACGGCGCTCTGGTGACAAAACGTAAGCTGTGAAACAGGTTGGATCACGGCGATGGTTTCTCCACCTTCGCGTAATAGTCGCGGCGAGCGCGTTATTGAAACGGGTTCTGGACGACGCCCGGTTTTGCATCCGGCTCGTCTTTCACCTTCGCGGGCAACGTGTTTTCTGCCTGCAATGCCGCCACGATCGCGTCCACCGCTTCCTTGAGCGCGAGCGCCGCCTTCAGTCCACGCTGGTCTTTGGTCAGTTCCAGCGTGCCGTTTACAACGACGCGTGTGGTGCCGTTACTCACGGTCAGCGCGTCGCCCTGAATGTTGAGCACGTCGTCATCGTTCGAATAGGGTTTAAACACCTTTCAGTCCTCCCGGTCGCTGATCTTTGAGATTCTCCGGTATCCCCGGAAAACGGATGCCCGATGCCGCTTCGAGTTCGTGAATCGTCCTGATGTCGTAACGGTTGGTCGAGACGTTGTCCACCACCACTGCAAACGCCAGTTGCCGCGAAGGCACGTACACGGCCTTGAACAACTGCGTCGGCACGAACACGCGCGTCGGCCCGATGGTCTGTAACTGCTGGCCGCTGAAGATCGGCCCGGTGACCACGTAGGTATCGTCATACGACATCGCGATCTTGCGCACCGACGTTTCGATGCGCGCCCACAAGCGCTGATTGTTCTCGCGGTTTTGCGGCACGACGTTGGCCAGCGAGAACGATTGTGCCATCGCTTCCTGATTCCAGCGATTACCCGCCGGACTCATATGACCGCGATCGAAGCCGCTGCGTTTATAGTCCGCGAGCGTCGCGCCTTCGCCGTCGGGCAAACGCGCGTCTTCGAAGAATTTGTTGGTGCGCACCATGTCTCTCGCGGCTTCAATGTGATCGCGCGTCAAATGCTCGGCGGACCACAGCGGACCGTGCGTAATGCCCGAATGCAGAACCGCGAAATCGCTATAGCAAAGCATGCGCGCTTTCGGCGCCATCTTCTGATTGATCAGAACCGGCCATTGCGCATTCGGTGTGAACTGGGTGCAGGAAGACGCCGCGCTCGCGTGAGCGGCAACGGCGAACAACAGACAGGCAAACCACTTCTTCATGTGTCAGTCAGTCGAGGAGGATTGGGGACGCAAGTATAGCGTTGCGACTCCGGATCGAGCGACGCTGAACGCAGAAAAAGACAGTGAAAAATGCGGACGGATGCGGCGACGGGAATGAAGCGGGCGGGCGGCGCGGACGATCTGTTCGGCATGGCGCCGCACAAAAAAACGGGCCGCTTTTCAGCGACCCCAATGCGTGGATTTTCGACTCTACGCACGTAAGCTTAAGCCGAGCTTAAACGCGCGGAAGGCGGAGCATGACGTGTGAAGGAGCGAGCGAACGCGCGCGACTTCGCTCGCGTGCACGCATTCGTGCACGCGAGCGGGAATTTCGACCGAATGAAACCAAGCGCTGGAAATTAATTTCCGAATACGCTGTGTTCAGCGTGGACTGTTTGACGGTCGACGGCTTGCAAGCGCCAGAAGCCGCTGGTTTGTACGCGCGTCGGCAGGGCGGTCCACGCGGCGGCGCCTTGCGCCGCGCTCACACGCTGCTTGCGGTCGACGTGCAAGCCTCGCAGCGTGCACAGCGGCGCATCCGTGCTGGGCGCACAGAGCGTGGTCACGCCGTCGTCATCGTGCAACTCGCCCCACGGGGGCAGATCGATCCCTTGATGTGCTTCCCTCGACCACCGGTGTTCTTCGGTGTCGAGCCATAGCACAGCGTAATCGTGGTTCACGGTGGGATCGGAACCGTTGATCAGGATGGTCAGTCGCATGGCAGTTCCGTGCAAATTGCAAAGTGAGGCTTTATGAGTCTATGTCGCTGCGCGCGTTATGCAAGCCGGCTGTGTGAGCGACGCACAAAAAAATGCGGACGCGTGAAGCGTACGGCTGTACGATTGCCGCGTCCCGATCACCGTTCGCGGAGGCGAGCCATGCCGCATCGATTTGTACAACTCGCGGTATGGGCGGGATGCCTGAGTATGGCGGCGCTCTGTGCCGCGGCGGACAGCGCATCCTTCGCGGCGCCGGCGCCGATCGTCTATGTGTCCGACTTCGATCTGGACGTGGCGAACGTGACGCCGGACAGCGGCCCAGGACAGCGGGTGCGCCGTCTGCGCGGCTTGTTGCCGAGCGGGCCGGGCCCGTTGGGGCACGACAAGAATCCTGAGGATCACGCGAAAGACATCGTGAACGAAATGGCGGAGGCGTTGACGGCGGATCTGAAAAAAGGCGGCGTGGATGCGCGCCGCAGTGCGCCGGGTCAGCCGTTGCCGGCGGTGGGTTGGCAAGTGCGCGGCGTGTTCCTGAGCGTCGACGACGGCAATCGTCTACGGCGCGCGATGGTCGGCATGGGCGCGGGTCAGAACGATATACAAGTGGCGGTGTCGTGCGACAGCCTCGGCGCGGCCAATCTGCCGCCGCTGTATCAGGCCGTGGAAGAGGCCGACAGCAAGAATAAGCCGGGCGCAGTCATCAAATTGAATCCTTACGTGATCGCGGCGAAGTTCGTGATGGCAAGCGGCGACGAGAAGAAGACGATCGAGAAGACGGCTCAGCAGATCTCGAATGCGGTGATTGCGAAGCTGCATGGGACGGCGCAGTGATTCGCGGCGGTTAACTGCAGCGGCGGAAGCTGCGAATTGCCTCCAGCGTTCGCCGCGAGCACCCCGCGGCAAAGCCGCCGCAAAAAGCGAGCGGCTCTACCAACATGCTTCTCAGAACCACCGGTTAAGCCAAGTCCAACGGCGCCGTCAAATCCCCAAGCGGCGCGAGCCCATTGCGCGCAAAAGCCCGATCCCGCGCCGCCACGCCTTCCAGCGGCGCCAGTCCATGCACGCGGCTGATCAGCCGAAGAATCGAGTTCGTGTCGTACACCGTATGATCGACATACCCCTTCTTTGCCAGCGGCGAAATCACGAGCGCGGGAATCCGCGACCCCGGACCCCAGCGGTCACCCTTCGGCGGCGAGACCGGATCCCACCAGCCGCCGTTTTCGTCGACCGTGACGATCACCACCGTATTCGCCCACTGCGGACCACGCTGGATATGCTCGATCACATTCGCGATGTGACGGTCGCCCGATTCGACGTCCGCGTAGCCGGCATGCATATTCAGATCGCCTTGCGGTTTGTAGAACGTAACCGCCGGCAAACGCCCCGCGTCGATATCCGCGATCAGGTGATTGGTCGACGCGTCGTTGCCGAGGCCCGCATCGCGCAGATACTTGCGCCGTGCCGCCGTGCCCGGCGCGTAATTGGCGAAGTAGTTGAACGGTTGATGGTGATACTGGAAGTCGGGCACGGCGCCCGTGTCCTGGTGCTCCAACGCGTATTGCCACGCCCCGCTGTACCACGCCCATTCGACACCCTTGTCCGTCAGACGGTCGCCGATCGTCGCGTAGTTTTGCGGCGGCAGCACGCGCGGATTCGAGAGGTCCGCCAAGGCCGGATTGCCGCCTTCGGCGGGGCGCACGTTGCTCGGCTGATACGGCGGCGCCATCGTGTTGACGGCGTAGCCGTCGGCGGTGAATGCGCCGTCGTTGACGAATTTCGGCGGACCGTCGAGCGCGGAGGCCGGCGAGTCGGCCGCCTGCTTCAGCCGCGTGCCGGTCGGATCGTCGCCTTCGACAACCGACACCAGCTTTTTCGCCGGGCTGTTGTGGATGTCGGGATAGAACGGCGCCTGCGCCGAGATCAGAAAGATGTGGTTCAGCCACGAGCCGCCGAAGGCTGCCATGAAGAAGTTGTCGCACAGCGTGTACTGCTGCGCGAGATTCCACAGACGCAGCGTGTCGGCGGAATTGCGGTAATGCCCCATCACCAGGCCGCCGGAATCGCCCCACGCGGCGAACTGGTTGTTGCGTCCGGCGTTGATCTGCATCTGATTCTGATAGAAGCGATGCACGAGGTCGCGCGTGATCACGCCGGCCGGCAGCGGCGCGCCTTGCGCGTCGGCGAGATGGAAGGGCCGGTTGTGTAAATTGCCGATGTCCTTCTGGCCGATCATGTAGCGCTTGCCGTCCACTTCCTGCGCTTGCGGCACGAGGCCGCCCCAGATGACCGGCAGGCGCGGCAGCGGCGTTCTGCCGTCGCGGTCGAGTTGCAGATAGCGCTCGGCGCTGACTGCATCGAGCGGATGCTGGATGCCTGGGAAGTTGCCGTACAGGTTCGCAAAGCTGCGGTTCTCGGCGTAGATCACCACGATATGCTTGACCTGATCGCGCAGCGCCGCGTCGAACCGCAAGTCGGCGGCACTGCGCGCCGCGTCGCCCGCCGCGTTCTGCTCGGTCTTGCAGCCGGTCAGCGCGAGTCCGATGCCGACTGCCGCGAGACCGGTCAGGACGCGGCGGCGCTCGGGATCGGTGGGGGCGTCGTCGGGGTTAGGCGGCAGGGTGGAGTCGTTGTCGGTCATCGGTAGGTTTCGAAGTGTGCGTGACGGGCATCAAACTGCCGCTTGGGGCGGCGTGCGCTCGGCGCCGTCCGCGAATTCGACGATCGCCTCGGCCGCGCGGGCCGACTCGGGCAGATGCGCGATGTTCACCGCGCAGCCCGGGTAAAGGTGCGAATCGGCAACCTGAACCTGAATGGATTCGGACATGGGCGTGGCCTCCAAACGCTGGGGAGCGAAAGCGCGGCAGTAAGACTTCGCGCAACGGACCGGATGAAAGAATAGCACCAGGAGAAACGATTGTTGTGCACCCGTGGCGCGAATTGCATCGTTGCGCATGAAGCAATGCATGCACCGCGTACCGTGATAAATGATCGCTTCGTGCTTCGCGCTATCATGTTGATCTGACCATGATGAACAGCAGAAACGGCAGCCAAGATGGCAAAAGAAGAGCAGATGGGAGCGGGACGCAAGCACGCGAGGCCACGCGGTGCGGCCGCCTCGGCTTCGCAGGATGATGCGGCGGCGTCCCAGGCGGAGGGCGCTGCTTCCACCGATTCCGCGGAGGAAGAGAGCACCGGCGGATCGACTTATCTCGTGCCGGGCCTCGAGCGCGGTCTGCGCATCCTCGCCGAATTCAGCGCGCGCGAGCCGGTGCTCGGCGCACCGGAATTATCGAAGCGCATCGGCATTCCGCGCACCACCACGTTCCGTTTATTGCAGACGCTCGAAGCACTCGGCTTTCTTGAACGCGTCAACGGCGACCGCTATTTCCGCCTGAGCGTCGCAGTACTGCGGCTTGGCTTTGAATACCTGAGCTCGCTGGAACTGACCGACGTCGGCACGCCGATCCTCGAACGCTTGCGCGATGCCACCGGCCTGAGCACGCATCTGCTGATCCGCGATCAGCGCGATGTGGTGTTCGTCGCCAAGGCGCAAACCCATGCGCCGATGTTCAGTTCGGTGAAGGTGCATGTCGGCACGCGTCTGCCCGCGCATGCCACCGTGCATGGCCAGGTGCTGATGGGCGATTTGAGTTTCGAGGAATTGCGCCAGCTCTATCCCGAGCCGCAACTCGAGCGTTTCACTGAACGCACGCCGGCCACCCTCGAAGAACTGTATGGACGCGTGCGCGAAAGCGCGGCGCTCGGCTATGCGTTGAGCGAAGCGTCGTTCGAGCGGGGCATTTCGGTGGTGAGCGCACCGGTGCGCGATCAAAGCGGCAAGATCACGGCCGCGTTGACGGTCACCATTCCGCGTTCGGATATCGGCGAAGCCGAAGAGCGCGAACCGCTCATTATCGCGGTTTGCCAGGCGGCGCTCGAACTGTCCGAGCGCCTCAGCTATCGCCCGCGGCCGGATGATCCGACCGCGATTCAGGCGCGCCGCAAGCCGGTCGCGGCGAACTGATTCTGCTTCATGTGCAACGGCCCGGCTGTTTCCACAGCCGGGCCGTTTGCTTTGCTACGTTCGTTCACATCAGAACGAGTGATGAATGCCGGTCAGAATAATCGTCTGGTTCCGACCGCTCGACACGCCTGCTGTGAAGAACGCGGCATTCGCGTTCGAATTTGCACGCTCGTACAGCGCATTCACATAGAGCTGCGTCGACTTCGACAGCGCATAGATGTCGCCGATCTCGAACTGCGTCCAGCGACGGCCGGCCAGCGTCGTCGTTGCGGCGCCGCCGGCGACGCTGTTGAACGGCGTGAACT
>DASPZL010000551.1:0-2522 GCA_035636295.1 Paraburkholderia sp.
TGGCGCTGTGAGCCGCGCCTGACGTGACGCCGTGCAAAGAAAAACGCCCATGACGAGCAATCGTCATGGGCGGTTTTTTCGAGGCAGGCGCCTTTTAGCGCTGCACCCCAAGGTCAAATCTTAGTTGCGGTTGCCGCCGAAGATGCCGAGCAACGCCAGCAGGTTCGTGAACACGTTGTACAGATCGAGATAGATCGCGAGCGCGGCGCTGATGTAGTTCGTTTCGCCGCCGTTCACCACGCGCTGCACGTCGAACAGCATGTAGGCCGAGAAGATCACGATCGCGAGCACCGACACCGTCAGCATCAGCGCAGGCAGTTGCAGAAACACATTCGCAACCATCGCCAGCAGCAGCACGATCACGCCGACGAACAGCCATTTGCCGAGGCCCGAGAAGTCACGCTTACTGACTGTGGCGATCGTCGCCATCGCGGCGAAGATCACACCAGTGCCACCGAAGGCGAGCATGATCAGCTGCGGCCCGTTCGAAAAGCCCAGAATGAAGCTCAGCAGGCGCGACAGCATCAGGCCCATGAAGAACGTGAAGCCGAGCAGCACGAACACGCCGACGGAGCTGTCCTTCGTCTTCTGGATCGCGAACATGAAACCGAACGCGATGGCGAAGAACGCCAGCATGCTCATCGCCGGGCTGGTGGCGGCGAACAGCGAGAAGCCGGTGGCGACGCCCACCCACGCGCCGAGGACGGTCGGCACCATCGACAGCGCGAGCAGCCAGTAGGTGTTGCGCAGTACCCGGTTGCGGGTCTCGGCCGTGGTGACGCTGCCGCCCCGGCCAAAGGTATTGGGATAATCGTTCATGGTTTCTCCTTGCGTCAGACGCAGTGTTGCGACGTGGCTTGCAACGGTTTTTGTACGGTGCCGGCTGGCAGTTGCCGCCGTCACGCGAACCCACACCCCTAAGATTAGCGGCGTAGCGGGGAGTTTCAATGCGGCGCACGACACCGTGCGATTACATTGTGTTACCCCATTCTTAGCGCTGACTTAAAGGGTTTGGGCGATTCCAACTTCGACATTACAGTATCGTAAGGGTTCAATCGCAATCATACACTGGAACATGCTACAATAGCGGATTCATTTAAATCTGTAACCTCTTAAATTTTCTGGAGTTTTTATGGCGATCGAACGCACCCTGTCGATTATCAAGCCGGACGCAGTGGCCAAGAACGTGATCGGCCAGATCTACAGCCGCTTCGAAAACGCTGGCCTGAAGATCGTGGCATCGCGCATGGTTCACCTGTCGCGCGCTGACGCAGAGAAGTTCTACGCTGTGCACGCAGAACGCCCGTTCTTCAAGGATCTGGTTGAGTTCATGATCTCCGGCCCGGTGCAGGTTCAAGTTCTGGAAGGCGAAGGCGCCATCCTGAAGAACCGCGATCTGATGGGTGCAACGGACCCGAAAAAGGCCGACAAGGGCACGATCCGCGCTGACTTCGCTGACAGCATCGACGCGAACGCGGTCCATGGCTCGGACGCAGTGGAAACGGCACGCGGCGAAATCGCGTTCTTCTTCCCGGAAGTCAACGTCTACTCGCGCTAAGCGCTTCGTAAGACAGCAGTAATAGCAGCAGGAGCGGGCGCGAGCGGCATACGCGTTCATGCAGCTTGTTGCATGAACGCAGTCTCGCACTGAATGGCAGGATTCGATATGACGAGCAGTCCCACCGTCAACCTTCTCGATCTCGACGCCGCTGGCCTCGTCGCGTATTGCGACAGCCTCGGCGAGAAGCCGTTTCGCGCCAAGCAATTGCAGCGCTGGTTGCACCAGTACAACGCTGCCGACTTCGACGGGATGACCGATCTCGCGAAGTCCTTGCGCGAAAAGCTGAAAGGGCGTGCATCGATCACGATGCCTCCCATCGTAAGCGACCATATTTCCACCGACGGCACACGCAAGTGGCTCGTCGACGTCGGTAACGGCAATGCCGTCGAAACCGTCTTCATCCCCGAAGAAACGCGTGGCACGCTGTGCGTGTCGTCGCAGGCGGGGTGCGCCGTCAACTGCCGTTTCTGTTCGACGGGCAAGCAAGGTTTCTCACGCAATCTCAGCACGGGCGAAATCATCGGCCAACTGCGCATGGCCGAATTCGCGCTGCGCGCGTCGCTCGGCACGGCCGGCGGGCGCGCGACGGGCGGTGAGGGCAAGGGCGAGCGCGTCGTCACGAACGTCGTGATGATGGGCATGGGCGAGCCGCTGCTCAATTACGACGCCGTCGTGCCGGCCATGCGCCTGATGCTCGACGACAACGCCTACGGCCTGTCGCGCCGGCGCGTCACGTTATCCACCTCGGGCGTCGTGCCGATGATGGACCGGCTCGGCGCCGATCTGCCCGTGGCACTCGCCGTTTCGCTGCACGCGCCGAACGACGCGCTGCGCGACGTGCTGGTGCCGCTCAACAAGAAGTATCCGCTGCGCGAGCTGATGGCCGCGTGCCAGCGGTATCTGAAAGTCGCGCCGCGCGACTTCATCACGTTCGAATACTGCATGCTCGACGGCGTGAACG
>DASPZL010000552.1:0-10361 GCA_035636295.1 Paraburkholderia sp.
GGCGTGAGCGCCGGGCAAGCGCGTCTCACGCGCGCCAGCATCGCCGCTGCCGGGCCTTGCCGATGCTGTCCGTTCAGTGCGTGCGCCTGGGGAAATAATGGCTCGCGCTTAGCCCTTTGTAAAAAAGCCCCGCTGTAACCCTGTCTTCGGCGGCACGCAACTTTGCACCGCCAACGCCAGTCAATCATGCGAGCAATGCAACTCTTCTTCATTCGAGCCACACACTCACCCGGTAGCCGATGATCTGTCCCGTTCTTGCCCATCTCGTTCGCGCACCGCTGCGCTGTGCTCTTCTCGCCACCTTCGCGTGGCATGCCGCACTGGCCGGCGCCACGCAACCTGTCGATTTGCATGCCGCGCACGGCACGCTCGCGAGCGCCGCCGTGCAGGTCGAACCGGCCACGCAAAAATCTCCCGTGGTGCCGGTGCCGCCGTCGGAGCAATACGCCACGCTCTATCGCGACGTTGAGCTCGCGCACCTGTATCCCGACAGCAAGACCTTCGCGGACATGGTGCCGCTTGCGCCGCCCGCGCAGATCGCCGCCACCTATGAGTCCGCGAAACAGCAGCCCAGCTTCAATCTCGCCGACTTCGTGAAGCGCAACTTCACGCTGCCGGTACGGGCGACGAAGGCATACGTCTCCGATCCGAACCAGGACGTGTCCGGCCATATCGATACCCTCTGGAATGTGCTGCGCCGGGAACCGGATGCGAACGCGAGCCCCTGGTCGTCGCTGTTGCCGCTGCCGTATGCGTATATCGTGCCGGGAGACCGCTTCGATGAAATCTACTATTGGGACTCGTACTTCATCATGCTCGGCCTCGAACAGAGCGGACAGCATGCATGGGCGGTCGACGAACTGAAGAACTTCGCGACGTTGATCGACCGCTACGGACATATTCCGAACGGCAATCGCACCTACTACCTGAGCCGCTCGCAACCGCCGTTCTTCGCGCAGATGGTGCGGCTCGTCGCCGAGAAAGAGGGCGACGCCGTCTATGCGCAATACCTGCCCCAGTTGCAGCGCGAATACGCATACTGGATGAGCGGCAGCGACGGCCTTCCCGCAGGCGAGGCGAACCGGCATGTGGTGCGCCTGCCGGACGGCACGCTGCTTAACCGCTATTGGGACGAACGCGCGGCGCCGCGCGACGAGTCCTATCGCGAGGACGTGCTCACCGCGCAGCAAACGCCGCAGCGCGACGCCGCCGACCTGTGGCGCAATCTGCGCGCGGGCGGCGAAACCGGCTGGGATTTCAGCTCGCGCTGGTTTGCCGACGGCAAGACGCTCGCCACCGTGGACGTGACGTCGCTCGTGCCCGTCGATCTGAATTGCCTGATGGTGGATCTTGAGCGCACTTTGGCGAAGGCCTATCGGGTGCGCGGCGACCGCACGCATGCGGAGAACATGGAACTGCGCTCCGCCACACGCGCCGACGCGATTCGCCGCGTGTTGTGGGATGCGCACCTGCAAGCGTTCGGCGACTACAACTTCGTGCATCGCACGCTCACGCACCGGCTCACGGCCGCCACGGTGTATCCGCTGTACACGGGCGTCGCCAGCCGTCAGCAGGCGAAGAGTGTCGCCGCCACCGTGCAGCGCGACTTGCTGCGCCCCGGCGGGCTCGCCACCACGCAAGTCAACAGCGGCCAGCAATGGGACGCGCCGAACGGCTGGGCGCCGCTGCAGTACCTCGCGGTGACCGGCTTGCGGCGCTATAGCGAACCGGCGCTCGCGCAGACCATCGCGACGCGCTGGATCAGAACCAACGTGTCGTATTACCAGCGCACCGGCAAACTGGTCGAGAAGTACGACGTCGACGCGACCGCGTCCGGCGTGTCCGCGGGCGGAGGTGAATATCCGTTGCAGGACGGCTTCGGCTGGACCAACGGCGTGCTGCGCGCGCTGCTCTCGCTCTATCCGCAGACGGTGCAAGCCTCGCGTCCGAGCGATATTCCCGAAGGTCCCGCGGGCGTGTCCGCAGCCGCCGCTTCCGCTGCCGCGGCGCCGAAGAATACTCATCGCCTGCATGGGACGCGGGTGAATCCGTAAGCTTGGCAATGTAGCGCTTCCGCGCTTCGTCGCCCGGCAGCGGCAGCGGTTAAGCACCGCCCGCAAGTCGCATTCGACGAATGCGTCCGCTGCGTTGCGCATCGACAAAAGCATCAGAAGCGGTAATTGACGGAAATGTCGGCCACGCCGTTGGCCTTGCGGTGCGTAATCGGACTATTGCCCGCGCTGCCGACCAGTTGCTGGAATGCGCCGTCCGCGGTGGCGAACCAATGCTTGTCGAACAGCCACACCACGCTAATGCCGAAGCCCACCGACTTGAAACCCGCGCTCGCGTGATATTCCGGATATTGCGAGTGCGCCGCCTGCTCGCGATTCACGCCGAACCAGCTGTTCATATAGGTCGAGTCCGCAAAGGTCACATTCGGACCGGCGAACCAGAAGAACTTCTTCGTGCTGCCCGGCATCGGCAGATAGGCGCCGAAATCGCCGGTCCAACCGTTCGAGCCGCCGAAGTAGCGTCTGACGTCCGCGCGCAGCACGAGCGGGAAATCCTTCGATACGACATATTCGCCGGAGAGTTTGAGGCCCGGCGCCGGATTGATGTTGCCGAGGCCGTTCAGTTCCTGCGGATCGTCGTGGCCGCGGCGTCCGAGATCGTAGATGGCCGCGAGACTTGCTCGCCAGTTCTGGCCTTGGGCGAAATTGCCGCCGAAGCCTTCGCCGCTCGAAAAGAAGAACAGGTCCTTGTAGCGCACGTCGACGCTCGGGCCGGCCATCAAGTGATACCGGTCGGAGCCCTCGTAGCGCGGCTGGAAAGAAGTCGCCGCGCCGACGCGCACCTGCCAGTCCGGAATGGCCGGCTGCCACATCTTCTGCAGCGGAATACCGACCGAGTACTGCCATTCGCCCAGCGGCGAAGGCGTTTGCGCCGAGGCCGCGCCCGGAAAAAGGACGGCGCCGGTGGTCACGGCGACGAGAGAAATTGCCGCGATGCCTGTTTGTTTATTGCGGAACTTGCCGATCCGCTTTCCACGGCTGTTATAGCGCACCAGAAGCCTCCGATCTCGCGTATGGCGAAGGGGTTTATGTTCCCGCCCGGGTCAGCAATGGATCGAAGGATCCAGGCGCACGCCGCGCTGCTATGAGCGGCGTGTAGTTTTTTCAGCAAACGATACGCGCTGCCCGGCAAAAACGCACTGGATCACACGAGTCACTGACCGGACAGCGGTTTTTTGTACAAGCAGTTGCGCGCGAAGATTTGCCGACGGACGCACTATGCAAAATGCGGGCCTGGTCGGTGGGAACGGCTCGAAATCGGCTAAACGCAACGGCAAAGAAGGAAAGGCCGACGGAACGCGCAAGCACTCCGTGGCAATGGATGGCGATCGGAATGCACATGAAAAAACCACGACGCCGCTCGATGCGGCGCCGTGAAAACAGAAGATGCATGCAACGCCAGCGGTTCTATCGAGCCGCTTCGACCAGCACCGGCTTGTCGCGATACAGATTCGGGAACAGCCGCTTGAGGTTGGCGACCTTCGGCATATCGTAGAGCGCGATATACGCGGAGTCCGGATGCAGCGTGAGGTAGTTCTGGTGATAAAACTCGGCCGGATAAAAACCCTTGAGCGTCTCCGTCTTCGTGACGATGGGCGCCGGGAAGGCATGCGCTTTCTCGAGTTGCGCGATGTAGCTTTGCGCGACGCGCCGCTGCATGTCATTCATCGGAAACAACGCCGAGCGGTATTGCGTGCCGCTGTCCGGCCCCTGGCGGTTCAGTTCGGTCGGATCGTGAATGACCGAGAAGTACACCTGCAACAATTGACCGTAGGTGACCTTGGCCGGGTCGAAGGTGACCTGCACGGATTCCGCGTGACCGGTCTCGCCGCCGCTGACTGTCTCGTACCGCGCGGTGTCGCGCTGACCGCCCGCATAACCCGACACCGCCCTCGTGACGCCACGCACGTGCTGGAACACGCCCTGCACACCCCAGAAGCAGCCGCCTGCGAACACCGCGGTTTCTTCGTGGGCCGTGGCGGCGGAGACCGGTTCGTCGAGTGCCGGCGGCGCGATCACAACCGCGGCCTCGGACGCGAACGCCATGCGCCATGCCGAGGTGCCGCCGGCAAGCGACGCCGCGCCGATTAACCTGAAGAATATCCGTCTGCTGCAAGCCATGATGAGCGTCCCGAAAAGTCATACCGTTCACCCGTTCAGGCGCTGATCGCGCCGCCCGCGAGTGGTCTCGATGTTTAGTCGCCGAGCAAGGGCTTTTATGACAGCATGCGCGTCTTTCTGCGTGACGGCGGCGGCTAAAGCGGAAATTTCGTGGTCGAGAGAATTTCCTTGAGCACCATGAACGAGCGAATCTGCCGGACGCCCGGCAGATAAAGCAACTGCTCCGCATGCAAACGGTTAAAGCTGTCGCTATCACGCGTGCGAATCGTCATGAAGTAGTCGAATTCGCCGGTCACGACGTGACACTCCATGCACCCCGGCACTTTCTGCGCGGCTTTCTCGAAGTCGGCGAACGACTCGGGCGTGGAACGATCCAGCACCACGCCGATAATCACCAGCATCCCCGCCCCCGCCGCTTTCGGGTCGATCAACGCGACCACGCCGCGAATGAGCCCGGACTCCTTGAGCCGCTCCACGCGCCGCAAACACGCCGGCGCGCTCAGCTTCACTTTTGCCGCGAGCGCGACGTTCGAAATCGACGCGTCGGTCTGCAACTGACGCAGGATCGCGCGATCGATGCGATCGAGCGACTGGAGCGGATCGGCTTGGGCGTGGACCGTAGCCGCCGCTGCCGGCGTGCTTCGCACTTTTGTTGCGTTCATCAAGTTATTCCCGGATTTTTATTAAGCCATTTGCGGTTCGCGACTTTTAAAAGTATGCCGAAGCCAATTTTTTCGCAAGCTCATTTCTGGCGCTTTTACCTACCATTGGCTTAACGCGACTACTTGCTGTTCGCGTCGAACCTACCCACAACAGGAACTGCCATGAACCTGCAACGATTCCCGCGTTATCCGCTGACTTTCGGGCCAACGCCGATCCAACCGCTAAAACGCCTGAGCGATCACCTCGGCGGCAAGGTGCATCTGTATGCGAAGCGCGAGGACTGCAACAGCGGTTTCGCATTTGGCGGCAACAAGACGCGCAAGCTCGAATATCTGATTCCCGAAGCGCTGGCGCAGGGTTGCGACACGCTCGTTTCGATCGGCGGGATTCAGTCCAACCAGACCCGCCAGGTGGCGGCCGTCGCCGCGCATCTGGGCATGAAGTGCGTGCTCGTGCAGGAGAACTGGGTCAACTATTCGGACGCGGTGTACGACCGCGTCGGCAACATCCAGATGTCGCGCATTCTGGGCGCCGATGTGCGACTCGTGGCCGACGGCTTCGACATCGGCTTTCGCAAGAGCTGGGAAGATGCGCTGGAGAGCGTGCGCGCCGCCGGCGGCAAGCCGTACGCGATTCCCGCCGGCTGCTCGGACCATCCGTTGGGCGGCCTCGGTTTCGTCGGCTTCGCCGAGGAAGTGCGGCAGCAGGAGGCCGAACTGGGCTTCAAGTTCGACTACATCGTGGTGTGCTCGGTGACGGGCAGCACGCAGGCCGGCATGGTGGCGGGTTTCGCCGCGGACGGCCGCGCCGAGCGCGTGATCGGCATCGACGCTTCCGCGAAGCCCACGCAAACGCGCGAGCAGATCATCAGAATCGCGAAGCAGACCGCGGGAAAAGTCGAGCTGGGGCGCGACATCACGAGTAAGGACGTGGTGCTGGACGAACGCTTCGGCGGTCCGGAATACGGCTTGCCGAACGACGGCACATTGGAGGCGATCCGCTTGTGCGCGCGCCTCGAGGGCGTGCTCACCGACCCGGTGTACGAAGGCAAGTCGATGCACGGCATGATCGAGATGGTGCGCAACGGCGAATTTCCGGAGGGGTCGCGCGTGCTGTACGCGCACTTGGGCGGAGTGCCGGCGCTGAACGGGTATAGCTTCATTTTCCGCAACGGGTGAGCGGCGGGACGAGTGATAGGCGGTGGCCGGCATGCGTAAAGCCGGCTGCCGGCGGGTCGAACTGTGCATTGCTGCAATAACGCAGTTCGACCCAGCGCCGCCGCGAAATGACGAATCAACCCGCCAATTCGTTCTTCAAGTGCTTCCGCAAAAACTCCACAAAAGCTCGAATCGTCAGAGAGCTTTGCCGATGCTGCGGATAAACCGCGTAGACGCTCGCCGCGCCAGGCAGGAATTCTTCGAGCACGGTCACCAGCTTGCCACTTTTTAGCGCATCGGCGACGATAAAGTCAGGAAGCCGAACGATCCCCAATCCGGCCACGGCGGCATCGCGAATCAGCTCGCCATTATTGGCCCGCAACGGCCCGTGCACTTCGACGCTCTTCTGCCCTCCGTCGACGACAAACTCCCAGTTCACCGCCCCGCCGTGCCCATACAGCAGGCACGCATGACGTTGCAGATCGGCAGGCACGGCAGGCGCCCCTCGCCGCCGCACATAGCCGGGGCTGCAACACGCCACCATCCTGACGTCGACGAGCTTCTGTGCGATCAGCGTGGAATCCGCCAGCGTGCCGATCCGGATCGCCATATCGAAGCCTTCGCCCACCACATCGACGGTGCGATCGCTCAACTCCATGTCGAAACGCACGTCGCCATGCTCGCGCAGGAACATCGCCACCAGCGGCGACAGATGCGTCATGCCGAACGACATCGGCGCGCTCACGCGTAACAGCCCCCGCGGCCCGGCACGCCGCAGCGACATGGCCTGCTCGGCGTCTTCCACTTCGCCGAGGATGCGTTTGGCGCGCTCGTAAAACTCCTGACCGAGTTCGGTCACGGCCAGCTTGCGCGTATTGCGGATCAGCAATTGCACGCCGAGCGCTTCTTCCAGCGCCATCACGCGCCGGCTGACGAATTGCTTTGACAGCGTCAGCCGCTTGGCCGCCGCGGTGAAGTTATGGGCGTCGGCCGTGGCGACGAAGATCCGCATGTCATCGAGTTGCATCGCATTGTCCACCCAAACGAGACAGTGTTTCCTATATGGCGGCAATTATAACCATTCTGATTGACCTACACTGTCATTCATGGATCGCGGACAAACAGCTGCCCAGATCGCAAACAACCAAGGAGAAAATACGATGCTCGATATCAGACACGCCAATCAACGCGGCCGCGCGGAGCACGGCTGGCTCAGTTCGCGTCATACGTTTTCTTTCGCGAACTATCACGACCCGAAGCAGAACGGCTTTTCCGACCTGCTCGTGATCAACGACGACCGTGTCGCACCGGCGCAAGGCTTCGGCAAGCACCCGCACCGCGACATGGAGATTTTTTCGTACGTGCTGGAAGGCGCGTTGGAGCACAAGGACACAATGGGTACCGGCTCGGTGATCGTGCCCGGCGACATCCAGTTGATGAGCGCGGGCACCGGTGTCGCGCATAGCGAATACAATCATTCGAAGAGCGAGCCGGTGCACTTCCTGCAAATCTGGATTGCGCCGGGGCAAAAGGGCACGGAGCCGCGTTATCAGCAGCGCCACTTCGGCACGGATCAGAAGCGTGGCGTGCTGCGCCTCGTGCTCTCGCCGGATGGTGCGGACGATTCGCTGGTGCTGCAACAGGATGCGCGGGTCTATGCCGGTCTTTTCGACGGCGACGAAACCGCGCGGCTCGAACTGGCAAGCAATCGTTATGCGTACGTTCACGTGGCCCGCGGCAGTGTCACAGTGAATGGCGTCGAGTTCGGCGAAGGCGATGGTGCACGCGTGCGCGGCGAAGCAGCGCTGACCTTCACGCAAGGCCATGACGCGGAAGTGCTCGTGTTTGATCTGCGTGACATTGAGATGTCGGAGTTGTGGGCTTAAGCGGCTTAAGCATGGCTCGCCGAAAATCTTGCGGCGAGCCGCACCCTCCTTCCTATCCTGTTGAGAAAAATCATGCGCTATACGCTATTTGAAAACCAGAAAGACGTGCTCATTCTGGTCGCTCGCATCCTGTTGATGGTGCTGTTCGTGATGTTCGGCTGGTCGAAGCTGACGGGGTTTTCCGGCACCGTCGCTTATATGACGTCGAGCGGCGCGCCGATGCCGGAAATCTCGGCGATCATCGCCGTGGTGATGGAGTTCGTCGTGGGCATTGCGCTCGTGCTGGGCTTCTTTACGCGGCCGCTTGCGTTGCTGCTCGCGGTCTATGCGCTCGGCGCCGCGATCATCGGGCATCACTACTGGAACATGACCGGCGCGATGCAGTACGACAACATGATTCACTTCTACAAGAACATCAGCATCATCGGTGGATTGCTGCTGTTGTGCGTGACCGGCGCGGGCAAGTATTCGATCGACCGGCGTTAAGTGAAACCGTGTTGTCGTGATCGATGAGCAAGAAAGCCGCCTGGCGTCGACCAGGCGGCTTTTTTTTGCTCGACCGTTCCTCAACGGCAGGCCCATTCCAAACCACAATCGGCATAGGGGACGGCCATGAGGCCGTACCCCTGCCACACCACCCGGCATGCGGGTCCGCACCGGGCGGTTCGGGAAGTTGAGGTTATGAGAGTCGGGGTACGCCTGGTCGGTCGAAGTACGCGATGGTCAGCACGCTGTTGAGCAACCGGCCGCTGTTGCGCCACCAGCGACGACTGTTAGCCGCCACCTGTCGCGCCACATCGACCGCTGCCCCCAGTGCACGCAGTTCCCGGTAGATGGTCGGGCCACGGCGCCAGTGCTTAAGCTGGATGGCACGCAGCCGGTGGCGCATCCACTTATCCAGCTCGCGCCAGACGTTTGGAGTTTGCGCCAGCCGGAAGTACGCCTTCCAGCCGTGTACATAGGACCGTAACTGCTCCACCACGTCCTTCATGCTGCGCCCGCCATTACGGCACGTCAGGTCACGAATGCGGTGTTTGAACGCAAGCAGCGGTTTGGCTGCCACCTTGCGTTTGACCACTCCGCCCCCTGCTACCCACAGGCTGTAACCCAGAAACTTGCGACCGAACACACTGGCCACTGCGCTTTTGGTCTCGTTGACCTTCAGCCGCAGTCGCCCATACAGACGTTGCAGCAGTGCCATCACCCGCTCACCGGCACGGCGACTGCGAACATACACATTCGCATCGTCGGCATAGCGCACGAAGCAATGACCCCGCCGTTCCAGTTCCTTGTCCACTTCATCGAGCAGTACGTTAGCCAGCAACGGGGATAGCGGCCCGCCCTGGGGCGTGCCCTGATCCCGCTGCCGGACCACACCGTCATCCATGATGCCGCTGTTCAGATACGCGCGGATCAGCCGGATTACCCCAGCGTCCCCAATGCGTTTCTGCAAGCGGTCAATCAGGATGTCGTGGTTGACCCGGTCGAAGAACTTCTCCAGATCAACGTCCACCACGATTCGCCGACCCGACTGCACGTACGACTGTGCGGCAAGCACCGCGTCGTGCGCACGCCGTCCGGGCCGGAAGCCGTAGCTATGCTCGCTGAAGGTAGGGTCCAGAACCGGCTGCAAGACCTGCAGCAGTGCCTGCTGGATCAGCCGGTCCGTCACCGTCGGGATGCCCAGCTCGCGCTCACCTCCATCTGGTTTCGGAATCGTCACCCGCCGTACCGGACCGGGCCGGTACGTCCCCTTCAGCAGCTGTGCACGGATCGCGGGCCACGCCGTCACCAGATGACGCGACGTCTGGTCAATGTCCAGACCGTCCACGCCAGCGGCTCCCTTGTTAGCCCGTACCCGTTTGAACGCCTGCTTCAGGTTCTCCCTCGTCAGCGCCGCTTCCAGCAGCGCTGACCCTGTGTCCCCGGATTCATGTCGCGGGCCGCAGGCTTCGTCGCTAGCCGGTGTACGACGTGCGGCTTCACCGCCCGCGACTCCCGCTCGCCCCGTTTGCACGGGCATCTGACGCAGTACCTGACGCATCGACATGACGCTGGACACTCCTTCCCGTTCGGGCCTTCGTCACCAGCTTCAGCCTCACCGGCCTGTCCTGTGACTACTACGCCCTCTGCTGACTTCTCGCTCCGGCTCGACGCCGTTGCCCTTTCAGGCATGAGGCGAGATCTCCCCAGGTAAGAACGCACTCCTTCACTGCACAACCGCCGGATTTACGCCACGGACCCTTGATCACGAGAGCTTCGCGGCTTGTTGCCCGCTCGCCCTGATCGGCAGCGCCTTCTATCCGGTTCTTGTTCATCGGCTCGCAGTTTCGCTCCGCGCTTCCTCCCCACACCCGGTCACCCTCGTGCAGTTGCGCTTCGCTTCGTTCGCTGTGATCAACTCACGGTGGGACTTGCACCCACAAGAGTGCGCCCATGCTGGGCGCACAACAAAAACGGCG
>DASPZL010000553.1:0-1638 GCA_035636295.1 Paraburkholderia sp.
GCGCCCGCTTTTCTCATTCCGTCGACGCTTTCACCTGCGCGCCCGCGCGATGCGACGGCGCCAACAGCCTCAGCCCGCTCGCGAGGCTCGCCGCGCCGGCGAAGAAAGCGCCGGCGGCCAACGCGAGCGTCGGACCATGCCGGCCGGCGATGCCGAAGCTCAACGCGACGAGCGCGGCGCCGGTGGTCTGCCCGAGCAGCCGCGCGGTCGCGACGATGCCGCTTGCGCCGCCGCTGCGCTCGGGCGGCGCGCTCGCCATCAACGCTTTCAGATTCGGCGACTGAAAGAAGCCGAAGCCCGCGCCGCAAATCGCCATGCGGATGGCGATGTCGAGCACGTGTGGATGCACAGGCAATAGCGCGAGCGACGCCATCCCCGCCGACATCACCGCGAGTCCGATCGCGCCGAGCAATCCCGGCGGATAGCGGTCGGACAGACTGCCTGCCAGCGGTGCGGCCAGCGCCACCACCACGGGCCACGGCGTCATCAGAAAACCGGTCTCGACCTGGCTGCGATGCAGCACATCCTCGAAGTAAAAGGGCAGCGACACGAACGCCAACCCTTGCGCGGCGAACGAGCACACGGCGGTCACCGCCGACAACGCGAACACCGGCCGCTTGAACAGATCGACGGGCAGCATCGGCGCCGGGTGGCCCGATTCACGGCGAATCAGCAACAGCCCGAACACCACCGCAATCGCCGCGGCGCTCAGCACGAGTTGCGCCGGCGCGCGCTGGGCCGCCTCGCCGAGCGCGAAGATCAGCGCGGCAAAAGTGATCACGTTGAGCAGCGCCGCGACCGGGTCGAAGTTGTGCGTGCCGCGCTCGGTGTGCGGCAGCGCGGGCCACGCGAAGCCCAGCGCCAGCAGGCCGAGCGGCACGTTGACCGCGAACAGCCACGGCCATGCGGCAACAGAGAGAATCAGCGATGCCACCGTCGGCCCGACCGCGAACGACACGCCGACGATCAGCGCATTGGTGCCGAGGCCGCGTCCGAGCCGATGCGGCGGATACAGATAACGGATCAGCGCGGTATTGACGCTCATGATCGCGCTCGCGCCGAGGCCTTGCAGCACGCGCGCGGCGGCGAGCATCGGCAGCGTCGAGGCGAGCGAGCACGCAAGCGACGCCAGCGTGAACAGCGCAATACCGCTGATATAAATCCGCCGATGCCCGACGATGTCGCCAAGCGCCGCGAGCGGCAGCAGCGTCGCGACCATCGCGAGCTGATACGCATTGATGATCCACACCGACGCCGCGGGCGCTGCGTGCAAGTCCGCCGCAATGGCGGGCAGGGCGGTGTTGGCGATCGCGGTGTCGAGCGTGGCGAGCGCGACCGCGAGCATGATCGCGGCCATCGCGCGGCGGTTGGCGGCGGACATGGGGCCGTCTGCCGGGAAGGTCGGGGCGGCGGTGGCGCTGGCTTTGTCGGACAAGGCGTGGCTCGGCGGGTTTATGCATGCCGATGCGCGGCAGCGTCGAAGACGCGGCGCGCGAGCGGCAGGGTTGCGTGGAGCGGCGCGCGCGTGACCCGATTTCAGCGTTCGGGGCGGGCCGCGCGGCGAATGTAGCGATTGTTACAGAGTCGTGGAAATCGTGCTGGGAGGCGGGCGGCGTGGGGCGCTGTTTTGCTTGGCGC
>DASPZL010000554.1:0-12163 GCA_035636295.1 Paraburkholderia sp.
CCGAAAGATTCGTGGACCAGACGAGGATGGGAGCAGGGTAGGAAGACAGGTCCAAAACTGTCGGCGTACGGCTGGACAGGCATCGTTGCGCGAAGCCATGACCGCTTGTCCGGTTTGCGAAGCGGTGAGCGTTGCCGTTACCCGGCGGGCGCCGGCTTGCCCAATCCTCGCCGCGCGTGGCACGCGAATATCCGGCATGAACGTGACCGCCAGCATCAGCAACGCGGCCGCTGCCGCGCACCAGCGCAGATCGACGGCGGTCGGCGCGCGCTGTGCAAAGCGCGGATCGAGCAGCGCATCGCCGAACGCAGCGGGCGTCGACAGCCGGCGATAGCCGAAGCCGATCTGGCCGGACAGCGCTTGCAGATACGCCTCGCGCACCTGCGACAGTTCTTCGTGACTCATCGCAGCGGGCGGCATCGCCGTCGTTTGGAGCACCTCGCTGGCGAGCCAGAAGCACGCCGGGCGGCCGTCGCTGCCGGTCCTGGGAATCGGTTCGGGCCGGTCGCCGCCGACACCGATCAGCCAGCCGCCCACGGCGCCTGGCGTGATGTCCTGCAGCGATGTTTCGGACGGCGGACGCGGCGGTGCCTCCTGACCGTCGGTCACGAACACCACCGCTGCGTGTTCGCCGATCTGCTTCGCCTGCCGTATCGCCGAATAAAGGCCCCCGTTCGCAATGCGGCTCGCGTTCGGCCACCGCATGCCGCCGTCGATGCCGTCGAGGGACGCCAGCAGCGCGTCGTAGTGTTCGCATACCTCGATCGGCGGTAACAGCAGCAGCGCGCGCGCATCCGTGAACACGCTCCAGCCGACCCGCGAGCCGCACGGCATCCGCCGCAGCGCATCGCGCATCGCCGCGCGCGCATACGCAAGACGGCTTGTGCGCACGCCGTCCAGCGTCACATCTTCGACGTCCATGCTTTGCGTGATGTCGAACGTCACGACATAATCGAAACGTTCGCGCATCAACGTAATCGTCGGCATCCACAACGCGGCGGCGAGCAGCGCAAGCGCGGCAATCAGCGCGCACTGCCGGTAGCCGAACACGCGCTGCACGGCAGGCCTCGCCGCTTTTTTCATCGCATCTTTCACGGCAGGTCTCCCAACGCGACGTCCGGCACCTTGATCGCGCGCCGATACTCCGGGGGCTCGTGGCCGTCGCCGAACGCCTCGGCGGTTTCCGGTTGCAGCCAGAGTGCGCGCTCGAGGTTATAACGTGCGTCCCAGTCCGCCGGATAGGCGCGCAGCAGTTCGCGATAACGGTTCTTGGCCAGTTCGATCAGCGGCGCGGAAGCGAGCGGGTTGGCGGTCCCCGCCGCGATTGCCTCACGCAGGTACATGTTCGCCAGATCGAACAACGCCATGCGCCCCGTCTCGTCGAGATGCGCGCGGTCGATCAGACCGTTGTAGAGCTTTGACGCAGCATCGTGCTCGCCCGCTTTCGACAACGCGACGGCCTGTGCGAGCCGCACCCGCGCAGGCTGATCGATTCCCGTGCCTGTGACGCTGCGCGTAGCCGTCGCGGCGCGCAACACCGCCGCGTTGCCGCGCAGCGCATCCACCAGACGCCAGCCCTGATAGCCGGTCAACGCGGCACAGCACAGCGTGATCGCCGCAAAGCCCGCATGAACCGTGCGCCGCTTCATGACCAGTTCCTCAGTACCGCGAAGCGCAAGGCGAGCAGCAACGCGCAGCCCGCGAGCGCGACCGCGAAGCACAGCGTGCTATGGCTGCCCGCCGGCACGCGCTCCAGGTACGACACGGGGAAGTGCTGCTGCGCGTCGATGTCGGCCAGCGCAGCCGCCATCGCGCCGGAGTCATCGGTCTGATAGAGCCGGTAAGGCGTCTTCAGCGACTGGAAGTATCGATGCAGTGCGGCCTCCTCGGACGATTCGTCGCCCGGCTTGATCGCATTCAGATCCGCGCTGTTCGCGCTGCTGCGAATGTAGATGAAATAAAGCGTGATGCGATTGCGCGCGAGACTGGCCGCGATGCGTGCGCGCATCGGTGCGTCGAGTCGCGCACCGCCGTCGGAGACCAGCACGATCACGCGATTTCCGTTGTAATCGCGTTGGTCGAACTGACCGATGGCCGCCAGGAGGCCACGGTCGAGCCGCGTATCCGGTATTCCGCGGCCGATGCCGGTGCTCGCCACCGCACTCTCGACCGCCTGTTTGTCGCGAGTGAGGGGCATCACCCGCAATGGGCTCGTGCCGAACATCATGCGTTGTGCTATCGAGTGGTTCTCCGCTATTCAGGAACCGTAAAATCACATCCCGATAACCACACGCTCAACCCCGAAACACAAAGTGTCACGCATCCATCGCACAGTGTGTGGGAAGGCCTGTGACAAACTGGAACTCCATGATGCAAGGCTTAATATTGCTTTGCAGTGAAATCGGCTATGCAAAGCGAAGCGACTAACAAATACATGGAATCACGGCCTCGAATTTCGTGCAGCTTGGCTTGGCGTCTGGCGTTTTTCAGCAGCGCGTGCGTAAGGTTCATGGCGGTCCCCACGGCGACGCTTCTACCGCTCCATCTCGGTGTTTACCCATAGAGACAGTGGTTCGACAACCGCCTAATCTCTGTATACAGACTACAGAACACGGAGCTCTGAAATCAGAATCCGTTGTTCGAATCAAGTCCCTGTCAAATACTGGAGGATTCACCATGAGCGTCAAGTCGGACAAGCTGGACGGGCAGAAGAGCAGCGGCGGCACACCCACTGCGAAGAAGCTGGTGCCGTTCGGCGGTTACTACACAAGTAAGGTGCCTGGCCACGATCCGGAACTCACCGAAACGGGGCCGGGCACGCCGATGGGCGAGTTCATGCGCGCGTTCTGGCATCCCGTCTGCATGTCGATCGAACTCACGGATACGCCGCGTTTTCTGAAGATCCTCGGCGAGGAGCTGGTCGCGTTCCGCGACGGCAGCGGCCGCGTCGGTGTGCTGCACGCTCACTGCGTGCACCGCGGCGCGTCGCTCGAATATGGCGCGATTCAGGAGCGCGGCATCAAGTGCTGCTATCACGGGATGGTCTTCGACGTCGACGGCACCTGCCTTCACGTACCGTATCCGAAGGGCGAAGAGAAAGAAGCCGAGCGCTATGCATGCTCGATCCAGCAGGGTGCGTACAAGGCAGTCGAACGCAACGGGCTCGTGTTCGCGTACATGGGACCGCCCGATGCCGAGCCGCCGTTTCCCGAGTGGGAAGGCGACTTCACCGTGTTGCCGGGTGACGAACTTGTGCCGTACAGCAACTTTCAGCATTGCAACTGGCTGCAGGTGCAGGACAACGCCGCAGACAACTTTCACCCGACCGCACTGCACGCTGCGAAGAACGTCGTGAACGGCAATTTCCAGCAGACGACGTTCGACGAAGTCGGCGCGGCGTCAATGGAAGTTGCGCCGGACATGCACTTCGTGCCCGTGCAGCAAGGCCGCAGTCTGGCCTGTGCGGGCGCCCGCCGCGTCGACAAGGACCGCCTGTTCGTGCGGGTTCAGCATCAGGTGCTGCCGAATCTGAGCCTGCATGCGTACACGTCGGAAGACGGCTCGGCGAAAAAGCTCTTCAGCCGCTTCCATATCATCCGCTGGACCGTGCCTGTCGATGATGAGAACAGCAAGATGATCGGCTGGCGCGTAATGGGTCCGGGTATCGATACGCGCGGTGTCGGCAGGAAAGAACTCGTCGGGTACGAGAGCATCGACTTTCTCGACGGGCAGGTGGCGATGCGGCGGCCCGAGCGCTTCGGCCAATACAAGCTCGAAGATTTGCCACCTATCCCGCCAGACCATCGCGCGCGGCCGAACTATAAGAACGCGCAATACGCACCGGGCGATTACGAAGCGATCATCAGCCAGCGCCCGATTGCTGTGCATGGACTCGAAAATCCCACGAAGTTCGATGCGGGTCTCTATCAGTTCCGCAAGATGCTGCGCGATGCCGTGCGCGGAACGAACCCGGCTGCATCGGCACGCGAGTTCGCCGGGTGGTTCCGGCAGCAAGGCGGCGCGCCGAACAGTTACTGCTCGGGCAACGTGTTCGATATTCCGGAAGCGGAAACCGTCGAACAGGAAGTCGCGCAACGTCGCGCGGTGACAAAGCGCATCGTCGCGATTCTCACGGAAAGCGAAAGCCTCAAGGGCAAAGAACGCACAGAGTTCGTGAAGGCGCAGTTCGACGAGCTCGAGCGTTCGGTCAAGGGTTAAAGACGGCTATGGGCACATGATGCGCGGACCTCGCGCTTCATGGCCCGTCATTGTGCAGGGACATGAAATGGAAACCGAAGAAGCCGTGGCCGCTCAAGGCAGCCGCACGCTCGAATTGCTGGTGCGTCAGATCCGGTTCGAAGGCAAAGGCATCAATTCGTATGAACTGGTCGATGCCGAAGGCAGCGACTTGCCCGCTTTCGACGCCGGCTCACATGTCGACATTCATCTCGGCGATGGACTGATCCGTCAGTACTCGCTTTGCAACGATTCCGCCGAACGGTATCGCTACGTGATTGCGGTGCTGAAGGACGAAAACGGGCGCGGCGGATCGAAGACGCTGCATCAGAAGCTGCGCGTGCAGGACATAGTGCGCGTGAGCCGTCCGCGCAACAACTTTACGCTTGTCACCGATGCGGAGAAAGTGATTCTGCTTGCCGGTGGCATCGGCGTGACGCCTCTGAAGTCGATGGCGCATGAACTCGAGAAGCGAGGCATCGACTACGAATTGCACTATTGCGCGCACGACGCGTCGTGTGCCGCTTTTGACCGCGAGTTCAGAACACTGCGCGCAGCAGGCCGTCTGCACTATCACTTCGACGGCGGCGACCCTGCCGCGGGTCTGGACATTGGCCGCCTGCTCAGCAAGCCGTCGCACGGCACGCACGTTTACTACTGTGGTCCGGGCGGGTTCATGAAGGCCTGTGCGGCCGCGGCTGCCCACTGGCCCGCAGGCACCGTGCACTTCGAGCACTTCAAGGCGCCGGAGCGGCCGGCCGAGCCGTCGACGAGCGAGAATGTCGCGAACGGCTTCGACGTGCGTATTGCCAGTACCGGTCAGACGATCCATGTGCAACCGGGTCAACCCATCACCGATGCATTGCAGGAAGGCGGCGTCGTGATCGAAACATCTTGTTGCGCGGGCTTGTGCGCAACGTGCAAGGTGCGTTACCTCGAAGGCGAAGTCGAGCATAACGACTTCATTCTCGGCGAAGACGAGAAGGGCGAATACCTGACACCTTGCGTATCGCGAGCAATCAGCAAGCTGCTGGTGCTCGACCTCTGACGGGCAATATTGCGCGCGGCCACAGGGCGCGGACACTCACTCAATCAACCGGAACATCAATGAAGATCTTCTACGACAAAGACGCCGATCTGCTGCAAGCGCGCAGGCGGCTGACCGCGGAACACCCGATCGAGAAAGCCGGTGCCAATTGCGTGCGCTGATGCCGCGGATCGTGAAAGACGTGCTCGTCGGCAAATCGCGTAATTGGCGATGTCGGCGTCGATCATCGCGCGCACGTCGCCGTTGCGCGACGATTTCCGTCCGCGTTCGATCAACGCCGGGTCGAGCACGGCGCGGCGCTGCGCCGCAAGACGCGCGGCAAGAGAGTCGATGCTGCCGCGAATCTGATAGATGTGGGCGAGTGAATTTTCGCCGAGCGGTGCAACGAGCACGCCGCGGCCAGGTGCATCCTTGATGAGGCCGTCTTTCTTCAACAGACGCATGCCTGCAACACGGGGGAGCGCGAAACCGCGAGTTGCCCGGCGATTTCTTCCTGCGTGATTCGCGCACCAGGATGACGACACCTCTTTTGTATACAGAGTTCAGCATGCTGCCGCAGATGCCGAAGCGTCAACCGGCCTCACACGTCAGGATCGACGGTGATGCCCGTGCGTGCGAGCAGCCACTCGCGAAACATACGGACTTTCTCGACGTTTTTTTCGCTCGTTCGGAATGACAGGAAATGGGTCTCGCGCGCGAGCGGCTTGAATTCATCCGCGCCGAGTTCGATCAGGTCTCCTCGCGACAGCTCGCGCTCGGCGAGCCGTACTGTTTCCAGCGCGACGCCCATGCCGTCGGCGGCCGCGGATAGCGCGAGCGCGGCGCGGTCGAAAGAAGGCCGTGGACGCGCGGGCAGCGCGAGACCGTTCAGCGCAAACCAGTCGGCCCATGTGACGCGGCTGAGCTGCGAATCGATCAACGTCAGCTCACCGATCAACTGCCTGACGGCCACGCCGGATTTCAGCAGGGAGGGTGAACAGAGCGGCACGATGCGCTCGGCGCCGAGCGCGAGCGTCGCGATGCCGGGACGTTCTCTCACGAAGCCATATGAGATCGCGATATCGACCTCGTGCAGTTGCGTCATGTCGATCGGGTCGGGGCCTGACGTGAGCCGGATCGTGATGTCGGGGTGAGTCTGCATGAAATCGGGCAGGCGCGGTCCGAGCCATTTGACCGCGAAGCTTGGCGCGGCATGAACGGCGAGTACCTGTGCATTGGGCGACAACGCGACTTCGTTACACGCTGCTTCGATCACGTCGAACACGCGCCCAAGACTTTCTTGCAGACGCGAGCCCTCCGATGTGGTTTCGATACGGCGATTGCGCCGATGAAACAGCTTGCGGCTGAAGTATTCCTCCAGCTCTTTCACCTGATGGCTGATCGCCGACTGCGTCAGATGCAATTCCTCCGCGGCAAGCGTGAAGCTCTGTAGTCGCGCGGCTGCTTCGAATGCTCTGAGCAACACGAAGTTCGGGATCCGTCTCATCGTTTCACCAAAAGGATGAATGTGGTTCATCTTTCTATGAACAGTCATCGTTTGTCAATCACAGCGGCGAACGCGAAGATCACCCATCGACGCACGACATGTCACGCACCGTGCAGTTTCGAAGGCCGAGCAGTGTGTCGGCGTCCCAAATCAATCAGCCCGCGAAGAGGATTCTTCGCCAACTCGTATTCGCTAACCCATCAAGGAGAATTCATGTCAGACGCAGTCATTGAAGAACGGCAGGAGTCGATCGTGAAGCCGGGCAAGGTATCGATCTATCAACCCGATCAGGAAGGGCTGATTTTTCCGGAGCTGCCCACGTTCGATTCGCCGGCGGCGCACCGCCAGCATCTGAAGGAACGCCTCGTCGGCGCTTGCCGGGCGTTCGCGCTGCAAGGCTTCGACTACGGCTTCGCCGGCCATCTGACGGTACGCGATCCGGAGAACCGGTCGCTGTACTGGACCAATCCGATGGCCGTGCATTTCTCGCAGGTGAAGATGTCGAACCTGATTTGCGCGGACCACGAGGGCAACGTAGTGGAAGGCAAGTTCGCAATCAACCGTGCGGGCTTCGTTTTGCACGCGGCCGTGCACGAGTTACATCAGGACATCGTCGCGATGTGTCACGCACACACGGTGTACGGCACCGCGTTCGCATCGCTCGGTAAGAAGCTCGAACCGATTTCGCAGGACGCCGCTGCGTTCTACGAAGACCATGTCGTCATCGGCGATGAAGCAGGCAAGGTCGCTGTCGAAGTGAAGGGCGGCAACCGTGTCGCGAACGCATTTGCAGGCGTGAAGGCGGCGATTCACCAGAACCACGGGCTGCTGACCGCGAGCCGGCACAGCATCGAGTCCGCCGCGTTCTGGTTCATCGCGCTCGAACGTTGCTGCCAGCAGCAACTGATGATCGACGCGACCGGCATCACGCCGAAGCTCGTGACGCCGGAGCGTGCTCGCTATAGCCGCGAGCACGTCGGCAGCGACTACATCGGCTGGCTGCATTTTCAGACCATCTGGAACGACCTGGTGGCGACGCAGCCGGATATGTTCGACTGACGAGGCAGCGAGCGCATGGCGCACCGCCAGTGCGTTGGACCGTAAGCAGCATCGATGCAGCCAATCTGGACACGATGTCCAAATGGCGTTCACGAAGACGGCAGCGACAAGAGCGCACAGCGCCAATGCTGCCGCACTTCTACCAACAGGAGACACAACATGAGTTCCCCCAGTTCCGCCGCAGTGTTCGGCAGCGAGGAAGCCTCCACCTACACGAAGGTGATGTGGCGTCTGCTGCCGTTTCTGTTTATATGCTACTTATGCGCATACCTCGACCGGATAAACGTGGCGTTTGCAAAGCTGCAGATGCTGAAGGATCTGGGCCTGAGCGACGCTGTCTACGGCTTGGGCGCCAGCGTCTTCTTCGTCGGCTATCTGCTGTTCGAAGTGCCCAGCAATCTGATACTTCTGCGCGTCGGCGCGAGGCGCTGGATCGCGCGCATCATGGTGACGTGGGGGTTGTTGTCGGCAGGGATGATGTTCGTGTCGACGCCGACGAGTTTCTACATCATGCGCTTTCTGCTGGGCGTCGCGGAAGCGGGCTTCATTCCCGCCATTCTGCTGTATCTGACCTACTGGTTTCCGGCTTCTCGCCGCAGCAAGGTCACAGCGCTCTTTCTGACGGGCATTCCGATGTCGGGCGTGGTAGGCGGCCCGCTGTCGGGCTGGATCATGACGCACTTGGGTGGTGCGCACGGGCTCGCGGGCTGGCAATGGCTCTTTCTGCTTGAAGGCGTGCCGACTGCGATCTTCGGCATCGTTGCGTTCTTTTTTCTCGACGACAAGGTCTCCGACGCGAAGTGGCTGACCGACTCACAAAAGACGATGATCGGAAGCAACCTTCGCGAAGAGGAGCCCGAACACAGCCTTCATTCGATCAGGGACGGCCTGCTCAATCCGAAGATTCTGCTGCTTGGCGCGATCTATTTCTTCTTCACAATGGGCCTATATGGCGTCAGCTTCTGGCTGCCGACGCTGATCAAGGCGTCGGGCGTCGCGGACCCGATGAACATCGGTCTGTTGACTGCAATTCCCTACGGCGCAGCCGTCATCGCGATGGTGCTGGTGAGCCAGAGCGCCGATGCGCGCGGCGAGCGCCGCTGGCATCTCGCGTTGCCGGGCGTGATCGGCGCAGCGGGGCTCTACTTCAGTGTTGTGTTCGCGCACTCGACGCAGATTGCGATGATAGCGCTCACGATCGGCACGATGGGCGTGATGACGACGATCTCGCAGTTCTGGGTCTTGCCTCCCGCCATCTTCAGCGGCGCCGCAGCGGCAGCCGGGCTCGCGCTGGCCAATTCGGTCGGCAGCATTTCCGGCGTGGTCAGTCCTTCCGTCATCGGATTCCTCCAGACGACCACCGGATCGACGGGTAGCGGCGTGCTCGGGCTGACGGTGAGTCTGCTTATCGGCAGCGCTTTGGTGTTCGCGGTGCCGGCGAAACTCGTGAACAGCCGGCGACGGAATTAAGGAGGACCACGCGTCTGGGATGGTGAGCGCCGCTTGCGACAGTGGCGGCGGCTCGCATGCGCTGTCTCAGGCTTGTCGCTCGGCCAGCATTTCGTCGATGCGCGCGACGAGATTGTGCCGCGCCAGTTGCGTATGCTGTTCGCTCAATGCGGCGGCCCTGACGGCGTCTCCATTGGCGATCGCCTCGGCAATCGCCGCATGTTCTTCCCAGATCGTTTTACGTTGCGTTGACACCTGAAGCACCGCACCCATCACGCGACGCAAATGGACCCAATGCAAATGCGCGGTCTCGGCGATCAGCGGATTACCGGACGCAGAGTAGATGGCCGAATGAAATGCGATGTCGGCCTCGATCAGCGCTTTCACGTCGCCGCTTTTCGACGCGCGTCGGCCGTTCGTAATTAGGCTCTTGTCGAGCTTGACGCGCCTGGTTGCGGCAAGGCGCGCGGCCAACGCGTCGATCGCGCCGCGAATCTCGTAGAGGTTGGCAATCCAGTTTGCGTCGAGCGGCGCGACCAGCAGACCGCGACCCGGCGCGTCGAGCACGAGTCCGTCTTTTTTCAATAGTCGCAGTGCCTGAAGAACGGGGGAGCGCGAGACTTCAAGCTCCGCCGCGATTTCCTCTTGCGTGAGACGGCTCCCTGGTGCCAGGGAGCCGTCACTGATGGCGTCGAGCAGGACTTTGTAAACCTCGTCCACATAGTCGGTGCGCGCCTTAAGTTTGACCAGTGACATGAATACCTTTACGTATACCGAATACGGTCAGATTACCGTGACGCGCTGGGGGAAGCAAGATATGCCGAGATTCCTGCAAGCGCTATCGCGATCCGCAAATGAGAGCCATCCGCGCGGACGACGTAGGGAAAGACGATCAGTGGGCCGAAACCCGGCTTTCTTGAGGATACGCATCATGTCAGGGACGTTTGCGCAAGATGAAGTCGAAGCCGTACGGTGAGCGCAAGCAGCCGCGGCGAAGCGCGATTAAACTGGCGCGAGACTTCCCGATGGAGATCGCCCTATGTCACGTCAGCTTCGCCTCGGCGCTTTCATGCGTCCCACGACGATTCATACCGGCGCATGGCGCTATCCCGGCGCCTGTCCCGACGCCAACTTCAATTTCGAGCACCTCAAGCGTTTTGCGCAGACGCTCGAGCGTGGCCGCTTCGACGCGTTCTTCATGGCCGATCACCTCGCGGTGCTCAACATGCCGCTCGATGCGCTCAAGCATAGCCACACCGTCACGTCGTTCGAACCGCTTACGCTGCTGCCCGCGCTGGCGGCGGTGACGGAGAGGCTGGGGCTCATCGCCACGGCGTCCACGACGTTCGACGCGCCTTATCACGTCGCGCGGCGCTTCGCCTCGCTCGACCATATCAGCGGCGGCCGCGCGGGATGGAATCTGGTGACGACGTCGAACCCCGATGCAGCGCTCAATTTCGGCCTCGACGAGCACATGGAGCACGACGAGCGGTATCGCCGTGCCCGCGAGTTCTTCGATGTGGTCACTGGACTCTGGGACAGTTGGGCAGACGATGCCTTTATCCGCGATACGGCGACCGGCACATTCTTCGATCCGCAGAAACTACATGTGCTGAACTACAAGAGCGAGAATTTCTCGGTGCGCGGCCCGTTGAATATCGCGCGCCCCGTGCAGGGATGGCCTGTTATCGTGCAGGCCGGTTCATCGGAAGCAGGGCGCCAGATCGCGGCCGAAACCGCCGAGGTGGTGTTCACCGCGCAAACCACGCTCGCCGACGGGAAGCGCTTCTATGCCGACGTGAAAGGCCGCATGGAGAAGCTCGGGCGTTCGCGCGATCACATGAAGGTGCTGCCGGCGGCGTTCGTGGTGGTCGGCGATACGCTGGAGCAGGCGCGGGAAACGCGAGCACGGCTCGACACGTTCGTTCACTACGAGAGCGGCATCGCTTCGTTGTCGATTGCGTTGGGGCGCGACGTGTCCGGTTTCGATCCGGACGGCCCGCTGCCCGAGATCCCGGAGACCAACGCAAGCCGCACCGCGCGGCAACGGGTGGTCGAATGGGCGCAGCGCGACGGGCTGACGATACGCCAACTGGCACAGCGTATCGGCGGTTACTCGGGACTGGAGATGGTCGGCACGGCGGCGATGGTCGCGGATCAGATGGAGCAGTGGCTGGTGGAAGAGGGCTCGGATGGGTTCAACGTGATGTTCCCTTATCTGCCGGGTGGCCTCGACGATTTCGTCGATAAAGTCATTCCCGAGTTGCAGAAGCGAGGGCTGTTCCGCCGCGAGTATGAAGGTGCAACGCTGCGCGAGAATCTCGGTTTGCCGCGGCCTGAGAACCGCTTTTTTCCTGCGTGAAGCGGGCCATTCATGACGGCAATGGCATGTCCGGATACCAAGCCGCTTTCATCGGCCTGGTCGTTCCTGAGCGGCAGAGTTGAAGCAGCGCACGCCGTCATGCTTTTGATTGCATGCCGGCGTGCGTGAGCCTGCTATGACGTTAGTGCCTAGAAATCCAGTCCCGGCCCACCCGCGCCCGGACCGCCCGGCTGGCCGGCCGCCGGCGCATCCTTCGGTGCTTCATGCACGGTGGCATCGGTGGTCAACAGCAGACCTGCAACCGACGCCGCGTTCTGCAGTGCCGTACGCGTCACCTTGGTCGGATCGAGCACGCCCGATTCCACGAGGTCGCCATATTCGCCGGTCTGCGCGTTGTAGCCGAAGTTGCCCGTACCCTCGGCCACTTTCGCGACCACCACGCTGGCTTCTTCACCGGCATTCGTCACGATCTGGCGCAGCGGTTCTTCCAGTGCGCGCAGCACGATCTTGATGCCCGCGTCCTGATCGGCGTTCACGCCTTTCAGACTGCTGATGGCCTGCT
>DASPZL010000555.1:0-5259 GCA_035636295.1 Paraburkholderia sp.
TAACGGGACACGCTGCCGGTATGTCATTCCACGTGCGGCGGCTGTTCGAACGTATGGAACGGAGCCGGGCTCGGCACGGTCCACTCCAGACCTTCAGCGCCGTCCCACGGCTTGTCGTCGGCCTTAGCCAGTTCGCCGCCACCGCGATACGCCGGCAACGCCACCGCGAACAGGAAGTACACCTGCGCCAGACCAAAACCAAACGCGCCGATAGTCGCAACCTGGTTGAAGTCCGTGAACTGCGCCGGGTAATCCGCATAACGACGTGGCATGCCGGCAAGGCCCAGGAAGTGCATCGGGAAGAACGTGATGTTGAAGAAGATCATCGACGCCCAGAAGTGGATCTTGCCGCGCGTCTCGTTATACATCCAGCCCGTCCACTTCGGCGACCAGTAATACCAGCCGGAGAAGAGCGCGAACAGCGACCCCGCCACCAGCACGTAGTGGAAGTGCGCCACCACGTAATAAGTCCCGTGCATCTGGATATCGAGCGGCGCCATGGAGAGGATCAGGCCCGTGAACCCGCCCATGGTGAACACGAACAGAAAGCCGATGGCGAACAGCATGGGCGTCTCGAAGGTCAACGAACCGCGCCACATGGTGGCGACCCAGTTGAACACCTTCACGCCCGTGGGCACGGCGATCAGCATGGTCGCGTACATGAAGAAGAGCTGGCCCGTCACCGGCATACCGGTGGCGAACATGTGGTGCGCCCAGACCATGAACGAGAGAATCGCGATGGACGAAGTGGCATACACCATCGAGCTATAGCCGAACAGCGGCTTGCGCGAGAACGCCGGGATCACCTGCGACACGATCCCGAACGCCGGCAAGATCATGATGTACACCTCGGGATGCCCGAAGAACCAGAAGATATGCTGGTACATCACCGGGTCGCCGCCGCCCGCGGCGTTGAAGAACGAGGTGCCGAAGTGGCGATCGAACAGCACCATCGTGATCGCGCCTGCCAGAACCGGCATCACGGCGATCAGCAGGTAAGCGGTGATGAGCCACGTCCAGACGAACATCGGCATCTTCATCAGCGTGAGGCCGGGCGCGCGCATGTTCAGGATCGTCACGACGATGTTGATCCCGCCCATGATCGACGAAGCGCCCATCAAGTGGACCGCGAAAATCGCGAAGTCCATGCCCGGGCCCATCTGAGTGGAAAGCGGTGCGTAGAGCGTCCAGCCCGCGGCGGTCGCGCCGCCCGGCGAGAAGAACGAACCGACCAGCAGCACAGCGGCCACCGGCAGCAGCCAGAAGCTGAAGTTGTTCATCCGCGCGAAAGCCATGTCCGATGCGCCGATCTGCAGCGGCACCATCCAGTTCGCGAAGCCGACGAACGCCGGCATGATCGCGCCGAACACCATGATCAGGCCGTGCATGGTGGTCAACTGGTTGAAGAACTCGGGGCGCATGATCTGCAGACCCGGCTCGAACAGTTCGGCACGGATCATCAGCGCCATCACGCCCCCGGAGAGGAACATGGTGAACGAGAAGATCAGGTACAGCGTACCGATGTCCTTGTGATTGGTTGCGAACAGCCAACGGCGCCAGCCATGCGGCGTTTCGTGGGCATGGTCGCCGTGCACGTGCTCGTGGCCCGCGACTACATCGTGTCCGATGCTAGACATGACAATCTCCTAAAGCAAATACTGCGATGCTGACCATGAACACGTCAGGCAGCCGGGCTGATCTGAACACGCCGGGCTTCTTTCGCGTCGCTGCCGCCCGTGATCGTTTCCGGCTTCTTCAAAATAATGTGGTCTTCGGCGATGCCGGCTGCTTTCAACGCGTCGCGCACGGCTTCGGCGCGGCTCTTCGCGAGCTTGGCATTGGCGTCGGCGGAGCCGGTCGCGTCGGTGAAGCCCGACAGCGTGAACTTCGCGTCCGGATGCGCCTTCGCGTAAGCCGCGGCCGCGTCGACCACCGCTTTCGCATCAGCCGGCAGCGTGCTCTTGCCGGTATCGAAGTAGACGCTTGCCGGCAGTGCCGCTTGCGATGCCGCCGCGCTGTCCGAACCGGCCGCAGCCGCTTCCGCACCCGAGGCGCCCGACGCTGCCGCCGAACCCGAAGCCGCTTCCGCGCCGCTGGCTGCCGCGCCAGCGTCGGCCAGATGGTTGCCGCCTTCCGGCAGCTTCCCGTTGCGCGCGTCCAGCACTTGCTTCGGCTGGAGAATGTCGCCGGTGTGGTTGCCCCAAGAGTTACGTTCGTACGTGATGACCGAGGCGATTTCGACGTCGTTCAGCGTCGGCGCCCACGAAGGCATCGCGTTCTTGCCCTTCAGCACGAGGCTTACGTGCTCGGCCAGCGGGCCCTGGGCGATCTTGCTGCCGTCGATCGCCGGGAATGCGCCCGCGCCCTTGCCGGTCGGCTGGTGGCAGACCGCGCAGTTCGCCGCGTACACCTTGCCGCCGCGCTCCATCAGCTCGGCCATCGTGTAGGTCTTGTTCGGATCGTCCTGGCCGGCGGCCATTTTCTTCTTCTGCGTGTCGACCCACTTTGCGTAGTCGTCGGCGGACAACACTTCGACCACCACCGGCATGAACGCGTGTTCCTTGCCGCACAGTTCGGTACAGAAGCCGCGGAACGTGCCGACCTTTTCAGCCTTGAACCACGTATCGCGCACGAAACCCGGAATCGCGTCCTGCTTCACGCCGAAAGCCGGCACGTACCAGGAGTGGACCACGTCGTTCGCGGTGGTGATGATGCGGATCTTGCGGTCGACCGGGACGACGAGCGGATTGTCGACTTCCTGAAGATACGTGGTGGAAATCGGCTGACGGCCATCGGTTTCCGCACGCGGCGTGGCCAGTGTGGACAGGAAGCTGATGCCCTCGCCCGGACCCTTCACGTAGTCGTAGCCCCACTTCCACTGGTAGCCGGTGACCTTGATGGTGACGTCGGCGTTCGTGGTGTCTTTCATCGCGACGACGGTCTTGGTGGCGGGTAGCGCCATCAGCACGACGATGACGAACGGCACGATCGTCCAGATGATTTCGACGGTGGTGCTTTCGTGGAAATTAGAAGCCTTGTGGCCTTTCGATTTGCGATGAGCAAAGATCGAATAGAACATCACAGCGAACACGCCGATGAAGATCACCGTGCAAAGAATCAGCATGAACGTGTGAAGGCTGTAGAGCTCCTCAGCGATTTTCGTCACAGGCGGCTGGAGATTGATCTCGTTGACGGCGGGGCCGCCCGGAACATCGCCCACTGCCAGGGCGGCACCGGCGAAAAGCAGTCCGCTCATCGCCAGCACGCCCATGAGGGCTCGCTTGATTGTTTTCATAGCTTCCTTACCCAAAATTTCCATTCAAACCCTCGACCCCGCCGGCAGGCTGCCCCGCGCTCCCCGTGAACGCCGCGCGCTCGACACGTCTAACAACGTGTGAGCCACATGCGCAATTCGCCTGCGAACTGCGCGCGCCGATACTGCGCGAGATGTTGCCCGATCATGACCGTCTGGCCGCGCGAGACCAGTTTGATCTGCTCGCGCGGCGTTGCGCCCGCCTCGATCCGCACCCAGCGCGGATTGAATTCAAACTGCGTGAGCCGCTCGGCGCTGACCTGCTCGATCACGAGCCGGTTCTGAAACAGCCGGATGCGCTCGTAATCGACAGCATGACGCGCATAGATGGCAAACGCGATGCCCACCGCCAGCAATTCGATACCGGTGAACGGCAGCACCAGCCAGGCGCCGACCAGAACCAGCATGAAAGCAATTGCCAACGAGAACAACGCAAGCGACACGTAGAGACATACGAACTGCCGGGGAGACATCGAACAATTGCGTTTCATCGTCCAGTCTTTGAGAACCGGTTCTGAATCCGCCAGCAGATCTGATGCTTCCATCGCAGCCTCCTGCGAATCTCCGCCGCGGCCGGTGCTCGCGACCACCTTACGGCCGCTCGATACACCACCGCGCCACCTCATTTGCAGCCCTGCGCCTTGGGCCTGCCGCCCCAAATGTGGGAACTCCGGGCGACAAACTGACGCATTATAGGCGCGATCCAGAGCATCCACAAGCAAGCCTCGGCTGGCTCACAAGCCAGGCGTGACAAGCCTCCGCGCCGTTTTGACGCACCTTTTGCGCGTCTTTTGAAGCGGTAATTTCAGACATAACAGATGTCCTCTTTACCGCCTCATTGATTCCTCAACGATTCCTCGACGAACCTCGTCCGATGTCCTCGATCCGCACGATGCCATGACCTTCGGCCGTGGTGCGCGGCACGGCTTTCCATGCGTGTCCGTAGATCACCTCGAAGGTCAGCGCGATGGTGCCGTCGGCCTGCCGGCGGGCTTCGAGCGCCGCGAGCAGCGCCTTGTGCAACCTGCGCGCGGCGGCGCTCGACGACGCTTCGCGCTCGAACGGATAGGCGCCCCAGCGGCGCACGTCCGCGAGCAGCGATTCGGGCGACTTATAGGTAATCGTGAGCGTTTCCTGGTCCATCACGGGAATCTCGAAGCCGCTTTCGACGAGCATGTCGCCGAGATCATGCATATCGACAAAGTCGATCACATGCTTGCGCGTGGCGACGCCGTGCGCGGCCTCGACTTCGGCGTATGCGCCGCGCAACTCCTTGAGCGAGTCGGGGCCGAGCGTGCTGAACATCAGCAGCCCGTTGACTTTCAGCACCCGCTGCCACTCGGGAAACACGAGATCGGGACGCGAATGCCAGTGCAGCGCGAGATTGGACCAGATGAATTCGAAGGCGCCGGCCGCGAACGGCAGCGCCGAGAAGTCGGCCTGCGCGAATCGCGGGCCGCGGGCGCCGAGCGCCTTGCCGAGCGTTGCCGGCAGGAAGCGCCGCCAGCTCGTGTCGCCGGAATCGTGGCGCAGCGCGCGGCTGAGCATCCCGTGCGACAGATCGGAGCCGAACACCGGCGCCTCGGGAAAGCGCTCGCGCAACGTGGGGATGTCTTCGCCCGCCCCGCAACCGGCATCGAGCACGCTCGCCGGCTTGACCTTGATGTAGTCGAGACGCTCGCGCATGCGCTGGGCGATTTCGCGCGGCAGGAAGGCGACGTCGTCGAAGGTCGCGGCACGGCGGTCGAAAATCCGCCGGAGGCGCCGGGAATCATAGGCCGGACGGCCAGATTGAGCGGAAGTTGGGGACATGAGTGTCGTACTGGCTTGGAGCCCGAAGTATACTCGTTCGCTTCCTTCCATTCAGTGTGAAAGCCTTCGCGGGCGGTCGAATCATGCCATTCCGTCTATTTTCTTCATTCTCCGGCGGTTCGACCATGCGCTTC
>DASPZL010000556.1:0-2183 GCA_035636295.1 Paraburkholderia sp.
CGCGCGACATCTGCGTCGGCGAGGTCGCCCTCCGGTTCCTTGCGGGCGAGCAGCAAGTCCATCAGGTCGTTATCGCTTAGTTCGAGCAGGCGCGTGAGCGCGCCTACGTCTGCATCACTGAGATCATGCTCATATCGGCTAAAAAAACGCTCGAAGATCAGATCGTTTTCCAGCAGGCCACGCCGGGCGCGCCACTTCAGGCGCGCACGACGCAGCGGGTCGGACTGATGCGATGTTTCGTCCATCTCAGACCGCCCGGCGCACCATCAATTCCTTGATCTTGCCGATCGCCTTCGTCGGGTTGAGCCCCTTCGGGCACACGTCGACGCAGTTCATGATCGTATGGCAACGGAACAGACGGTACGGATCTTCCAGGTTGTCCAGCCGCTCGCCCGTCGCCTCGTCGCGGCTGTCCGCGATGAAACGGTAGGCTTGCAGCAGCCCCGCCGGGCCGACGAACTTGTCCGGATTCCACCAGAAGCTCGGGCACGACGTCGAGCAGCTCGCGCACAGGATGCACTCGTACAGCCCGTCGAGCTCATCGCGCTCTTCCGGCGACTGCAGGCGCTCCTTCTCCGGCGGCGGCGTGTCGTTGATCAGATACGGCTTGATCGAGTGATACTGGTTGAAGAACTGCGTGAAGTCGCAGATCAGGTCGCGCACCACGGGCAGCCCGGGGAGCGGTCGCAGCACGATCTTCTGCGGCAGGTCGTTCAGGTTCGTCAGGCAGGCAAGACCGTTCTTGCCGTTGATGTTCATCGCGTCCGAGCCGCAGACACCCTCGCGGCACGAGCGGCGGAACGACAGCGTTTCGTCCAGTGCCTTCAGCTTCACCAGCGCGTCGAGCAGCATGCGCTCGTGCGAGTCGATCTCGATCTCGTACGTCTGCATGCGCGGCGCGGCGTCCCTGTCCGGGTCGTAGCGGTAGATTTCGAATGTACGCTTGGCCATGGTGTGGGGTCCTTTGTGCTTTAGAAGGTACGCGCTTTGGGCGGCACCGATTCGACCGTCAGCGGGTTCATGTGCACCGGCTTGTAGTCGAGGCGGTCGCCTTCGCTGTACCACAGCGTATGGCGCAGCCAGTTCTCGTCGTCGCGATGTTCGAAGTCGTTCTGCGCATGCGCGCCACGGCTTTCCTTGCGGGCTTCCGCCGACACCATCGTCGCGCGCGCGACCTCGATCAGGTTCTCCACTTCGAGCGCTTCGACGCGCGCCGTGTTGAACACCTTCGACTTGTCCTTCAGGTGGATATTCCCGACACGCGCGGCCACTTCGCGAATGCGCTCGACGCCTTCCGCCAGCAGCGCCGACGTGCGGAACACGCCTGCGTGCGCCTGCATCGTCGAGCGGATATCGTTCGCCACGTTCTGCGCGTATTCGCCCGAGCTGGAGTTGTCCAGCTTCGCCAGACGCGACAGCGCGAAATCAGCGGCATCGGCCGGCAGCGGCTTGTGATCCTTGATTTCCTTCACGTGCTTGACGATGTGGTTGCCCGCCGCGCGGCCGAATACCACGAGATCCAGCAGCGAGTTCGTGCCCAGGCGGTTCGCGCCGTGCACCGACACGCACGAGCATTCGCCCACCGCGTAGAAACCATTGATCGGGTCTTCGTGGCCCTTGGCCGTACCGACAACCTGACCGTGGATGTTCGTCGGAATGCCGCCCATCTGGTAGTGAATGGTCGGCACAACCGGGATCGGCTCCTTGATGCAGTCGACGTTCGCGAACTTCAGCGCGATTTCGCGGATCGACGGCAGACGCTTCATGATCGTCTCGGCGCCGATGTGCGACAGGTCGAGCAGCACGTGGTCCTTGTTCGGACCGACGCCACGGCCTTCCTTGATTTCCTGGTCCATCGAGCGCGAAACGAAGTCGCGCGGCGCCAGATCCTTCAAGGTAGGCGCGTAACGCTCCATGAAGCGCTCGCCGTCCGAGTTACGCAGGATGCCGCCTTCGCCGCGCACGCCTTCCGTGATCAGCACGCCTGCGCCTGCGACGCCCGTCGGGTGGAATTGCCAGAATTCCATGTCTTCGAGCGGGATGCCCGCGCGTGCGGCCATGCCCAGGCCGTCGCCCGTGTTGATGAACGCATTGGTCGATGCCGCGAAGATCCGGCCCGCGCCGCCCGTGGCGAACAGCGTGGTCTTGCCTTCGAGGATGTAGACGTCGCCCGTTTCCATTTC
>DASPZL010000557.1:0-4126 GCA_035636295.1 Paraburkholderia sp.
CTGGGTCTGCAAGCTCACTTCGACCGACGAGCCCACCCTGCTCTCCGAAATCGAAGCGCTCGCGCCGGACGCGTTGAACACCGCGCCGCTCTTCCTGCCTTACCTGTCCGGTGAACGCACGCCGCACAACGACCCGTATGCGCAAGGCGTGTTCTTCGGCATGACGCACGCGACCGATCGCGCGTTGCTCGGCTACGCGGTGCTCGAAGGCGTGACGCTCGCGCTCACCGACGGCCTCGACGCGCTGCGTGCGGCGGGCACCGAGGCAAAGGCGCTCTCGCTGCTCGGCGGCGGCGCACGCAGCGATTACTGGGCGCAACTGCTCGCCGATGCGCTCGACACCGCCACGCGCAAGCACGGCGGCGGCGAAACCGGCGCGGCGCTCGGCGCGGCTCGCCTCGGCTGGCTGGCCGCGGGCGGCGACCCGGCCAAGGTGCTCGCCAAACCGCCGATCGAAAAGGAATTCACGCCGAACCCGCGCCGCCACGCCGAGCTGCGCGCGCGGCTCGACGCGTATCGCGCGCTTTACCGCCACGTGCGGCCGCTGTTCGACCCCGCGCGTCAGCCGCTCGCGTAAGCGGCCACCGCAGCCGGTTCCCGTTAAAACGCGAGGACCGGCTGCTATCATCGGCGCACTTCAAGCAGAACCGTCACCGTGCCCAAGTCCACAGAAAAATTAGATCTTGCTACCCGCGCCGCGTGGCTCTACTACGTCGCCGGCAATACCCAGAACGAGATCGCCGAGAAGCTGCAGGTGTCGCGCCCGGTCGCGCAACGGCTGGTCGCCTTCGCGGTGGAAAAGAATCTGATTCGCGTGCGCGTCGATCATCAACTGGCCGATTGCCTCGCGCTCGCCGATCAATTGTCGACGCGCTACGGCCTCTCCATGTGCGAGGTGGTGCCGATCGACAGCGATTCGTCCGAGGAAGTGGACCGCAAGCTCGCGGTGGCAGGCGCGCAGGTGATGGAGCGCTATCTCGACCAGGAAAAACCAATGGTGGTCGCGGTGAGCAGCGGCCGGACGCTGAAGGCCGCGGTCGATCAGATCGCGCAGCTTGACCGTCCGCAGCATAGGTTGGTGTCGATGGTCGGGGCGATCGCCTCGGACGGCTCCTCGAACCGCTATGACGTCGCGCTGCACATTTCGGAGAAGACCGGCGGCAAGCATTTTCTGCTGCCCGCGCCGTTGCTCGCCGATAGCGAAGCCGAGCGCGCGCAGTGGTGCAATCACCGGCTGTATCGCATCGTCGAATCGCTGTCGGCTCAAGCGGATGTCGCGTTCGTCGGCATCGGCGATATCGGGCCGAAATGTCCTCTGCACGTGGACGGCTTCATCACGTCGGCGGAAGTGAAGGAGTTGGTGCGCAACGGCGCGGTGGCCGAAATGCTCGGCCTCACGATCGATGCAACCGGCGCGCACGTCGAATCGCCGACCGGCCGGCGCGTGACGAGCATCGCGCTCGACTCGCCGCCGCGGCGTCCGACCATCGGCTTTGCCGGCGGCGCGCGCAAGCGCGAAGCGGTGATCGCGGTGCTCAAGGGCGGCTGGCTGTCGGGACTCGTCACCGACGAGTTGTGCGCGCGGGCGGCGCTCGAAGCCTGAGCGTCATTGGCAAAGCGTGGCAAGAAAGCGGCGCGAACGCCGCTTTCCCCAATCGTCACGCAGCCAGCACTTCCACGATCTTGCGCTGGAATGCCTTGCCTTCGCTGTCGAACAGATGGCAGTGTTCGGGCGTCGCGCCGAGCTTCTGCGTCGCGCCTTTCGACTGGCGCTCGAGCGGCGGAATGCGCGCGATCAGGCCGTCCGGCGCGACGCTCGATTCCGCGTACAGATAGGCGGCGTCGCCGAGCGATTCGACCGCCATCGTGCGCGCCGACACGCCGTCTTCGGTCGTGCCGACGTGCAGATGCTCGGGACGGATGCCGACCGTCACCTTGTCGCCCTGCTTGACCGACGCCGGTTCCACCGCGACGCGCTGCGTCTCGCCGGTTTCATACAGCACCGTCACGCCGTCGTGCGTGACCGACTGCACGATGCCTTCCATGAAATTCATCTTCGGCGAGCCGATGAAACCCGCAACGAAGCGGTTGGCCGGCGCGTGATACAGCATCGTCGGGCTGCCGACCTGCTCCAGATTTCCCGCCGACAGCACGACGATCTTGTCGGCCAACGTCATGGCTTCCACCTGATCGTGCGTCACGTAGATCATCGTGGTCTTCAGTTCGTCGTGCAGACGCGCGAATTCGAGGCGCATCTTCACGCGCAAGGCGGCGTCGAGGTTCGACAGCGGTTCGTCGAACAGGAACACTTTCGGCTTGCGTGTAATCGCGCGGCCGATCGCCACGCGCTGGCGCTGGCCGCCGGAAAGCTGCTTGGGCTTGCGATCGAGCAGATGATCGATGTGCAGGATCTTCGCCGCGTTGCGCACGGCCGCGTCGATTTCCGGCTTCTTTGTGCCGGCGAGCTTCAGGCCGAACGCCATGTTGTCGTACAGCGTCATGTGCGGATACAGCGCGTACGACTGGAACACCATCGCGATGCCGCGCTTGGCGGGCGGCACCTCGTTCATGCGCGTGCCGTCGATGGTGAGGTCGCCGCCGCTGATGTCCTCGAGGCCGGCGATCATTCGCATCAGCGTCGATTTACCGCAACCGCTCGGGCCCACGAACACGACGAACTCGCCGTCCGCGATGTCGAGGTCGATGTCGCGCATCACCTCGTTGTCGTCGTAGGCCTTTCTGATGTTGCGTAGAGTTACGCTTGCCATGATGTGTCTCCGTGTAATGCTGTGTGTTGCTATCGTTGCTATCCGTTGCTGCAACCGTTCGGGTCGCGTTCGTGACTTCGGCAACGGCGTTGATTCGCTTCTCCATGCCACGCCGATGAACCGTGCTTACGGCGCCGCCGCCGTCGCGCTCAGCGTCCATTGCGCGACCAGCTCCGGCAACTGCTGCATGTCGTCGAATACGTGACGCGCACCCGCTGCATGCAGCTTGCCGATCTGCGCGTCGCTCGCATGGCCGCCACCGATGAAGCCGAACACCGCCATGCCCGCCGCGCTCGCCGCCGTCACGCCCGTGACGCTGTCTTCCACCACGAGGCACGCGGACGGCGCGAGGCCAAGACCTCGCGCCGCCGCGAGATACACATCGGGCGCGGGCTTCGGATTCGGCACCGCATCGGCGCAAAAGAGACGATCGCCGAAGAACCTCACGAGGCCGGTGCGCGCCAATACGGCTTCCACGTAGGGGCGGAAACTGTTGCTCGCGCACCCTTTGGTGAGCGGCACCTGGGCGAGCGCCGCCTCGATGCCATCGACCGCGCTCGCCTGCATCGCCGCCGCTTCCACCGTGCGGCGAATCGCGTCGATGTCCTCGACGGTGAGGCTTTTACCGAGCTGCGTCGCCGTGCCTTGCAACACCTTCTCGATGCGCAAGCCGAGCAGCGGCAGCACCACCGGCTCGACGTCGGTCCCCGGCCAGCGGGCTTCGAGTTCGCGCACCAGCATGTGCGCCGCCACGGCTTCGCTGTCGATCAGTACGCCGTCGCAATCGCAGATCAGCGCGAGCCGGGGCGTACCGTTTGCTGCCGTGTCGCCTGCCGTCATTTGACCGCCCCGAACGTAAGGCCGCGCACCAGTTGCTTCTGCGACAACCAGCCGACGATCAGAATCGGCGCGACCGCGAGCAGCGAGGCGGCGGACAGCTTGGCCCAGAACAAGCCTTCAGGACTCGAATACGACGCGATGAACACGGTCAGCGGCGCGGCGCTCGAACTCGACAGGTTGATGCTCCAGAACGCTTCGTTCCACGACAGGATCACGAGCAGCAGCGCGGTGGACGCGAGTCCGGGCAGCGACATCGGCATCAGCAGATAGACGATTTCCTGCCACGTCGCGGCGCCGTCGATTCTTCCGGCTTCGAGAATGTCGCGCGGAATTTCGGCGAAGTACGTGAACGACATCCACACCGCGATCGGCAGATTGATCAGCGTGTAGACGATCACGAGACCGGACACCGTATCGAGCAAACCGCTGTTCTTCCACAGCAGATAGATCGGCACCAGCACGCCGACCGACGGCATCATCTTCGTCGACAGCATCCACAGCAGCACTTTCTGCGTGCG
>DASPZL010000558.1:0-5408 GCA_035636295.1 Paraburkholderia sp.
CACGCGCCGACGCGCAGCATTCGCGGCCAGTTGACCTTGCTGCCGGCCGGCACGGTGCCGCCACTCAAGATGCCGGTGATCGGTGAAGGCTATGCGGTGCCGCTTGCAAACGGCGTCACGTTGACCGGCGCCACCTACGAACTCGACGACACCGGCACGCTGCTGCGCCCGAACGGTCATCTGGAAAACCTCGAACGCGTGGCGCGGATGCTGCCGTCCTTCGCGGGCGTCGCCGATGAGACGCGGTCGGCTGAGCTCGCCGGCCGCGTCGCGTTCCGCTGCGTCACAAGCGACCGCATGCCGATGATCGGCAATCTCGCCGACGAAGCGCAAGCCGCGCGCGACGCCCAGCGGCTGCGAGGCGCATGGCCGCTCGACCTGCCACGCACGGAAGGCTTGTACGGCGCCTTCGCCTACGGTTCGCGCGGACTGGTGTGGGCGGCGCTCGGCGCGGAACTGATCGCCTCGCAGATCGAAGGCGAGCCGTGGCCGCTCGAACGCGATCTGGCCGAGGACATCGATCCCGCCCGCTTCCTTTTGCGGGCATTGCGCCAGGGGACAGTGAGATAACCGCGCGCTCCACGCGAATTTGCAAGCGCAAAACTTATCCACCACGGCATGTGGATAACCACGCGGTTTACCAGCGCAACTCATGTGGAACCGCTGTGGACGTAAACGGGGTAACTTTGCCGCCGTCGAAAATCGCCAAAAGTTACCCTTGAGTACCCGCCGCTCCCGCACATCCTGTGCATCCGGTTATGCCGCCGGCAAGCTAATGATTCGCTTCGGTAAACATGGGTTATCCACAGAAACCGAGGCAGCTTGTTAACTGTTACTACGTATACATACGGTAAACCTGTAAACAGAAAGGCCAAGGGCCGGTCGAAGGCGTTCGGCGTGGCCCGGGTCCTCAAAATCCATGGCACGGCTTCTGTTGCAGGCGCCCCGGAGCTCGCCATCTGCGACGTTCCGTTGTCCGTTATGACGACCGAATCACGGCCGTAAAACGGTCGCTTTTTCCGCGCGTCATGGAGATAACGAACGTTTTTACCGTTTTGGCTGCGCGTTCGTGTCTTTTCGGTCAAGCCTCAAAAAGCTATGGCACAATCGCCGTTCTTTTCCGCGTCGTGCCTCGCCTCGAACGGCACACGCAGCAACGGAACGGTGCCGCTCAATCAGAATCTGATTCAAGTCGACGGCGTCCTTTCACCGTGCCGGGCCGGTTGCTACGGCCGCACCCCCGAATGCGCCGAGCTCCCTGCGGCAGCGGCGCATTCCGATCATCCGATCGTTGAAAACTCGCAACGCTGGTCACGCGAAGCGATCGCGATAGTGAGCGCCTCATGCGCCCACCCGCTCGCCGGTGTTTGCGCCGGTTCGTGTCGTCCGCCGTTGCTGCAAAGGAGAACCCATCACGATGAAATCGGCGTTTTCATTTTTTCCAGCCTGGCCTCTCGCACCCGACGCCATTTTTTGGGCTGGTCTGGCTTTGCTCGCCGCGGGTTTGTGCGGTGAGCTTTGCTATCGCGCGTGGCGTTTGCCGCGCATTTCCGGGTACGCGGTTATTGGTCTGATAGCCGGCGCGGCCGGTTCGGGCGTGATCGACGCAGATTCCGCGAGCGCCGCGCGGCCATTGCTCGATGTCGCACTCGGCTTGCTGCTGTTCGAACTCGGCAGCCGGCTCGATTTGCGCTGGATCCGTCGCAATCCCTGGCTGATTCTGTCGAGCGTTGCCGAAGCCACGCTCACTTTTGCGCTCGTTTTGCCGGTTTTGCTGTTCCTCAACGTGCCGCTAATGGTGGCGACGGTGCTCGCCGCGATTGCCATGGCGACTTCGCCCGCCATGGTGATTCAGCTCAAAACGGAATTGCGCGCGGAAGGCCAGGTAACCCAGCGTCTGTTGACGCTGACCGCGCTGAACAGCATGTATGCCGTCGTGATCGAAAAGCTCGTGTCGAGCTGGCTGCATCAGGAGATTTACGGCAACGTTTTCGCCACCATTCTGCAGCCGCTGTATCTGCTGGTCGGCTCGCTCGTGCTCGCCTATCTGCTCGCGCGCACCTGCACGTTCTTTTATCGCCGCCTCAACATGCAGGATGAGCATTCATTCGTCGCGCTGTTCGGCCTCGTGCTGCTGGCGATCGCGGTCGCGCATCTGTTCAAGCTGTCGACGATTCTCGCGCTGCTGGCCGCCGGCATCATCGTGAAAAATCATGAGGCGCGTCCGCAGTTGTGGCCGCAGCATTTCGGCACGGCCGGTTGGCTCTTGACCGTGATTCTGTTCGTGCTGACGCTTACGTCGTTCGAATGGAAAGACATCGTGCTCGGCGGTGTCGCGGCGCTGGGTCTGATTGTTGCGCGTCTCGTCGCGAAGCTGGTCGGCGTACTGGCGTTCGCCAAGCCGAGCGGCTTGAACTGGAAACAGGGCGTGGCACTCGGTTTATCGTTGTCGCCGATGTCGGCGCTGGCGTATCTGCTGGTCGACGACACCTACAACCTTTATCCGAATTTCGATCCGCAACTGCGGGCCGTCGTGATGTGTTCGATTTTCGTGCTGCAGATTCTCGGGCCGTGGCTCGTGTATCGCAGCCTCGCGCTGGTGGCTGAACGGCGCGAAGAGTAGGCGTACTTAAAGGCACCTGAGCGCACGGCGCTTTCCGGTGCGCTGTTTGAGCCTTACGCGCTTTATCCGACTTATTCGATTCAAAATCGGCCGGGCATCTGACACATACCGGGCCGATCCGACCCAGGGGACGCCATGTCACTCGAACCCTTCATCGATTCGAAACCGTTTACATTCGGTGTCGAACTCGAGATGCAGATCGTCAATACGCACGACTACGATCTAACCAAAGCCGGCTCCGATCTGATGCGGCTGATCAAGGACGAAAAAATCCCCGGCAACATCACGCCGGAAATCACCGAAAGCATGATCGAGTTGTCGACGGGCATTTGCACAACGCATGAACAGGCCGTCGCCGATTTGCGCAAGATCCGCGACACACTGGTTTCCGCGGCGGACCGCCTGAACGTGGGCCTGTGCGGCGGCGGCACGCACGCTTTCCAGCAGTGGAGCGAACGGCAGATCGTCGACACGCCGCGTTTTCAGTACCTTTCCGAGTTGTACGGCTATCTTGCCAAGCAATTCACTGTGTTCGGGCAGCACGTGCACATCGGCTGTCCGGATCCGAACAGCGCGCTCTACCTGCTGCATTCGATGTCGCGCTTCATTCCGCATTTCATCGCGTTGTCCGCCTCGTCGCCGTTCGTGCAGGGCGTGGATACCGGTTTTCATTCGGCACGTCTGAATTCCGTGTTCGCGTTTCCGCTGTCGGGCCGCGCGCCGTTCGTGCTGACGTGGGACAGCTTCGAGGAATATTTCTCGAAGATGGTGCACACGGGCGTCGTCAACAGCATGAAGGATTTTTACTGGGACATCCGGCCCAAGCCGGGTTTCGGCACGATCGAAGTCCGCGTGATGGACACGCCGTTGTCGGTGGACCGGGCCGCGGCAATTGCCTGCTACATCCAGACGCTGGCCCGCCATCTGCTGCTCGACAAACCGATCACGCCGCGCGAAGACGATTATCTCGTCTACACGTTCAACCGTTTCGAAGCATGCCGCTTCGGTCTTGCCGGCACCTGCATCAATCCGCAAACGGGCGAACGGAAGACGATTTCAGAGGACATCCTCGAAACGCTCGATCTGATCGCACCGCACGCCGAAGCATTGGGATCGGGCAAGGCGCTCGCCGAAATCGGCGCGATCGCCCGCAATCAGGTGAATGATGCGACGTGGTTGCGCGGCATCGTCGGACAGGAAAAGTCCTTGCACGAAGCCGTTCGGCAGCAGTGTCTGCAGTGGCGCGCTTAGCCTGACACTGGATAGCTCGTGTCAATTCGTAAGAAAACCCGCCTCGAGCGGGTTTTTTTTCGTAATTTATTTTTCCAGCTCGGTCGGCTTAAGGTTTTTATAGAATTCACGTATACAAACGTAGTAGTAGTTAACAAGCATTGCATCTGCCTGTGGACAACTGAATAATTTCCTTCAGAGTCAAGATGCTACGTAAACCATAACTGGGCTGATCGAAGGTGGGCCGGTGCCGGGAAGGGAGGACAACTCAGGTATGGGCAGAGGCGGTCAGGGGGCTTATCAAGAATCGGTGCACACGTCGTCCCTGTGTTTTCCCATGGTTATCCACAGCTTGCGTTGGATAAGTTAGCTGTACGATTCGCCGCTCTCGCATAGAATGTCGTTTTCGCCGCTTTGGCTTGCAAGGCGGTGAATTTTTGAGATAGTCGAAACCGTCTCGTCTGCAGGTGGGCGAGGCTACCCCACACAGGCTACGGGCGCGGTCGGCTGAGGGTTCGCCGGCATCGCACGAATGCTGTAAATAAACCAATCGAAGATTATGAGCGAAGGCGTATACGGAGAACAGGCAACCGGGCGAGTGACCCACAGCCTATTGCGATTGAGCACGGCGATGCGAAGCCAGGCCTGGGAATGGGCCGAAGGCGCGGGTCTCACGCCGACTCAGGGCGAAATCCTGGTCTTGTTGATGCAGCGCAAGGGTCCCATGCGTCTCGGCGAGATCGCGCGTGAAACGGCCCTAACCGCCGCGACCACCAGCGATGCAGTGAGCACGCTCGAAACCAAGGGTCTGGTCGAAAAGCGCCGCGCCCTGGACGACGGCCGCGCCCTCGCGGTCCGTCTGACGGCGCGTGGCCGCACGGCCGCAAAGCGCGCCGCGCAATGGCCGGACTTTTTGGCCAAGGCGGTCGGCACGCTGCGTGACGATGAGCAGACGGTGTTCTATCGCACGCTGCTGAAGACCGTTCATCAGCTGGAGGCGCAAGGCACCATTCCGCCGCACCGCATGTGCCTGAGCTGCACGCACTTCGAGCCGAGCAAGAATCCGAAGAAGACGCCGCATTACTGCGCGCTGCTCGACCTGAAGCTCTCGGACACAGACGTGCGCCTCGATTGCTCGGTGCATGAAACCGCCGACGTCGCCACCCAGAAGAAGACCTGGAAGATCTACGCCCAATAAGGCGGCTTCTTTCAGGACAATCCGCTACACTGCCAAGCCGGCTTCGGCGGGCGGCACACCTGCCGCCTGTCAGCCGCTCGAGCGCCGCGTAGCGGCAAGTCTTTAGTCAACCTGAAGGTGGGCAGGCCGATGAATCGCGAAGTTCTGGCCATTCGGCACGTGTACTTCGAGGATCTGGGCAGTCTTGAACTGGTGCTCGGCGAGCGCGGACGCCCCGTCCGCTACCTCGACGTCGGCTTCGCGCGTATCGAGGCGCCGGACCCGGTTGCCGCTTCGTTGATGGTGGTGCTCGGCGGTCCGATCAGCGCAACCGACGACGCACTTTACCCGACGCTCGGGCCGCTGCTTGCCAAGATC
>DASPZL010000559.1:0-5868 GCA_035636295.1 Paraburkholderia sp.
GGGCGACGCTTGTCGATGATCGCGAGATCGGTGTTCAGTTGCTTGGCTAGAGCCCGGGCGCGGATTACACCGCCCACATCGGACGACACCACCAGCAGGTTCTCGTAGTTCTGCTTGCGCAGATCGCCGAGCAGCACGGGCGTAGCGTAGATGTTGTCGACCGGGATGTCGAAGAAGCCTTGAATCTGGTCGGCGTGCAGATCCATTGTAATGATCCGCTCGACGCCGGCGATTTCCAGCATGTTCGCCACGATCTTCGCCGAGATGGCGACGCGCGCCGAACGCGGGCGTCGATCTTGACGGGCATAACCGAAGTAGGGGATGGCGGCGGTGATCCGGCCGGCGGATGCGCGCTTGAGCGCATCGACCATGATCATCAGTTCCATCAGGTTGTCGTTCGCCGGCGCGCAGGTGGACTGCAGGACGAAGACATCCTTGCCACGCACGTTTTCCTGAATCTCGACCTGGATTTCACCGTCCGAGAAACGGCTAACCATGGCTTTGCCGAGGGGAATACCGAGGATTTTGACGACTTCCTGTGCAAGCGCGGGGTTTGCGTTGCCAGTAAAAACCATCAGGCCGTCATGGCTGCTCATCGTGCACCTGCTTCAGGCTGGGGGCGAGGGGAAATGCGAGAATTTTTGGCAGGGGAGAAAGGATTCGAACCTTTGCATGCCGGAATCAAAATCCGGTGCCTTAACCAGCTTGGCGACTCCCCTACACTAACCTTGAGCTCCGCCGAACGTGGAGTTTCGTTCGACGACGCAAAACCTATGACGCGAAAGCAAAGAGTGGATGCTGATCGAGGCTTGAGGCCACTGCGCTGCTCCATTCGCCTGGCAGGCTGGCTTGCACCGCTTCTGCCTCGGCTTTACTACGGAACGCTGCAAATACACTTGCACCTGATCCAGACATCCGCGCTGGCGCGACGTTTTCAAACCATCGCAGCACTTGCGCTACTTCCGCGTATTTTCCTACGACAACCTGCTGCATGTCATTCCGGCCAAAACTCTCCGGCCATTCAGTGTTGCAGCTAAGTTCTGCAGGAAAGTCCGTAATTGTGAGAGGTTTTGAATCTCTTGTCAACGCTTTTTCGGAAAAAATCGCTGCAGTCGGAACATGAACCCTCGGCGTTACTACCAGGAAATGGCGCGGCGGCAATTGTACAACGTCCAATGTTTCTCCGACACCCTGTGCGAACGCATTTTTTCCAAAAACAAAAAACGGCACATCCGCGCCGAGTTTCAATGCCAGCGCCTGCAATTCCAGGCGTGGCAGATCGAGCTTCCATAAACGGTTCAGCGCAAGCAGCGTGGTGGCGGCATCGGAGCTGCCACCGCCCAGGCCCGCGCCCATCGGCAGACGCTTTTCGATTTCGATGTCGACGCCTTCGGGCGAGCCCGTATGCGCTTTGAGCAGCGTCGCGGCGCGCACGGTGAGATCGTGTTCGGGCGGCACGTCGGCGATCTCGGTGCCGCGCGTGATCAGGCCGTCGTCGCGCCGCTTGAAGTGCAGCGTGTCGCCCCAGTCGAGCAGCTGGAAGACCGTTTGCAGCGTGTGGTAGCCGTCCGGCCGGCGGCCGGTGATGTGCAGGAAGAGGTTGAGTTTCGCTGGCGCGAGGCAATCGCGCAGCGAGTCGGTCGTTTCGATCATGAGTCTGGGCTACATGCGCCAAGGTGGCGCCGACGAAGCGGCAAGGTCGCGCGAAAAGGCGCGGGTTACTGATCCAGCACGAGCTTGATGTCGAGCGGCGGCTCGGAACGGCTCAGGTTCACGCGCTTCACGCCGGTGGCGGGCGCGTCCGCATACGCCAGATAATCGATCGTCCAGCCGTCCTGTGTGATCTGCTTCAGACGCGACGGTTGCTCCGGATCCTTCTCCGTTTTGGCTCGCGAAGTAGGCGCCGGCGACGGCTGCAGCCAATAACGCAGCCCTTCGACCGGCAGCGAAAAGCCGAGCGCGTTCTGCATGAGCGTGGACACGTTATCTGCCGTAAGCGGCTGGCGGTTCGGCAACTCGAGCGTGGCCGAACCCGGCGACGAAGTCACGATCGCCAAGGTCTGGCCGAGCGGATTGCGCAATTGCAGGGAGACGGTGTCGCCCGTTTCCTGCCAGGAGAAGTTGCCATAAGCGTTGCGCTGCTGGCCGTTCTGATCGTTGTACTGGATCGCGAAACGGCCCAGGTAAGCACGGCTCGTCTGAGCGGTGACGGCAGTCGCGGCATTCGACGTGGACGGCCCCTGCGGTTTCACCGACGCACAACCTGCCAGCGCGACAACCGCTGCCGCTGCGAGTCCGAGCACCGCGCCGCGCGGCGCCCGGGGATAGGAAATCAAACGGGAAAGACGCATCAAAGATCGTTTACCTGAAGACGTTGCAGCGTTTTAACAAGCGTGTCGTTGTCCGGTTCGAGCTTGCGCGCATCGCGGAAAGCGGCGCGAGCCTGGTCCTGGGCGCCGGCTTTCCACAACACTTCGCCGAGGTGCGCGCCGATTTCGGCGTTCGGCTGCATGTCATAGGCTTTGCGCAGCACCTTGATCGCGTCCGACGTATTGCCCATCCGGTATTTGACCCAGCCGACGCTGTCCATGATGAACGCGTCGTTCGGCGCCAGCGACGACGCCTTCTCGACCAGCTTGTCCGCTTCCGCGAGGCGCTGATTGCGATCGGCCAGCGAATAGCCGAGCGCGTTATAGGCCTGGGGATTGTCCGGCTGAGTCTGGATCAGCTTGCGCAACTGCGCTTCCATGACGTCGTAGTGGTCGTTCTTTTCGGCGGCCATCGCGTAGTCGTAAGTGAGATCGGGATCCTCGGGGAAGACCGCCGTGGCTTGCTGCAGGCGCGTTTCCGCTTCCGGGTAGCGCTTCGCGTCGAACAGGATCGCCGCGTCGGTGCGCGCGAGCAGCGCCTGGTCGCGCGGATCGGGCGCCTGCAGACTAGCCAGCAGCTTGCGGGCGTCGTCGGGTTTGCCCTGTTTGGCGAGCAATTGGGCGCGCGTGACCTGCGCGGGCATGTATTGCTGGCTCGACGGCGAGACCTTGTTCAGCCAGTCGCCCGCCGCCGCTTCGTTTTTCTGTTCGAGCGACAGCTGCGCAAGGTAGATATACGCCTGGCCCGGATCGGCGCCCGGCGTTTTCTCGGCTTGCTGTGCGTACTGGGTCAGGTATGTTTGCGCTTCGTTGAAATTCTTTTGCTGGATCTTGATCAGCGCGAGCGCCATCAGCGGCGTGAGGTCGTTCGCGTTGTTCTTGTGCATGACCTCGAACTGCTTCTGCGCGTCGTCCAGACGGTCGCTCGCGAGGTACATTTGCGCGAGCGCGAGACGCGCGTCATGCGATTTCGGATTCTGCTGCACGTACTTTTCGAGCGACGCGATGCCTTCCTTGCGCTCCTCCGGACCCATTTGCGACAGCATCAGCGCGGCCGGCAAATAGTCGGGCTTGAGCGTGAGCGCCTGTTCGAGCGACTTGCGCGCGCCCGGCGCGTCGTCCGAAACGAGCTGCTGGCGCGCGACGGCCAACTGCGCCTCCGGCCGGTTCATGTCGTTCTTCAGCAAGTCCTGCAGCACATGCAGGCCGCCGATGCGGTTCGGGCCGCGCGAGAGCAGCAGTTGCAGCGCCAGCATCGCGCTGCCGCGATTCTCGGCGGGCACTTTCGCGAGTTCGCGGGCGAGGAGCGGCGCGGCTTCATCGGGCTTGCCGGACAGCACGAGCAGCGACGCGTCGAGTTGCGCGGCGCGTTCCGAATCCGGCGCATATTGCTGCCACAATTGCGCGGCGGCCAGCGCATCCGACGGACTTTGCGCGGCCAGCGCGATTTCGGTGGCGCGTTGCGCCATGCGCGGATCGTGCGTGTCGCGCGCGAGCGCAAGATAAGTCTGGTAGGCGGGCGCCGGCTGGTCGCGTTGCAGCGCGACTTCGGCAGCGAGCACCTGGAATACGATCTGGCTCGACAGCGCCAGCTTGGGCAGCGACTTCTGCTCGTCCGCCGAGGGCGGGCCGAGCGGGTCCGCCAAGGCAACGGAGGTGTCGTCTGAGCCTGGCGATGGGTCTTGCGCGTACGCGGGCACCGCAGCCAGCGCCCAGACAGCGAGCGCGGCCGCGCCAAGCACCCGCCGAGCGGACACGGCGTGCGGCACGCGGAATGCGCTAGCCGGGCGCTTCGAAAACAGCTTCACGAAGGACAAGTTCATGGAAATCCGTTCAATGTTTCGGACGATTGTAACGCGCTCGCTACAATACGCGCACACCACTCACGCAAGTTGCAGACCAGTCAGACATGCCAGAGTTGCCAGAAGTTGAGGTTACCCGACGGGGAATCGAACCGTATGTGTCCGGGCGCAAGGTTGAACGCGTCGACGTGCGTACGCCCGCGCTGCGTTGGCCGATTCCCGCCGACCTTGCGAAAACCTTGCGCGGCCATGTGGTGCGCAAGGTCGAGCGGCGCGGCAAGTATCTGCTGTTCGAGATCGACGCCGGCTGGTTCATTGTGCATCTCGGCATGACGGGCACGCTGCGCGTGCTGCGTCACGTGCCGCATCCGCCGGCCGCGGCGAAACACGATCACGTCGACTGGATCTTCGACGAATTCATTTTGCGCTATCGCGATCCGCGGCGCTTTGGCGCGGTGCTGTGGCATCCGCGCGAAGCCGGCGACGTGCTCGAGCATCCGCTGCTCGCGAGCCTCGGCGTCGAGCCGTTTTCGCCGGCGTTTTCCGGCGCGCTGATGCATCGTCTCACGCGCGGTCGCAAGGTGTCGGTGAAGCAGGCGCTGCTTGCGGGCGAAATCGTGGTTGGCGTGGGAAATATCTACGCGTCGGAGAGCCTGTTTCGCGCGGGCATCCGGCCTGCCACCGCGGCGGGCCGCGTCTCGCTCGTCCGCTACGATCTGCTGGCCGACGCCGTGCGCGTGACGCTCGCCGCCGCGATCGAGAAGGGCGGCAGCACGTTGCGCGATTTCGTCGGCAGCAATGGTGAAAGCGGTTACTTTCAGCTCGACTATTTCGTCTATGATCGCGCGGGGCTGCCATGCCGCGTGTGTGGAACGCCGATCAAGCAGATCGTGCAGGGGCAGCGCTCCACATATTTCTGTCCCACCTGTCAGCGCTAATTTCAATGCCTTCTCGCTTATCTCCGCGTTCAACCTCGTCCGCCGCGCGTCAGGCGCCCGCATTTGCCGTGATGTCTGATTTTTCCGCGCGGCTGATCGCGTGGCAGCGTCAGCATGGCCGTCACGATTTGCCGTGGCAGAACACGCGCGATCCGTATCGCATCTGGCTGTCGGAAATCATGCTGCAGCAGACCCAGGTGTCGACGGTGATTCCGTACTATGCGAAGTTTCTCGCGCGTTTTCCGGACGTTGCCGCGCTGGCCGCCGCGCCCGTGGACGATGTGATGGCGCTGTGGGCCGGCCTTGGCTACTACACGCGTGCGCGCAATCTGCATCGCTGCGCGCAGGCCGTGGTCGAGCAGCATGGCGGCGCATTTCCGGCATCGGTGGACGAACTCGCGGAGTTGCCGGGCATCGGCCGCTCGACGGCGGCGGCGATCGCGTCGTTCGCCTTCGGCGCGCGCGCGACGATTCTCGACGGCAACGTGAAGCGCGTGCTGGCACGCGTGTTCGGCGTGGAAGGCTTTCCGGGCGAAAAGAAAGTCGAGAACGCGATGTGGACGCTGGCGGAGTCGCTGCTTCCGTCGAATGCATCGGACGACGATGTAAGCGCCTACACGCAAGGCCTGATGGACCTCGGCGCGACGCTGTGCGTGCGCGGCAAGCCGGACTGCCTGCGTTGCCCGTTTGCCGCCGACTGCGTGGCCAACGTAACGGGACGTCAGCGCGAATTGCCCACGGCGAGGCCGAAGAAAACCG
>DASPZL010000560.1:0-3414 GCA_035636295.1 Paraburkholderia sp.
GTCTGATTGCGCATTGGGCCGTTTCTCCGGCCGCATCCGCAGCAGCATTCCCATGATCGCGTAAAATAAGCGCCTTTCGTTCGGGCGCGCAGCCGGGGATCCCGGCCAGGCTCCGCATGGCACGGCGGCGCGCCGCTTGAAGCCCGTAGTAGCCCGCCGCGAAAGTTGTCCGGTTGAAACCGGGTCGTTATCCGTCACCTCTGTCATTCACGTCGAGCAGCGTTCACCTATGACCATCAAATCCGACAAGTGGATCCGGCGCATGGCCGCGTCGCACAACATGATCGAGCCGTTTGCGCCCGATCAGGTCCGCGTCTCCGAAGACGGCCGGAAGATCGTCAGCTACGGCACGTCGAGCTACGGTTACGACATCCGCTGCGCCGACGAATTCAAGATCTTCACGAACATCAACTCGACCATCGTCGATCCGAAGAACTTCGACGAGAAGTCGTTTGTCGATTTCAAGGGCGACGTTTGCATCATCCCGCCGAATTCGTTCGCGCTCGCCCGCACCGTCGAATATTTCCGCATTCCGCGCAGCGTCCTGACCGTGTGCCTCGGCAAATCCACCTACGCGCGTTGCGGGATCATCGTCAACGTGACGCCGTTCGAGCCGGAATGGGAAGGGCACGTTACGCTCGAATTCTCGAATACGACACCTTTGCCTGCCAAAATCTACGCGAACGAAGGCGTCGCTCAGGTGCTGTTTTTCGAAAGCGACGAGATTTGTGAAACGTCGTACGCGGATCGCGGCGGCAAATATCAAGGTCAGCACGGCGTCACGTTGCCCAAGACGTGACGCCGGCAGCGCACTGATCCATCAGCTATACGGGGTGACCGCTGCAATTGACAGAATGCAGCGGTCGTTCTTTTTGGAGAATCGCCCATGAAGTTTCGTTTTCCCGTCGTCATCATCGACGAAGATTTCCGCTCCGAGAACATTTCTGGTTCCGGCATCCGGGCTTTGGCCGAAGCAATCGAGAAAGAAGGCGCGGAAGTGCTCGGGTTGACGAGCTATGGCGATCTGACTTCGTTCGCGCAGCAGTCGAGCCGCGCGTCGTGCTTCATCCTCTCGATCGACGACGACGAACTGCTGCCGTACGTCGATAACGTCGTGGTGGAAGGCGAGACACCGGAGCTGGCCGCCGCGATCGTCGCACTGCGCGCGTTCGTGACCGAGGTGCGCCGCCGCAATGCGGACATTCCGATCTTTCTGTACGGCGAAACGCGCACCTCGCGCCATTTGCCGAACGACATCCTGCGCGAGCTGCACGGCTTCATCCACATGTTCGAGGACACGCCGGAGTTCGTCGCGCGCCACATCATCCGCGAGACCAAGGTGTATCTGGATTCGCTCGCGCCGCCGTTCTTCAAGGAACTGGTGCAGTACGCGGAGGAAGGTTCGTACTCGTGGCACTGTCCGGGGCACTCGGGCGGCGTCGCGTTCCTGAAGAGCCCGCTCGGCCAGATGTTCCACCAGTTCTTCGGCGAGAACATGCTGCGCGCCGACGTGTGCAACGCGGTGGACGAACTCGGCCAGCTGCTCGATCACACGGGGCCGGTTGCCGCGTCTGAACGCAACGCCGCGCGCATTTTCAGCGCCGACCACGTGTTCTTCGTGACCAACGGCACCTCGACTTCGAACAAGATCGTCTGGCACGGCACAGTGGCGCCCGGCGACATCGTGCTGGTGGACCGCAACTGCCACAAGTCGATCCTGCACGCGATTACGATGACCGGCGCGATTCCGGTGTTTCTCACGCCGACGCGCAACAACTTCGGCATCATCGGCCCGATTCCGCGCAGCGAGTTCGAGCCGGAAAACATCCGCAAGAAGATCGAGGCGAATCCGTTCGCCCGCGAAGCGCTGGCGAAAAACCCCAATCTCAAGCCGCGCATCCTGACCATCACGCAAAGCACGTACGACGGCGTGATCTACAACGTCGAGATGATCAAGGAAATGCTGGGCGACTGGCTCGACACGCTGCACTTCGACGAAGCGTGGCTGCCGCACGCCGAGTTCCACGAGTTCTATCAGGACATGCACGCGATCGGCGCGGGACGTCCGCGCATCGGCGCGATGGTGTTCGCCACGCACTCCACGCACAAGCTGCTGGCCGGCATTTCGCAGGCGTCGCAGATCGTCGTGCAGGATTCGAAGAACAGCCGCTTCGACAAGCATCGCTTTAACGAAGCGTATCTGATGCACACGTCCACCAGCCCGCAGTACGCGATCATCGCGTCGTGCGACGTGGCCGCGGCGATGATGGAAGCGCCGGGCGGCACCGCGCTCGTCGAGGAGTCGATTGCCGAAGCGCTCGACTTCCGCCGCGCGATGAGCAAGGTCGACGCCGAATACGGCGACGACTGGTTCTTCAAGGTGTGGGGCCCGGACCAATTTGCCGAGGAAGGCATCGGCTCGCGTGAAGACTGGATGCTGCGTCCGAACGATCCGTGGCACGGTTTCGGCCCGCTTGCCGAAGGCTTCAACATGCTCGACCCGATCAAGGCGACCATCGTCACGCCGGGTCTGGACATGGACGGCGGCTTCGGCGAGTCGGGCATTCCGGCCGCGATCGTCACGAAGTATCTGGCCGAGCATGGCATCATCGTCGAGAAGACCGGGCTGTATTCGTTCTTCATCATGTTCACGATCGGCATCACCAAGGGCCGCTGGAACTCGATGGTCACCGAGCTGCAGCAGTTCAAGGACGACTACGACAACAACCAGCCGCTGTGGCGCGTGCTGCCCGAGTTCGTCGCGCATCATCCGATGTACGAGCGGGTCGGCCTGCGCGATCTGTGCGAGCAGATCCACAGCGTCTACCGCGCGAACGACATTGCGCGCCTGACGACCGAGATGTACCTGTCGAGCATGGAACCGGCGATGAAGCCGTCCGACGCGTTCGCCAAGCTCGCTCACCGCGAGATCGACCGGGTACCGATCGACGAACTCGAGGGCCGTGTCACGTCGATTCTGTTGACGCCGTATCCGCCGGGCATTCCGCTGCTGATTCCGGGCGAGCGCTTCAACAAGACGATCGTCAACTATCTGCGTTTCGCGCGCGAGTTCAACGAGCGCTTCCCGGGTTTCCATACGGACATCCACGGGCTGGTTGGCGAAACGATCAACGGGCGCATCGAGTATTTTGTCGATTGCGTGCGCGCCTGACGATGCGGGTGATGAAGTTCCTGTTGCGCATTGACGGCTGGCGGCGCGCGTTCGGCGCGCTGGCTTTGGCGTCGGCGGCGGTGCTCGGCGCCGCGTCCTCGGCGGCGCGCGCCGAAGTCGCCGCGGCCGATCCGATCGACGCGTCGATGCGTACGTGTCTGGCGCGCAGCGACATGTCGTCGACGGCCGGGCAGGTGCAGTGCATGGACACCGCGCGAATCGGCTGGAAGACCGCGATGGAC
>DASPZL010000561.1:0-2370 GCA_035636295.1 Paraburkholderia sp.
GCGCCACCAGCGGCAGAACCGGCGCCCACAACGGCGAGCGGAGGTAGTAACTGAGCATCGGCGCGTAAGCGCAGCACATGGCCGCCCAGGCAAGCCACGCGGGCCAGCCCACCGGACCGAGCACCAGCGCGGCCACAGGCGGCATCAGGTAAATGATCGTCATGCCGGCCAGCGTGCCCGCCAGCAGCAGCGGCGAGTAATGCAGCTGCGTGAAGGCGGTGCGCGCGATCATGTTCCAGATTTCACGCCAGCTATCGTACGGACGCAGCGACACGCTGCGCGCCGCCACATCCAGACGAATCGGATGACGCCCCGCGCCGCGATGCTTGATGCGCGCGGCGAGGCTGCAATCGTCGATCAGTTCGGCGCGGATCGACTCGATGCCGCCCGCTTCCTCGAGCGCGCTGCGCCGCACCAGCATGCACCCGCCGGCCGCCGCGGCCGTGCGGTTGCGCGGGTTGTTGACCCACGCAAACGGATACAGTTTGGCGAAGAAAAACACGAAAGCTGGAATCAACGCCTTTTCCCAGAACGAATCGCAGCGCAGACGGACCATCAGCGAGACGAGGTCGCGCTGTTCCGCATCCGCGCGAGCGACGAGTTGCGCGACGGCGTCTGCGGGATGGCCGATGTCGGCGTCGGTTAGCAGGAGAAAGTCGGCGGGCAAGCCGAGCGTGCGAACCGCCTCGATGCCTTGCGACTGCGCCCACACCTTGCCGGACCAGCCCGGCGGCAGCGGTTTCGCGCTGAGCACCGTCAGGCGGTCGGGGCATTGCAGCTGCAGCGCGGCGGCACGGGCGGCGTCGGCGGTGCCGTCGGTGCTGTGGTCGTCAACGACGATCACGTGGAAATCGCCCGGATAGTCCTGCTGAAGCAAGGTGGCGACCGCCTGGGCGATCACGTCGACTTCATTGCGGGCCGGCACGACGGCGGCGACCGCCGGCCATGCTTCGCGCGGCTCGAGCGTGAGCGGCGCGGCGGGACGCGCGCGCCAGAAGCCGCCGCGCGCGAACAGCAGCACACACCAGATCAGCAGGGAAAGACACGAAAGAAGAAACAGAACCGCCGCCATTAAGCATTACCCTCGATTGAACGCGCTTCCACGCCGACGCGCCGCGACAGCCGCATCACCACGCTGCGCGCCGCGACGACGCACCAGTCAAACGTGTTGAGCTCCGGCCGCGCGTGAAACACGTCGTATCCCGCCTTCTCGATCCGCTCGAGAAAGCGCAGGCCGCCGTGGACGGCGCCGCACAGCTCGATACCCAGCCGCCCCGGAACGCGCAACGCGAGCGGTGCGCCGCGCACCAGCATCTCCCGCGCGAACGCGACTTCGTGCGCCATGAGTTCGCGCCAGGCGTCGTCCACGACGCCGTTGGCGATGTGCGCCTCGGTCACGTTAAAGCGCTGCAGATCGGCGAGCGGCAGATACACGCGGTCCTTTTTCCAGTCGGCGGCGACGTCGAGCCAGAAGCTGATCAGCTGCGACGCCGTGCAGATCGCGTCGGCGTCGGCGAGGTTCTCAGGCGTGGCGGCGTCCATCAGATGCAGCATCAGATGCCCGATCGGGTTCGCCGAGTGGCGGCAATAGTCGAGCAGCGCGGCGCGGTCGGCGTAACGGTTATTGTCGATATCCTGACCGCACGCGTGCAGCAGATCGTGGAACGGCGCGAGCGGCAGCTTGTATTGCGCCACCACGCCGGCCAGCTTGCCGAACAGAAGCGGGTGCACCGGCGCCGCGCGCCGCTCCGCCACCGCGTCGAGGCCAGCGCGGAAGTCGGCAAGGCGCGCGTGCCGTTCGGCCGCGCTCCAGTCGCCTTCGTCCGCGATGTCGCCGGCGGTGCGCACCACCTGATAGAGAACGCCGGCAGGCGCGCGCAGCGCCTTGGGCAGCAACACGCTCGGGACTGGAAAATTTTCGTATTGATCGACGTTCATCCAGCGAGCCTCGATACCATTCTGTAATGCGGCCGCAAACACACGCCGCAGGACCATGTAGTTTAAGGGTTCCGATAAACCGGTGCAGCGTGTAATCATTGCCGCACGCAACGCGAACTCGCCGCCGGACGACGACCAGGGCACTGCGGCGTGCGCCCAACGCCTGGCGGGCCTGCCAAAGCAAAGCCGGCCTGATAGCGTTAGAATGCGCGTTTGGTTTTGCTGTCCGGCATGGCGCCGGAGTTCAAGACGTCAACTAAATTAGATGGTCGCGGCGATAAAGTCATATTTACCGACTTCTTCGAATCCCGCGTCAGTCGGAGTTCGCCAACTTATGCGAGTCATCCTTGCTCAACCCCGGGGCTTTTGTGCGGGCGTTGTTCGTGCAATCGAGATTGTCGATCGCGCGCTACAGCAACACGGCGCGCCCGT
>DASPZL010000562.1:0-6790 GCA_035636295.1 Paraburkholderia sp.
CGCGCACGTACTGGCCGAACGAATCGTTGCCGACGCGGCTCATCCAGCCGACCCCGAAGCCCAGTCTGGAAAGACCGATCGCCACGTTCAGATCGGCGCCCGCGACGCGTTTGGTGAACTGTCCGACGCCGGCGAGCGGGCCGATTTCGGCGGCCACGAACATGGCCATCGCTTCACCGTAGGTGATGACGTCGAGTGCTGCGCGTGTCTTGCTCATGCTTCGCTCCTGCGTGGTCCTCTGAGTGCTGGATCGGGGTGGTGCCTGGGGGTATTCGCTTTGGGGTGTCTTTTTGTGCGCTTCTGGGCGCGTGCTTCCTTGTGTGCGCTCTCACTGCCTGCGCACTTGCCGCGTACTTTCCGCCGCGTGCTTTTTGCGTCCTGCTGCTCTCTCAGGCCCTACGTACCGCTTACGCGGCGGCCAGCCATGCGACGTAGTGCGCCGCGTCCGCATCGATACGGCTCGTATCGAACGGAAATTCGATACCGCGCGGCACATGGCGCGGCAGGTTGTCGAGCACCGCGGCGAACTGCGTGTCGCCGGCGGCGGGAGCGGCGGGAAAGCGCCGCGCGCCTTCACCCACCGCCGTCTTGCAATGGATGTATTCGACGTGCGCCGCGAGCGGCCCGGCGGCATCGAGCGGCGCGACGCCGCGCCACGCCCAGTTGCCGATGTCGAAAGTCATGCCGAGCACGTCCGCATGGCCTTCCTGCGCCAACGCATCGAATAGGCCGACGAACTGCGCGAGCGACCCGCCTTCCGCCAATTGCCCGTTTTCGACGACGAGCCGCACGTCCGCGCAACGCATGTGATCGGCGATCACAGCGGCGTTGGCCTCGGCGGCGAAACCGCCGAGCTGCAACTTGACGAAGCGCGCGCCCAGCGCGATCGCTTCTTCCACCGAGACGCGCAGTGCGTCGGCGTCGAGCTTGCCGTCCGTCGTGTAGAGCGAAGCCGGCGTCGAGTAGACCGGCCACAAGCCCAGTTCGGCAATCTGCCTGCCGAGCGCGCGCAACGCGTGCGGCGCTGCGTCGGCCTCGTCGGAAAACAGTTCGCGGCGCACCTCGAAGCCCGCCGCGCCGGCCCGTTTGCTCGCGTCGGCCCATTTCAGATGACCGCCCGTGCGGACCGCTTCCATGCCGAAGGCGCTCGCGACGATCACCACGTCAACTGCGTCAGCCATGTCGAATTTACCCAATCCTGTCTCATGATCGGCACTTGGAACCGGTTCCAAGTGCGTTTCGAAAAAAAGCGCCGCGGCGCTTGGATGCCCGAATAGTGCGCCGAGGCCGGGGTCGTGCACCATAGAGGAAATCCCCAGGCGAACGTGGCATGGCTAGCGGATGCCGGCGGAGCGAGTGTTTGCGGTTGACCGCCAGGACGCCGTGGAAACGCCGCCTCGCCGGCGCTTCATGCCCCATCCGCGAGACACAGCGCCAGAAACTGCTCGACCACCCGCGACGGCGCGCTCGCATGAGGCACGAGGATCGACAGCCGCCTGGTCAGCGGCTCCGGGCTCAGCGAGCACAGACACAACGCGCCGTTTTCGTGCCGCATCGACATGGCCGAGACGAAGCCGATGCCCATGCCGGCCCGCACCGCCTCCTTCACGCCCTCGACCCCGGCGATCTCGAGCGCCACCCGCATCGGCACGCCCGCGCGCGCGAACGCCCGCTCAACGATCTGCCGCACACCCGACCCGGCCTCGCGCAAGACCAGCGGATACGCGCCGAAGGCCGCCAGTTCGGCCCGCCCGCTTTCGATGCCCGCGCCGCCCGCCTGCGCCAATGGATGCGAGCGCGGCATGATCGCGACGATCTCGTCCTCGCGCCACGCGTGCACCGCGGTGTCTGGCGGCAGATCCGCGCCGACCGGCCCTTCGATCATCGCGATATCCACCGAGCCGAGCGCGCTGACGATCTCGGTGGTGTTGCCGTGGGCGGTATGCAGCGTGACGTCCGGATAGTGGCGGTGGAAGTCGGCGATCAGGTACGGCAGCAGATAGCTCGCCGGCGTGGTGCTCGCGCCGATCCGCAACGTGCCTTGCTCGAGGCCGCGCAAGGCGTCGCGGTAGGCGTGCGCCTGCCGCCAGATGTCGCGCAACCGCGCGGCATAGCTCGCGAGTTGCTCGCCGGCGGGCGTGAGGCGCACCCCGCGGCCGTCGCGTTGATAGAGCGGTTCGCCGAATTCGTCCTGCAACTGCCGCAATTGCCCGGACACCGCCGGCTGCGACAAATGCAATGCGACAGCCGCCCGGCTAATGTTGCGATGCTCGGCGACGGCGGCGAACGTTATAAGTTGGTCGGGGGTCATGGCGGCATAAATATCGGATCAACCGATACTTTACATCCTAAATCACGATTTTTCATATCGATATATCTAATCTAGGATTAGGCCCATCGAATCAAGTCAGTCATATAGGACTGCGCCATGACCACCGCTCATCTCACCGCTTCCACCACGCCCGCCGGGTCTTCCACCCGCGGTCAGCTCAATGGCATCCTTTTCGTCGCGCTCTTCGCCGCCGCCGTGACCCGCATCGCGTCGATTCCGGCTATCGCCGGTTTGGGGCTCAGTCCGCTGATCGTCGGCATCGTGGCGGGCGCCATTTACGGCAATGCGCTGCGCGACGGCATGCCCGAAAGCTGGGCAGCCGGCGTCAACTTTTCGGCGCGCAAGCTCCTGCGCATCGCGGTGGCGTTCTTCGGGCTGCGCGTGAGTCTGCAGGAAATCGCTCAGGTCGGCTTGCCGGGGCTTGCGGAATCGGTGCTGATCGTCGTGAGCACGCTCGTGATCGGCACGTGGGCCGGCATGAAAATCATGAAGCTCGACCGCGACACGGCCCTGCTGACGGCCGCGGGCAGCGCGATCTGCGGCGCGGCCGCCGTGCTCGCCTTCGAGTCGACGCTGCAATCCAAGCCGCACAAGAGCGCGATGGCCGTGGGCAGCGTCGTGCTGTTCGGCACGCTCTCGATGTTCCTCTACCCGGTGCTGTTCAAGGCAGGCTGGCTGCATCTGGACACGGTCGGCGCGGGGCTGTTCTTCGGCGGCACGATCCATGAGGTGGCGCAAGTGGTCGGCGCGGCCAGCAACGTGAGCCCGGAAGCGACGCACATCGCCACCATCGTCAAGATGACCCGCGTGATGCTGCTGGTGCCGGTGCTGCTGATGGTCGGCATGTGGGTGAACCGGACGGCGCGCGGCGCGGCAGCTACCGCAACGGCGGATGACGGCAGGCAGCACGCCCCGCGCAAGCTGGCGATACCCTGGTTCGCGCTCGGGTTTCTCGCCTTCGTCGTGATCAACTCGCTGCACGTGCTGCCGGAAACCGCGACCAGCACGCTCAACACGCTCGACACTTTCGCATTGACGATGGCCATGACCGCGCTCGGCATCGAGACGCGCATCTCGCAGATTCGTCAGGCCGGCCCCCGCGCGCTGATCACCGGTTTCATTTTGTATGTATGGCTGATCGCCGGCGGACTGGGAATCACATGGACTGTCCAGCACCTGCTCGGCTAAGCCGCCCTCGTCTTCAAATCCACCCCGCCGCGTGCGGGGTTTTGCGCATTCAGGAGAACCATCCGGCGCGCTCGCACGGCATACTGGTTGCTGACGTTACCTACTCATGCAACCCGTTCATGCAACCGGAATGAGGATCGATCGATGAGCCTGGAACTTTATTATTGGGACGGCCTGCAAGGCCGCGGCGAATTCGTGCGGCTCGCACTGGAAGAAGCCGGCGCCGACTACGTGGAAGTGGCGCGCGGCGAACCATCCGAGGGCCTCGGCACGAGCGCGATGATGGCGGTAATGAAGAGCCGCGACGAACCGTATCCGCCGTTCGCGCCGCCGTTTCTGAAAGACGGCGATCTGGTGATCACGCAGACCGCCAACATCCTGTTCTACCTCGGCCCGCGTCTGAACCTGGCGCCTCCAGCCGAGAGCCTGCGCTACGTCGCCAACGGCCTGCAACTGACGATCGCCGACGTCGTCACCGAAGCGCACGACACGCATCACCCGCTCGCCAGCAACCTCTACTACGAGGACCAGAAGGACGCGGCCAAGCTGCGCGCGCACGACTTCATCGACAACCGGATTCCGAAGTTCATGAAGTACTTCGAGCGCGTGCTGAAACAGAATCCGGCCGGCGACACCTTCATGGTGGGCGACGCGCTCACCTACGTCGACCTGTCGATGTTCCAGCTGATCGACGGTCTGCTGTACGCGTTTCCGCATGCGCTGAAGCGTTTCGGCAAACACTATCCGCGGCTCGCCGCGCTGCACGACGCCGTGATCGAGCGGCCGAACATCGCCGCGTATCTGCAGTCCGGGCGGCGCATCGAGCATAACGAGGCGTGCGTCTTCCGGCACTACCCGGAACTCGACAAGGCGGCGGCTTGACCCGCGCCGCCCTCTCTCGCCCACCCGCCGCAGCAGCGCGCCCGCTTTCGAGAGCGGGCGCGCTGCTGTTGCCGTGCGCGTTTTTCCACCACCTCTCACGCCCTGTCCCGCCGACGTGCTTTCATTTCTGCTGAAGCTGCGCACCCGCGCCCAAAATCTGTTCCGTCTCTCGGAAGCCCACACGATGCTGGTCTGGTCGGTGGTGGTGGGCGTCGCGGGCGCCTTCGCGACAATCGCCTTTCGCGAGGGCATCGCGCTGCTGCAATTCGCGGTGGCCGGCAAGTCCGGCAGCTTCGTTGAAATGGCGCGCAGCCTGCCGTGGACGGTGCGTGTCTGGCTGCCCGCCGCGGGCGGTCTGATCGCGGGTTTCTTTCTGCTGATCGCGCAGCGTCACGCGGACAAATGCAATCACATCGACTACATGGAAGCGGTCGCGATCGGCGACGGCGTGGTGCCGGTGAAGCTGAGTTTGTGGCGCAGCGTGTCGTCGCTGTTCACGATTTCGAGCGGCGGCTCGATCGGCCGCGAAGGACCGATGGTGCAACTCGCGGCGCTCGCCGCATCGCTGATTGGACGCTGGGTGCATTTCGATCCGTCGCGGCTGCGTCTCCTGGTGGCATGCGGCGCGGCGGCGGGGATCACGTCCGCGTACAACGCGCCGATCGCGGGCGCGTTTTTCGTCACCGAGATCGTGCTCGGCTCGATTGCGATGGAAAGCTTCGGACCCGTGGTGGTCGCCGCGGTGGTCGCCAACATCACGATGCGCGAATTCGCCGGCTATAAGCCGCCGTATGAGATGCCGGTGTTTCCGCCGGTGACGGGCGTCGAGGTCATGCTGTTCGTCGCACTCGGCGTGCTGTGCGGCGCGGCCGCGCCGCAGTTCCTGCGGCTGCTCGACGCGTCGAAGGCGGGCTTTCGCAAACTGCCGTTGCCGCTGCCCGTTCGGCTCGCGCTCGGCGGTCTGGTGGTCGGCATTCTGTCGGTGTGGACGCCCGAGGTGTGGGGCAACGGCTACAGCGTGGTCAACTCGATCCTGCATTCGCCGTGGACGTGGGGCGCGCTCGTCGTCGTGCTGCTGTTCAAGCTGATCGCGACGGCGGCCACCGCCGGTTCGGGCGCGATCGGCGGCGTCTTTACGCCGACGCTCTTCGTCGGCGCGGTGGTCGGCTCGCTGTTCGGCCAGGGCATGCACGCGCTGTGGCCGCACGGCACGTCGGCGCCGTTTGCGTACGCGATGGTCGGCATGGGCGCGTTTCTGGCCGGCGCCACCCAGGCGCCGCTGATGGCGATCCTGATGATCTTCGAGATGACGCTCAGCTATCAGGTGGTGTTGCCGCTGATGCTGTCATGCGTGGTCGCGTATTTCGTGTCTCGCGCGATCGGCAAGACGTCAATGTACGAAATCACGCTGCGCCGCAATCAGCAGGAACAGGAGCGCACGCGCCTGCGCGCGACGCAGATGCGCGAGCTGATCCGTCCAGCCGAAACCGTCGTGCCGCCGAACGCGACCGTGCACGACATGACGCGCGTGTTCCTCGAGTATCCGGTGAAGTATCTGTACGTCGCCAACGAGTCGGGGGCGTTTCTCGGCGTGGTCGCGCTCAAGGACATCACCTCCGATCTGCTCGATAAGCGCGACACCTCCACGAAAACGGCCGCCGATTATCTGCAGCCGCATTTCGACGTGCTCACGCCCGATATGCCGCTCGGCGTCGCGTTGCAGCACTTTCTGGCGTTTCAGGGCGAGCGGCTGCCGGTGATCGAAAGCGCCGCGCATCCGACGCTCGCGGGCGTGGTCTACAAGACTTCGCTGCTCGACGCGTATTTCCGCATGAATCCGGCTCGCTAGGCGGGCGCTCGGGCGTTCAGGCGCGTCGCGGTGCGCTGCCGACACTCCGGCGCCAGCCGTGCAAAGCCCGGCAGATTCCCTACAATGGGAAAACGCCGCGACGAAAAGCCCGCAGCGCGCGTTACGCCAGGACGGGCGCACCGAGACGCCCGCCCTTCGATCGGAGCGAAGATGAGCGAACCGTCCCTCGATGCCGTGCGCCGCGACCAGGCGGGCTGGATTTTCCTGCATATCGAAGGCGAGCCCTACGACCGCGGCGAGCAGCACGGCCAGTTGCTCGCCACGGAAATCCGGAACGCGATCCACACCGCCCGCTACCTCGCGAAATGGGACACCGGCGAAGACTTCGACACCTTCGTCGACGCCGCGACCTCGCAGTTCGCCAACAAACTCGACACCGAATTCGCCGACGAAATCCAGGGCATCGCCGACGGCGCGCAGTTGCCGTTCGCCGAAGTGCTGGCGTGGAACGGCTACATGGATCTGCTGCAAAGCTGGTGGCCGACGCACGCGGCGCAACGGCAGCCGGGCCTCGGCCT
>DASPZL010000563.1:0-3071 GCA_035636295.1 Paraburkholderia sp.
ACCGCGGTGGGCGCCGCGTTGCGCCGCGTGGCGGGCGAGGCGGCGGATATAGCCGAGGTGTTGGAGATAGCGGAGTCCGCGAGCGCCGCGACGGGCGTCCCGCCGGCGCGCACCGTTGTGACCGAAGCCGGCGACGCGTCGTATGCTGGCAAGCCGCAAGAGGAGTGGGCATGACCGCGGCGCAGGAAGACGATCTCGTCGCCGAAGCGGAACTCGACCGGCTGATCCACCTCACCGAGACGATCGGGCAGGAGATCGGGTCCGCGCAGCCGCTTCCGACCCGCGGCAAGGTGATGGAAGCGATCGGCACGCTGATTCGCGTGAGTGGTGTCGACGTGCGTTACGGCGAACTGTGCGAGCTGCGCACCGGCCAGGACGAGTTGATTCAGTACGCCGAAGTCGTGGGCTTCTCGCGCGACACCGCGTTGCTGTCGCCGTTCGGCCGCTTCGACAATCTGTCGCGCGACACGCAGGTCGTCGCGCTGCGGCGGCCGATGTCCATTCCGGTCGGCGAGGCGTTGTTCGGCCGTGTGGTCGACAGCATGGGGCAGCCGATCGACGGACGCGGGCCGCTCGGCACGCTCGAAGCGGCGCCGTTGTATGCGGCTCCGCCGAATGCGATGAGCCGCCCGCTGCTCGAGCATCCGCTCGACACCGGCGTGCGCGTGGTGGACAGCATGATGACGCTCGGCGAAGGGCAGCGGGTCGGCATCTTCGCGCCGGCGGGCGTCGGCAAGAGCACGTTGATGGGCATGTTCGCGCGCGGCACGCGCTGCGACCTCAACGTGATCGCGCTGATCGGCGAGCGCGGCCGTGAAGTCCGCGAATTCGTCGAGCAGATCCTCGGGCCGGACGGTATGGCGCGTTCGATCGTGGTTTGCGCGACGTCGGACCGCTCGTCGATCGAACGGGTGAAGGCCGCCTATGCGGCGACCGCAATCGCCGAACATTTCCGCGACGCCGGCAAGCGCGTGCTGCTGATGATGGACTCGCTCACGCGGTTTGCGCGCGCGCAGCGCGAGATCGGTCTCGCGGCGGGCGAACCGCCGGCGCGGCGCGGCTTTCCGCCGTCGATCTTCGCCGAACTGCCGCGTCTGCTCGAACGCGCGGGGTTGTCCGAACGCGGCTCGATCACCGCGCTCTACACCGTGCTCGCGGAAGACGAGTCGGGCAACGACCCGATCGTGGAGGAAGTGCGCGGCATTCTGGACGGCCACATGATCCTGTCGCGCGACATCGCGGCGCGCAACCAGTATCCGGCGATCGACGTGATGGCGAGCCTGTCGCGCGTGATGCCACAGGTCACGGACCGCGCGCACATGGACGCCGCCGGCCACGTGCGCCGGCTGCTCGCGAAGCATCGGGAGATCGAGACGCTGCTGCAGCTCGGCGAATACCGGCCAGGCGGAGATCCGGTCGCCGACGAGGCGGTGCGCAAGATCGACGCGATCAAACAGTTCCTGTGCCAGCGCACCGACGAGTTCAGCGCGCGCGCCGATACGCTGGCGGCGCTGCATCGGTTGCTCGGTTAGACGGCGCGGCAATGAAGAGCAACGGAGAACGGCAATGACGGACCCGCGCCTGAAGGCGTTTTCGATGATCAGGCGCCGCCTCGAGCGGGCGCGCGACGCGTTGCGCGAGACGCTTGCGCGGCAGCGGGTCGAGCGCGACGAGGCGTGCGAGCAGGTCGCCGGGCAGCAGCACGAGGTGGCGCGGGCGGCCGGCGAAGTCGAGCGGTTTGAAGCGCGCATCGACAGCCTGCTCGACGGCCGCCGCGCGGTACGCATCGACGAGATGCTGAGCTGGCAGGAGACGCTCGCGCAATCGCTCGTGCAACGGGCGGCGGCGCTCGGCACGCTGCAGCGGTTGCGGAACGCGGTCGCCGCGATCGAGGCGAAGCTCGCCGCGACGCGGCTGGACATCGTGCGTCACGACACACGGATCGAACTGTGCGACGCGCGGATCGACGGGCTGCGCCGCGAGGCGGAGAAGCGCGCCGACGGCGTGCAGGACGAGGAGGCCGAAGAAGCGTTCGTCGGCCGCCGCCTCGCGCGGCAGGCGGCCGCGCGCAACGCGACGCGGGAGCGAGCGCGATGATCAACGTGTTTCAGACCGGCATCCCGTTTCTGGGCGGCACGCTGCTCGAGTTTCTGACGCTGATCGCGTTGTGCGGCGTACGCCTGATCGTCCTCCTGATGATCTTTCCGCCGACGGGCGGCAACGTGCTGAACACGCAGATCCGCAACTCGCTGGTGATCCTGTGGGGCACCTATATCGCGTGGGGACAGCAGGCGCTGATGCCGCAAATGCACGGCGCGTTCCTGGTGGTGGTCGCGCTGAAGGAAGTGGTGATCGGCCTCGTCATCGCGTTCGTCGCGTCGCCGGTGTTCTGGGTGGCGGAGGCCGTGGGCACCTATATCGACGACCTGACCGGCTACAACAATGTGCAGATCTCGAACCCGAGCCTCGGCCAGCAGACCACGCTGACGTCCACGCTGTTGATCCAGTGCGCGATCGTCGCGTTCTGGACGCTCGGCGGCATGACCTTCCTGCTCGGCGCGGTGTTCGAGACGTACCGTTGGTGGCCGCTCGCGAGCGTCACTCCCGTGCCGGCCGCGTTCATTCAGACCTTCGTGATGACGCAGACCGATTCGCTGATGGCCGCGGTCGCCAAGCTCGCGGCGCCCGCCGTCCTGCTGTTGCTGCTGGTCGATATCGGCATCGGGCTGCTGTCGCGCGTCGCGCAGCGGCTCGACCTGATCTCGCTCGCGCAACCCGTCAAGGGCGCGCTCGCGGTTCTGCTGCTCGCGCTGATGATGGGCCTGTTCATCGGGCAGGTGAAGGACCAGGTGGCGCTGCTGCATATCGGCGATCAGCTGCGCGCGCTTGCCGGCGTCAAATGAAATGGCTTTGGCCGGTTTCGATCGAGGAGAGTCCCGCATGCCGCTGACAGCCAGCGTCGAACAGTTCCTTGCCCGCCGCGCCGGCCCCGGCGCCGTGCGCGTCGACGAACTGCCGTTGCACCAGGCCCGCGAATATTTCGAGCGGTTCACGCCGCTCGCCGATATCGC
>DASPZL010000564.1:0-12068 GCA_035636295.1 Paraburkholderia sp.
GGTTTCGAGCGTATAGAGGTCTTGCAGATAGCAAATCGGTCCCGCCATCGTCGTATGGCGGTGATACAAGAAGTGCACGAGGCCGAGCAATTGGCCGTTGCGTTCGGCGACCATCGCGTGCATCGGTTCGTAGCCGTCGAAGAAACGACCCCATGTGATCTCGGTGATTTCGCGCGGCAATGCTGTTTCGCCCGAGCGGCCATAGAACGCGTTGTAAGCGTCCCAGAGCGGGAGCCAGGCGTCGAAGTCGCCGGGGGTGGCGGGGCGGATTTGAATCGGGTCGGACATGAGCGCAATTCCTTGTTGTGTGATGGTGGCAGGCAGCAGTCGCACTCCTGCCAGGGCTGAATCGAATACGCGTAGACGGTCGCGCTCAACGCTTGCTTCCGCGCTTCAGCGCCAGTCCCGCTTGCGGTGTGCGTGGAGGTAGCGGCCCGAGAACCATCAGCATAAGAAATTTGTGGCGCTATTGTTAGCTCCACAATGCGCTCGAAGTTTAGATCCATGAATTGAACCACGGCCTGTTGACGTCGAACGTCAGCGCTTGCCAAGCGCGTTCCGCCGGCAACCGGCAACAGACACCGCGCATTACAACGGCTTCCTGCTCGGCTACGCGGGCATCAAGCCGCACGAAGCGAATGCGCTGGTGGCTCGGCTCGCCACCATGATGCGCGGATTGGTCTGCGAATACGCGCGGCAAGCGTGAGTTAGACCGCCTCCGCTCTCAACCACCGCGCAAGCGCCACATCATCATCCGTCTCCAGCGCCTGGGCTACACGCCGTCCCACCGCCGCGCCGAATTTATAACCGTGGCCCGAGCATGCCGACACCATCAGCGTATTGCCGATGCGTTTCGAAAAGAAACGTTTGTCCGCGGTGAAGGTGTACGCGCAGGTCTTCACTTCGGTAACCGTATATTCGTCGATACGACGGAATGGCGGCGCAAAGAGCCGGCGCAAGCGGTTGCCCTCGCCGGGTGCCGCCACGCGATCGGCGTCGGGGTCCGGCGCGCGGACTTTATGGCTGCCGGCGCCGAACTTCAAACCGACGCCGTCGACGGGCGGCAACACATAACCGTCACTATCGCCGCCAATGTCGACGATCGCAGGCGCATTCGACCATGCGTCCACCAGATCCACCGGCGGTTCCAGATAAGCGACGGCGTTGCGATAGGTCTCGAGTTTTTCCGCAAGCGCTGGGAACAGTTGCAGTGTCCACGCGCCGGCAGCGACGACGAGCCGGTCGGCGCGCACGACAGTCTCGTCTTCGAGCCGCACGCAAGCGCTATGCGGATCGACGGAAAGCGCCTTGATGTGCATCCGAATATCGGCGCCGCGCATCTTCAGCCACGCTTTCATGTCGCGTGCGATGCGTTCGCTAAAGAGCACCCCGCCATCGCGATCGAGGTAGGCATAGCGAAACGCAGCAGGGTCGAGAAAAGGATAACGCTCGGCTGCTTCGCGCGGCTCGAGCCGTTCGTATTCGAATTCCATCCGGTCGAGGCCCGCACGGAATCGTTCGGCGCCGTCACCCGCGTATTGCGAAATGCCGAGCACGCCGCAATTCGCATAGTGGGATACGCCCAGGTCATTCCACACCAGATCCCAACTATCGAATGCCTCGGCGATGTTTTGCGCATAGCCGTCGGCATCGCCGTATGCGCGGCGGATCATGCGGTGCCGGTCGCCTGACGCGGCGAGGGGATTGGGAATCGAGCCTTGTTCGATCAGCGTGACGTCGTGTCCGAGTTTTGCGAGCGACCACGCTGTGCTTAAGCCGGCGATGCCCGCGCCTACGATTGTCACTCGCATACCAACTCCCCCGGGTCGATGGTTCCGGGTCAGAGTCTAGCAGCGGAAAAAAATTAATCGGTGCGCGTTCGCGTGAATTGGCACGTGATGATCCAGCTTGGTGCAAAACGTCAATCGAGCAGGCGGTGGTCTCCGCGCGCCGCCGTGTCAGTGTTTGCGATTCGAGCTATGGCGCAACTGGTCGCGCACTTTCTTCGCCGCGAAGAGCGGCACGTAATCGAATACACGGGCTTCATGCCGATAGTCGGCGAGTGTGTCCGCGTACATCTTCGAGACTGTTTCCGGGGGCGTGTCGGTTTCCTCTGCGATGCTTTTCACCACTTCGTCAACGTTAGGCTCGGGTTGTGACATGGATTTCTCCAGACTGGGCAGGCGGGTTGGACACAACGGCGCTCGGACAACACCAGTCATTAGAGAATGCGATCCGCGGGGATGCCAATTGAATCGGTCTATCGCAGGACTCATTCCACAGAGATTTTTGTCTTGCAGTGCGGCAAATGCTCAAGCCACGCGGCGGCGCAGAAAATCAATGGTTGTGGCGATGATGTATGTCAGGGAAATGCGCGTGCGTGTGCGTGATCGGCGCATGCTGATGCGGGTGGGTGTGCGGCTCCTTGCCGTCCCACGCGAAATCGTGCTCGTGCTGATGATGCGCGTCATGCCGATGACGATGCGTGTGATCCAGCGGGTTATGTGTGTGCGGATGCTCGTGCCGTTCGCGGATATGCAGCCAGACGCCCAGCGTCATGAGCGCGGCCGCGACCCAGAACAGCGGCGGCGGCATTTCCGGCCACAGCAGCCACGACAACGTCACGCCGAACAGCGGCGCGACCGAGAAATAAGCGCCGGTACGCGCGGTGCCGAGATTGCGCAGCGCGACGACGAACAGCACGAGGCTCACGCCATAGCCGGCAAAACCCGTCAGCATCGCGAGGGCGACGGTCGGGACATTCGGCCACGCGGCGCCGAGAGTGAGCGCAAGCGCCACGTTGACTGAACCGGCCACGAGTCCTTTCACGCAGGCAATGAACATCGCATCGTGCATCGACACCTTGCGCGTGAGATTGTTGTCGACGGCCCAGCAAGCGCACGCGCCGACCAGCAGCAGCGTGCCCGGCGGCAGTCCGGCCGCGCCAGGCTGCCACGACAGCGCCACGCCGCCCGCGACGATCGCGGCCATCCCGAGGAACACCTGCACATCGACGTTCTCGCGGAACACGATCCACGCGATCAACGCGGTAAATACGCCTTCGAGATTCAGCAGCAGCGAGCCGGTGGCGGCCGGTGTCGTCTGCAAGCCCAGCATCAACAGCGCGGGCCCCGCGACACCGCCCGCCACGATCGCGCCAGCGAGCCACGGCACTTCGCGTAATGGGAAGTGGCCGTGATCGGTCTGCTGTGCGGCGGCGCGCCCTTTGAGCCGGCGCGCCAGAATCACGGCCGCCAGACCGATGCCGCTGCCCAGGTAGAAGAGTCCGGCGAGCAGAAACGGCGACAGCGAGCCGAGCAGCGCCTTGGCGAGCGGGGTGGTCGCGCCGAACAAGGCGGCGGCGAGCAAGGCGGAGAAGGCGGCGTTGAAACGGCTAGGCATGAGAGGGCGATTCGAGTGGAAACAGGCGATGCCGACACGATACCGCTATCTCGACAGCCACGCCTGGGCGTCGCGGAATGGGCGTTCGGCGAGTAAATCCACGAACGTCCGCAGCTTGGGCGACAGTTGACGGCTCGACGGCCAGCGCAACGCCGCGCCGCCCTTCTGGCGCACGACGAAAACCGGCGGTAGGGCGCATCCGTGGCGGCGCGCAGAGCGGCAGTCCGGCGCGCTCCCGCCGGCACGAGGCGCCGCCGGGCATGGCGGGCGCGGCGGTCATCGAACCCCAAGCTGCTTCCGGTTCGAGTAGACTGTGCGACGATACCGCCCACGAATTGCGGGGCGGCAACCTTCTATCCGCTCGTGCACGGAGGCTCCACTTATGCATGCTGTTCCCCCGCTCGAACAAGACGCGGTCGATACACCTGTTGACGCGACGCTCGCTCATGCGGCCGCGCCGCATTCCACCCACGCACCCGCGCACGCGCCGGGCCAGGCCGCCAACAACGCGCCGGTGCGCGATCTGCGCCGCGTCGGTATTCACCCTGATTATTGGTATCCGCTCGCGTGGTCTCATGAGGTGAAGCGGGGTAAGACGCACGGCGTGACGTTCGCCGGCGACCCGATCGTGCTGGCGCGCACGGAATCTGGCAAGGTCTTCGCGCTGGAAGACCGCTGCGCGCATCGTCAGGTGCCGTTGCATCAGGGCGTGGTGGACGGCGAGTCGATTCGCTGCGGCTATCACGGCTGGACTTACGACTGTTCGGGCAAATGCATCGACGTGCCGTATCTGGGCCGCGATCGTCTGCCGAATGGCGTGCGTTCCTATCCGTGCCGCGAAGTCGAGGGGCTGATTTTCGTGTTTCCCGGCAATGCCACCCTGGCCGAAGAAAGGCCGTTGCCCGCGTTCGGTTCGGTGTCGGACAAGAAGTACAAGACGCGCCGTTTCGGCCGTCCGGTGAATTGTCACTACTCGTTCATGCACGAGAACCTGATGGACATGAACCATCAGTTTCTGCATCGCCGGCAAATGGGGCAGATGCGCGCGCGGTCGTTGGGCCGGCGGCGCGGCGACGATTGGGTCGAGGTCGATTACACGTTTGCGCGCATGGCCGGCCAGCAGCCGATCGGTGAAGCGATTGTGTTCGGCCAGAGCCGTAAAACCGGCGGCGACAACGACAAGGACGTGATGACGATCCGCACCGAGTATCCGTATCAGACGCTGCAGATCCGCACGTCCGAGCAGACGCTGGTGATGGATTTGTGGATCGTCTACGTGCCGCTCGATCGCGAGCAGCGCACCAATCGCACGTTCGGGCTGCTGTCGATTCGCAAGCCGGGGATTCCCGGCGCGCTGAATCTCGCGTGGCCGCTCCTCGTGTGGTTCACCGAGCGCATTTTCAAGGAAGACCGCGAGATCGTCGAAGCCGAACAGCGCGCGCACGATTCGCAGGGCGCCGACTGGAATCATGAGGTGTTTCCCGTTATCAACGAACTGCGGGCGTTGCTGCGCGAGCGCGGCGCGCCGGATCAAGTGGTGGGCGCCGGCACGGGCGATACGGCTGTGATTCGTTTCTGGGATTCGCGTCACGGTAATCCGTTGGCGAATAGCTGATAGTGGCTTTTGGCGCCGCGCGGGACGCGGTGCCACGCCAATGACGCCAATGAATGGGTGTAATCGGGCGTAAGCGAACTTTCCACCGCGCGAGGAATTAATCCATCTCCGCTCGGTAGGCAATCCGGCACCATCGAGCAGCGATAATGGCATCTGATGCATAAAGGTTTGCGCCATTCGAGATGTGCAGGCCGTGCACCCGTGTACCATTTCGCTTTTCCTCATTTTCAAGAACACTTCGTGACGACGCAACACATCCCCACCGCATCCCGTAAATCCCTCACTCTGCTGCAATTGCTGGGCATCATCGGCGCCGCCGGCCTGATCGCCTCCATTCTGCTGAATCAGCTGGTCTAGTCCACGCTTCAGACCTTACGCCGGCACGCGCTGCCGGCCTCATCGATATTCCGATTTGCCATGTACAAGAAGGGCGTAGCCGTAGAAATCCAGTTTTCCCCTGAGCGGCTCAATGACGGCGCCGGCGATCCGTACTGGATCGATCTGACGCAGGCCGAAGCGCAGCGGTTGTTGGAAAGCTTGCAGGCGCGTCTTGCAGAAAGTGGCGTGGGCACTGCCGCGCCGCTCGTGGTGAGCCTCGACGAGACACCGGCGTCGCAAGCAGCCGATGCGCCAAATGCGGCGGCCGAAAACGCAAGCTCGGCGGAGGACTTCAAGCAATGGGTCTGCGTGATCTGCGGCTGGGTCTACGACGAAGCCGCTGGTTTGCCGGACGAAGGTATCGCGCCCGGCACGCGCTGGGCGGATGTTCCGGCCGACTGGCGCTGCCCGCTCTGCGACGTGGGCAAGGAAGATTTTGCGTTGGTCGAGTTTTGAATCGGACGGGCGGCTTTCACGGTTCAATCGCACCAGCCATATCAAACGGTCTGGACAGTTCCACCGCGGCCCGGCTAAGTGCCGGGCAAGACAACAGCAGCCTTAACCCGTTCCTTCCGGATAATCCGCGCCAACCGTCGTAGCCTCCCATGCATCGAAGTCGCCGCGCATGAAATCCAGCTTTTTGCGCGCGAGTTCAAGCGCGGTCCTACCAAGCAGCAATCGCAGCGGCGGCTTGTCCGACAGCGCCGCATCGATGATCGCCTGCGCGGCGCGCACCGGGTCGCCCGCCTGCTTGCCGCTGCGCGCTTCGGTCTGCTTGCGGCGTTCGCCGGCCGTGGCCGCGTAGTCGTCGATCACCGTGGCCGATTGTTTGATCGACGGGCCTGCCCAGTTCGTACGGAACGGCCCCGGCTCGACGATCAGGACGTCGATGCCGAGCGGCTTCACTTCCGTCGCGAGCGATTCGGACAAGCCCTCCACCGCGTATTTGGTGGCGTGGTAATAGCCGGTCGCCGCGAAACTCGCAAGACCGCCGATCGACGACACGTTGACGATCAGCCCGCTGCGCCGTTCGCGCATGACCGGCAGCACCGCCTTGGTGATGTCGACCAGACCGAACACGTTGGTCTCGAACATGGCGCGGACTTCGTCGTCCTCGCCTTCTTCGATGGCGGCCAGGTAACCATAACCCGCGTTATTGACGAGCGCGTCGATGCGGCCGAAACGCTGCTTCGCTTGCGTGACGACGTCTTCGATCTGCATGCGGTTGGTCACGTCGAGCGGCAGAACCAGCGCGCGATCGCCGTATGCTTCGGCGATATCTTTCACCTTCGACGGGTCGCGTGCGGTGACCACGGCGCGCCAGCCGCGCTCCAATACCAGCTTGGCCAGTTCGCGGCCGAATCCGGTTGAACAACCTGTAATCAACCAGACGGGATTGTCTCGATTCATCATTTGGGAAACTCCTGTTGATGGTCTACGACATGTGAAGACTCGATGCGGCGCGAAAGGCCAATGATTTCGCTGTGTATCGAGGCATTCCGAAGAGCATAGAGCATCGCCCTTTGCGCTGCATTGAACCCGGCACTCACCGCGCCCTCACCGTGCGCGTGTACGACGCAATCATCGTCGCCAGTTCCTGCGCGGCGGGCGTGAGCGGGATGGCCGCGCGTTGCAGCAGGCACACGTTTTGTTCGACCGCGCGCTCGCGCACATTGATCGAAGTGAGCGTGCTCGCGAACGGCCCGCGCTTCGCCACGATCGACGCTTCCAGCGACAGGCAATCCGTCGCGCCCACCAGATGCAGCGTCTCGTACAAACCTTCCACCGTCGCGACGATTTTCGGCGGCGGCAAACCGTGGCTTTCGAACAGATAACTGAGGCGGTTGATTTGCGGATCGTCCGTGAGATTCGGCGAGCGCGTCGCCACCCACGTGCAATCGACCAGTTCGGCAAGCGACGTCGCGCCGGCTTTCGGATGACCCTGGCGGCAGACGATCACCGGATCGGACGGATAAAGCGGCGTCACGGACAGATCGGCCGTATCGGTGTGCTTCGACACTAGCGCGACCGCGAAGTCGAGCGAGCCTTCGCGAATCCACGAAATCATCATCCGCGAGGTGCCGGTGCGTAGATGCACCGCGACCCGCTCGAAGCGCGAGCGAAATTCCATCAGCACCGGCGCGAACGCGTCGACCAGCGGCTCGGTCGTCATACCGAACGTAACCTCGCCGACGTAGTCGCCGCGTAGTTGCCGCACTTCCTGCTCGGCGCGCTCGCATTCGCCGATGATGGTGCCGGCCCGCTGCAACAGGCGCTGGCCGAGCGCCGTCAGCGCGATGCCGCGATTCGTGCGGGTGAACAAGGTCGCGCCCAGCATCGATTCGAGGTTCTGCAACTGCTGCGTGATGCCGCTCTGCGCGATACCGAGCGCCCGCGACGCCGCGCGGATGCTGCCGTGCTCGGCAATGGCGGTGAACGCGCGCAGTTGGGAGATCGTCAACGCCATGAAAGCTTCTATCTGTGATCGGGAAAAGTGATCATGATAGTCCGAATGGGACTATTTAGAGGCGCGGGCGCGGCATAGCATGAGCCTGTCGTCCTCCGCCCAACCACTCTCCGTCTCCCATGAAAATTCCGCTGATGATCTTGAGCGCCGCGCTGACTTTCAGCAGCGGCGCGTTTGCCGCTGAGCCCGACACGCTGCGCCTCGGTATCGATCCGAGCTATCCGCCGATGGACATCAAGGCGCCCGACGGCAGCTTCAAAGGTTTCGACGTCGATCTCGGCAACGAAATCTGCCGGCGCATCCACGCGCGTTGTCAGTGGGTGGAACTCGAATTCGCGGGAATGATTCCGGCGCTTCAGGCGCGCAAGATCGACGCGATCCTGTCGTCGATGGCGATCACCGAGAAGCGCGAGCAACAGATTCTGTTTTCGTCGAAGCTCTTTCAATTCAAATCGCGGCTGATCGCGCGGCAAGGTTCGGCGCTTGCGGGCGGCATGAACGCGCTGGCCGGCAAGCAGATCGGCGTGCAGTCCGGGACGCAGTTCGAAGGCTACGCGCTGAAGAACTGGGCGCCGATCGGTGCGCATGTGATCGCCTATAAGAGTCAGGACGAAGTATTTGCCGACTTGCGGAATGGCCGGCTCGACGGCGCGCTGCTCGGTTCGGTGGAAGCGGACATTGGTTTTTTGCGTACGCCGGCGGGCAAGGGCTTTGCGTTTGTCGGCGAACCGCTTTCGATGGGCGACCGCGGCGTGGGCATCGGCTTGCGCAAGGATGAGACCGCGGTGCAGGCGTCCATGAATGCGGCGATCGCTTCGATGCTCAAGGACGGCACGTATGCGCAGATCGCGAAAAAGTACTTCGACTTCGATCCGTACGGCAATTGATTTTTTGACTTCCTACTCGCTATATCTTCTTCAGATCATCAGCTCATGAACAGGCAATCGATTCCGCTTTTATCGCCGGCTATCGGCACGCACCGCGAACTGGTGTCGTTTCACTTCGGCTCGGCTAATAGCGGGCAGAAGATCTATATCCAGTCGTCGCTGCATGCCGATGAAACGCCCGCGATGCTGACAACTGTTTTGCTCAAGCGTCGATTATTCGAACTGGAGAAGCAGGGTGCGCTGAATGCGGAAATCGTGCTGGTGCCGGTGGCTAATCCGGTCGGGCTCGGCCAATACGTGCTGGGTCAGTTTCTTGGGCGGTTCGATTTAGGCAGCGGCAGGAACTTCAATCGTCACTTCATGCAGTTCTCGAAGCTGGCGGCGCGGGCCAAAGAGGTTTTGGGTTCCAATGTTGCGGAGAATCGGCGGATCGTTCGTGAGTTGATTGCGGCTGAGTTGGCGGAACAGAAACCGCTGACTGAGTTCGAGTCTTTGCACCTGGCTTTGCTGAAACTCTCTTTCGATGCGGACGTCGTGATCGATTTGCATTGTTCTTTAGAAGCGGCAATGCACCTCTATACCAGCGAGGCTGCGTGGCCCGAGTTCGAACCTTTGGCTCGGTATCTCGGAGCGCAGGCTTCGCTGCTTGCGACTAACTCAGGCGGTGAGTCGTTTGATGAGACGCATAGCTTGTTGTGGTGGAAGTTGCAGCAGGAAATGCCTGCCGATAAACCGGTGCCGAATGGAACGATCGCGGTGACGGTTGAATGCCGCGGGCAGCGCGATGTTTCTTATGAAGTGGCGCAAGAGGATGCTGACGCGATTGTCAATTATCTCGTGTGGCGCAAGGCGATTCTGATTGATGCGAAGCCGTTGCCGGAACTGCTGACGCCCGCGACGCCGCTCGCTGGCAGTGAGCAGTTTTATGCGCCGGTGAGCGGGATTCTGATTCATCGCGCGAGGATTGGGGACACGATTCGCGTCGGCCAGGCTTTGTTCGATATCGTCGATCCGTTGACTGATGCGACGACTACGGTTTCGAGTAAGACGGAAGGGGTGTTTTATATGCGGCGAGCTATTCGGTTTGTGACGGCCGGGGCGCCGTTGGGGCGGGTGACGGGGACGCGGGCGTTTAGGACGGGGGTTTTGTTGGGGGCGTAGGTTTTTGCGTCCCGCAGCGCTCCCAACGCGGTTTGTGTGCCGGCAAGCGCCCGCCGAGACCGTGCGTCACGCCGCGAGCGCTTGCCTGGTCTGGGCCGTCCTGCGCGTTCCCGTGCGTGACGGCGCTTGACCCAGCCCCTTCTTGCCCAACCGAAGCCCATCCCCTAACGCGACTTAACCAGTAACCAACACCGGCGCCACCGCTGCCGGATCGCTAATACTCGGCCGCCCATTCTCAACGTGCCCGGCCAACCGACGCGAGAAATTCGCATCGTCATTGCTCGTCACCGTCAAGTCGTACCAATGATGGCTCGACGCCAGCACCCAGGCCTCTTCAATATGCGCCCCAGCCGGTACCAACACCGGACGCACGCGTGCACCGTAAGCGTTGTCGCTCACCGTCAAGCGAGCCACGCCACTGCCCGTGTTGCTGAAACTCAGAAACACATTCCCGTTCGCCACATCGTATTGCACCTTGACTTCAGGCTGCGCCGGCTTGCCGTTGCCATGGAAACCCGCAGCCTGCGACGCCTGCGCCGTAGCGGTCGCCTGCTGCGTATCGCCCGCGAACTTGCGAACGAAACCATTCGGCCCGAACACTTCGAACGCGTAAGCGCCATTCGTCGTCGTCAGATCGAAAGTCTCGCCGAGCGACTTGCCCGCTTCGACGGTGTAGCGCCACGGACCGTCGGTTCGGTTCGTCGCATACACATAAAAGTGCGCGCCCTGGTCGCCGGTGTTGCCGAACGAAATCTCGAACGTATTCTTCTTCACATCCGCGTGACCGTTCACATGCAACTCATACGGCAACGCACGCGCGAAACGAATCCCGCTTTCCTGCGGATCGATCGCGCCGGGCATCGCGGGAACGCTCGGCTTCGGCTGCGTCGCGCACTGGTTGTCGGCGATGCTCTTGTAGTTACTCGTGTCCGGCAGTTGCGGCACTTTCGAGTCCGGCGTGCGGAAGTCGAACGCAGTCGTCAGATCGCCGCACACCGCGCGGCGCCATGCCGTGATGTTCGGCTCGTACACGCCGAACCGCGTTTCGATGAAGCGAATCACCGACGTATGATCGAACACCTGCGAGCATACAAAACCGCCCTTGCTCCACGGCGACACGATCGTCATCGGCACACGCGGGCCGAGGCCGTACGGCAAGCCGTCAGCGGTGTAGCTGCCGCCGCGCGCCGGATTCACCACGTTGTGGATTTCGCCCTCGGTGCTCACCGTCGACTTGCCTTGGGCAGGCGTCGTCGCCGGTTGCGGCGGCACGAGGTGATCGAAGAAACCATCGTTCTCGTCGTACATGATGAACAGCACGGTCTTGCTCCACACCTCGGGATTCGACGTCAACGCATCGAGAACCTGCGACGTGTATTCGGCGCCATACGCGGGCGTATAGCTCGGGTGCTCGGAGTACGCGGCCGGCGGGCACAACCACGACACTTGCGGCAGCTTGTTCGCCAGCACGTCGGCCTTCAGATCGGCGATCGTGCGCACGGTTTGCGCGCGCTCATACAACGGCGAACCCGGCTGCGCATTGATGAAGTTCGTGAAGTTCTGCAGGATGTTGGTGCCGTAGTTGCCGTTCAGCGGATCGGCGCCGGTCAAACCCTGCTGATACACCTGCCACGAAATGCCCGCGGTTTGCAGGCGTTCCGGGTACGTGGTCCACGAGAGCAATTGATAATTCGGCGGACCGTCGCCGTCGACGAAATCGTTGTTGTCGAGCAGCGGACCACCCAGCGTGCCGGTCGGATCGACCATACCGGTCATCAGATACGAACGGTTCGGGTGCGTCGGTCCCGGCAGCGAACAGAAGTAACCGTCGCAGATGGTGAATGCATCGGCCAGCGCGTAGTGGAACGGAATGTCGCTGCGCAGGTGATAGCCCATCGTCATGTCGGTCTTGGTGGCCGGCCACTGGTCGTAGCGGCCGCCGTCGATCGCGGCGTGGGTCTTATACCAGGAGTGGTCGAGGTCGCCGACGCATTGCGCGCTGGTCGTGGACGTATCCAGATGGAACGGCAGCACCGGCTTGGTCGGGTCGGCCTTCGACGGTTGATACCAGACCGGCTTGCCGCTCGGCAGCGGAATCGGGAAGCGGTCGTTGTAGCCACGCACACCCCGCAGGTGGCCGAAGTAGTGGTCGAACGAG
>DASPZL010000565.1:0-3277 GCA_035636295.1 Paraburkholderia sp.
ATCCGGAAAAAGACTTCAAACCGGTTTCACGCATCGCCTACTTCGACTTGCTGGTGCTGGCGAAAGGCGGCGGTAAGCTGAATACCCTGCACGACGTGCTCGCGGCGGCCGCCAAACGGCAGATCACGATGGGCGCGATCAACCCCGGCAGCACCCAGAACCTTTCCACTGAACTCTTCAAATCCACCGCGAAGCTCAATGCGGTGGTGGTGCCCTATCGAAACACCGGCGACGTGATCTCGGGACTCGTGCGCGGCGATATTGACGTCGGCTTCGAATCGTATGCGGCGGTGAAGGGCTCGATCGCGGCCGGACAGGTCCGCGCGCTCGCCACCACCGGCTCGAAGCGCACGGCATGGCTGCCCGATGTGCCGACGGTGGCTGAAGCCGGTGTGCAGAACTATGAAGTCACCGGCTGGAAAGCGCTTTACGTCGCAAACGGTACGCCACAGGTAGCGGTCGACACACTGAACCGCCAGCTCGGGGAAGTGTTGTCGTCACCGGCGCTGCGCACACAACTGCGCGCGCTCGGCACCGAGCCGATGGGCAGCACGCCCGCTGAGATGGCAAAGATTTTTCACGACGATGCAGTGAAGTGGCACGCGGTCATCGAACGTGCCGGCATCAAACCTCAATGAACAAAGGATTAATGTGCAAGCAAATCTGGTGGAAAACGACCTGCTGATCATCGACACGCACGTGCATGTCTTCGAACGGAACATGCCGCTCGTCAGCAACCCGCGTCATACGCCGACTTACGATTTTTCGACTGAACAGTTGCTGGCGGTGATGGACGGCAACGGCGTCAAACAGGCGGTGATCGCCGCGGCGAGCCCGTGGGGCGACTACAACGACTACGTGATCGCTGCCGTGCGCGGTCATTCGCGGCTGCGCGGCACGGTGATCCTCGAACCCGGCGTCGAACGCGTGGTGCTCGACGAGATGGACCGCGCCGGCGTGGTGGGCGTGCGCCTGCCGTTCATCAGCATGAGCACGCTGCCCGATCTGACCACGTGGGAATACCGCAAGCTGCTGCGCCGCCTCGTCGACCTCGACTGGCACGTGCATCTGCATCTCGACGGTCCGCGCTTGCCGCAGGTGCTGCCGCTGCTCGAACAGTCGGGCGTGAAGATCGTGATCGACCATATCGGTCGGCCCGATCCGCAGACCGGCATCGAGAGCGAAGGATTCAAGGCGATGGTGCGCTCGGTTGAAAAGGGCCGCACGTGGGTCAAGCTGTCGGGCGCGTACCGGCTCGGTGCGAATGCGCGCGAGTGCGCGCAGGAACTCTACCGCCGGGTGGGCGACGACAAGCTGGTGTGGGCAAGCGATTGCCCGTTCGTTGGCGCGGAAGGCCAATTCGAATACGCCAGAACCATCGAGTGGCTGCGCGGCACGATTACCGATCCGGTATCGCAGCGCAAGATTTTTGGCGAGAACGCGCAGGCGTTCTACTTTTCGTGAACGCAGCGGGTGACAGCTACGGAGATTCGCATGGATGACCTGATCGAGCGTATCGGCAAGGACCGGCTTGGCGGTGCGCTAATGGTCCTGACCGGCGCGGGCGCCGCGCAACAGGGCATCACCTATTCACTGGGCACGCTCGCCGCGCCCGGTCCGGGTCTGTTTCCCGGGGCGCTCGGCGTCTTGCTGATGCTGGTCGGTCTGGCCATCGCCATCACCGGCACACGCAATCCCGCTGCGGCGAGCGCGGCTGCACGCTCGCTCGCCGGCGCTGACGCCGCCCCGCCCGAGCCTGCGCCGCGGCCCGAATGGCGAGGCTGGTTCTGCATCGTGCTCAGCATCGTCGCGTTCATCGTGTTGGGCAGCCACGGCGGTCTCGTGCCGGCGAGTTTTGCGGTTGCCTTCATCGCGGCGCTCGGCGACCGCGACAACACGCTGCTCGGCGCGGGCATGCTCGGCGTGGCGATGGCGGTGGTATCGGTGGTGGTGTTCTGGTGGCTGCTGCAATTACAACTACCTTTGTTTCAGTGGAATTGATCCAATGATTGCGCAATCGATTCTGGATTTGTTGCAAGGCTTCGGCGTTGCGCTACAGCCTCATAATCTGATGTGGTCGTTCGTCGGTGTGCTGATCGGCAATCTGATCGGCGTATTGCCGGGCATGGGTGCGCTATCGGCGATTTCGATGCTGCTACCGCTCACGTACACCATGCATGCGGTGCCGGCGATCCTGATGCTCGCCGGTATCTTCTACGGTTCGCAATATGGCGGAGCGATCGGCGCGATTCTGCTGAACCTGCCCTGCCATCCGCCTCACGCGGTGACCTGTCTCGATGGTTATCCAATGACGCGCCAGGGCAAGGGCGGCACGGCGCTGGGCATTACGATGATTGCATCGTTCTTCGCTGCGTCGGTCGGGATCATCGTGATGATTTTCGCGTCGCCGCTGCTGGTGAAGATTGCCTTCAAGTTCGGGCCGCCGGAGATATTCTCGATCATGCTGCTCGGTTTGCTGGCCGGTGGGACGATGTCGCGCGGCTCGCCGCTCAAGGGCATCGCGATGACGATTTTCGGGCTGCTGGTCGGCAGTGTCGGCACCGACGTGAACAGCGGGCTAATGCGTTTCACGTTCGGCATGCCAGATCTGTCAGACGGCATTGAACTGGTCGCGCTGGCGCTCGGGTTCTATGGCGTCACCGAATTTCTGCGCAACGTGAACCGGATGCATTCGGTGGGCGGCACCACCACGCTGCGCATGCGCGACATGCGCCCCAGCAAATCGGAACTGAAGCAGGCTTTCTGGCCGATGATGCGCGGCACAGCGGTCGGCACGCTGTTCGGCGCGATGCCGGGCACCGGGCCGACCATCACCACGTTTATCGCCTACGCGCTCGAGCGGCGTCTGTCGAAGAATCCCGAACGCTTCGGCCAAGGCGCGCTAGAAGGGGTCGCGAGCCCTGAAGCCGCGTCGCACTCGAAGACCCAGGTCGATTTCATTCCGACCATGAGTCTGGGCATACCTGGCGACGCAGTCATGGCGCTCATTCTCGGCGCGCTACTGATTCACGGCATCCAGCCGGGTCCGCAACTGATTACCGAGCACGAAGATCTGTTCTGGGGGTTGATTGCAAGCTTCTGGATCGGCAACGTGCTGCTGGTGTTGCTGAACGTGCCGATGATCGGCGTGTGGGTGAAGCTATTGCGCGTGCCGTATCGTTTTCTGTTTCCGTCGGCGCTGTTCTTTATCTGCGTCGGCGTGTACAGCACGAATAACAGCCTGTTCCAGGTCGGTGAGGTAGCGGTGTTCGGGCTG
>DASPZL010000566.1:0-3792 GCA_035636295.1 Paraburkholderia sp.
CAGTCCCACTGAAGTCACACGCTCGCCGTTGCTCGGCGAACACACCGACGAGGTGATGGCCGAGCTCGGCTACACCGCGGATCAGATCGCGCATTTGCGCACCGTCGGCGCGATTTGAGCGCGTAGACAGAAACTGACTGCGCGTCCCGACGCGCGCATAACAAGACCTTGCGGCGCAATCGTTCCGGTTGCGTCATCGCAGCACAATATTGCAGGAGACAATCCGATGACATCGTGGATACGTTTTCGTCTCGCCGATGGCTATAGCCGATTTGGGATACTAAGTAATGAAAGCGTCACTGAATACGCCGGCGACATGTTCGGCGAATCGACATCGACCGGCAACGTGCACGGTGTCGCCGAACTCACGTTGCTGAGTCCATGCGTTCCGACCAAGGTCGTCGCGCTGTGGAATAACTTCTATGCGCTCTCGGAAAAACTCGGCAAGGCGCCGCCTGCCCACCCCCTCTTTCTGATCAAGCCGCCGACCTCGGTGATCGGTCAGCGCGAACCGATCCGGCGCCCGCCCGCGTACGGGGGCAAGATCGCCTATGAAGGAGAACTCGCCATCGTGATCGGCAAGCGCTGCAGCAACGTATCGGTCGAAGCGGCGAGCGACTACATCTTCGGCTACACGTGCATCAACGATGTCACCGCCGCCGAACTTCTGAACGAAGACGTCAATTTCGCGCAATGGTGCCGCTCGAAGGGCTTCGACACGTTTAGCTGCATCGGCCCCGCCATCCAGCGCGATTTCGACTGGCGCACCGCTCACGTGGTCACGACGCTCGACGGCGTCGAGCGGCAGAACTATCCGCTCGCGGACATGATCTTCTCGCCGGCCGAACAGGTGAGCCTGATCTCGCAGGACATGACGCTGGAACCGGGCGATGTGATCGCGTGCGGCACGTCGATCGGCGTCGGCTCGATCAAGGACGGCGCGACGGTCGACGTATCGATCGACGGCATCGGCGTCTTGTCGAACACGCTCGCCCTGGAGAGCTGATATGCCGATGACGATTGCTGTGCCGCGCGAAATCCGCGACGGCGAACGGCGTGTTGCCGCGACGCCCGAAACGGTCGGCCAGTTGCTGAAGCTCGGCTTCACGGTCAATGTCGAAACCGAAGCCGGCGTGCGCGCGTCGTTCGATGACGACGCGTACCGCGCAGCCGGCGCGCAGATCGTGAGCGACACTCGTGCGTTGTGGGCCGATGCGGATATCGTGATCAAGGTGCGCGCGCCGGAACATCACCCTGCGCTCGGCGTCGGCGAAACGACGCTGCTCAAGCCGGGCGCCACGCTGATCAGTTTCATCTGGCCCGCGCAGAATGCGGCGTTGCTGGAACAACTCGCCGATCGCGGCGCGAGCGTGATGGCGATGGACTGCGTGCCGCGCATTTCGCGCGCCCAGAAACTCGACGCGCTCAGCTCGATGGCGAACATGGCCGGCTATCGTGCGGTGATCGAGGCCGCGCAGCACTTCGGCCGCGTCTTCACCGGGCAGATCACCGCTGCGGGCAAGATGCCGCCGGCGAAGGTGATGGTGATCGGCGCCGGCGTCGCGGGGCTGGCGGCGATCGGCGCGGCGCGCGGCCTCGGCGCGATCGTGCGTGCGTTCGACACGCGGCCCGAAGTCGAGCAGCAGGTCGAAAGCATGGGCGCTGAATTCCTCAAGCTCGACGTTGAAGAAGAAGGTAGCGGCGCGGGCGGCTACGCGAAGCAGATGAGCGCGAAATTCATCGAAGCGGAGATGGCGTTGTTCGCCGCGCAGGCGAAGGAGGTCGACATCATCATCACGACCGCGCTGATTCCAGGCAAGCCGGCGCCGAAGCTGATCACCGCCGCGATGGTGGCAGGCATGCGGCCCGGTAGCGTGATCGTCGATATGGCGGCGGAGCAGGGCGGCAATTGCGAACTGACGCAGCCTGGCGTCGTGGCCACGGTCAAAGGCGTGACGATCATCGGCTACACCGATTTGCCGAGCCGTATGGCGACGCAATCGAGCCAGCTTTACGGCACCAACATCCGGCATCTGCTCACCGATCTGACGCCGCAGAAAGACGGCATCGCGCGTATCGACATGAATGACGACGTGATGCGCGGGGCAACGGTGGTGTACGAGGGGCAACCCAGCTGGCCGCCGCCTCCGCCGAAACAGGCGGCGATCGCGGTGCACAAGCCGGCACCCGCGAAAGCCGCTGCCGCCGCTGCTGCGGGCGCGAAGGAACAGGTTCGCGGCTCACGTTACACGTCGCTGATTCTGCTGGCGGTCGCCGCATTGGGGCTGCTCGCGTTGGGCGCGGTAGCGCCGGCCGCCTTCGTCGCGCACCTGACCGTGTTCGTGCTCGCGGTCTTCGTCGGCTATCAGGTGGTCTGGAACGTCACGCCCGCGTTGCACACGCCGCTCATGAGCGTGACCAATGCGATCAGCGGAATCATCGTGATCGGCGCGCTGCTGCAACTCGGCACGCCGAACGTACTGGTGACGGTGCTCGGCGGCATTGCGTTGCTGGTCGCCACAATCAACATCGCCGGCGGGTTCCTCGTGACCCAGCGGATGCTGAAGATGTTTCAGCGCAACTAAGGAGAAGTCATGCTGAACGGAATCGGCAACATCGCGTATCTCGGCGCAAGCACGCTGTTCATTCTCAGCCTGCGTGGTTTGAGTCACCCGAGCAGCGCGCGGCGCGGCAATCTGTACGGCGTCGCCGGCATGCTGATCGCTGTCGTCGCGACGCTTCTGATCGCGCAGGGCGCGGGCATCGAGGTTGTGCTCGCGGCAGCCGTGATCGGCGCGGCAGTCGGCGCGCTGCTTGCGCGGCGTGTCGAAATGACGCAAATGCCGCAACTGGTCGCGATCCTGCACAGCTTCGTCGGGCTCGCCGCGGTGCTGATCGGCGTCACCAATTATCTGATGCCTGCCGGCGAACTCGGCGGAGCCGAACGCGCGATCCATCTGATCGAGATCTACCTCGGCGTGTTTATCGGCACAGTCACGTTCACCGGTTCGATCGTCGCGTTCCTGAAGCTGCAAGGCACGCTGAGCGGCAAGCCGCTTGTGATGCCCGGCCGGCATCTGCTGAATCTTGCCGTGCTCGTGCTGTGCATCGTGATCGGTTATCGCTTTCTGACGGTGCCGGCAGGGACCGACGGCATTGTCGCGTTGCTCGCGATGATCGTGCTGGCCGCCGCGCTCGGCGTGCATCTGGTGATGGCGATCGGCGGCGCGGATATGCCGGTTGTCGTGTCGATGCTGAACAGCTATTCCGGCTGGGCAGCGGCCGCCACCGGCTTCATGCTGAGCAACGATCTGTTGATAACAACTGGCGCGCTGGTCGGCTCGAGCGGCGCGATTCTCAGCTACATCATGTGCCGTGCGATGAACCGTAGTTTCGTGTCGGTGATTCTCGGCGGCTTCGGCGCGGCAAGTGGTACCAGTTCAGCGGATATCGCGGGCGAAGTCGTGCCGACCACCGTCGATGAAGTCTGCGCGATTTTGCGTGACGCGTCCGAGGTGATCATCGTGCCGGGCTACGGGATGGCAGTCGCGCAGGCACAAACGACGATCAGCGAGATCACGCGCAAGCTCGAGGGGCTCGGCGTGCGCGTGCGCTTCGGCATTCATCCGGTGGCGGGCCGCTTGCCGGGACACATGAACGTGCTGCTTGCCGAAGCGAAAGTACCGTACGACATCGTGCTCGAAATGGATGAGATCAACGAGGATTTTCACACCACGGACGTGGTGCTCGTGATCGGCGCGAACGACATTGTGAACCCGGGTGCGCTCGAAG
>DASPZL010000567.1:0-2230 GCA_035636295.1 Paraburkholderia sp.
CGGCGCAAGCCACAACCGACGTGCCGCTCGGCGGAACCGGGCAGAACGCGACGCCTGCCGCGGAAGCGGTGGGATATGGCGGCGTGGCCGCCGGCCAATCGGAAGCGGGCGGCAGGCAGAGCCGGTCGTGTTCTTCCGGGCCGCAATGCAGGATCTATTTTGGTCAATGAAGCCGCGGCAAGCAGGAAGGCGCGGGGCAGCAAGCCCCGCGCCTTCCCTTCGAATAACCCCACCCTCGAGTGTGATTTTACGGCGCGGTCAGCGAGCGATTTAATACGATGTTATGGTGTGTTCCGTTCAGGTTTTCACCCGCTGATTTTCCCGATCGCAATCACAGGCAGGCCAATAAGGCCTGCTTTTTTAATCGTGATTGCGGTCCGTGAATCGATTAGCCCGGTGAGACCGCTCTAATCCCACCCGTTGTTGAATAACTCGCAAACAATACTATGTTGATGGAAGATAACCCGTCGGCGAGCCGCGCCTCGCCCGACGATAGCGCCTCGTCGTCCCTGCGTTCGTGGCTCGCTGTCGTGGCCGTTGCAATCGGCGCTTTTGCCTTCGTCACCACGGAGTTTCTGCCGGTCGGACTCTTGCCGCGCGTGGCGGCGGAGTTGGGCGTATTGCCCGGCACGGCAGGGTTGATGGTCACCGTGCCCGGCGTGATTGCCGCGATCTCGGCGCCGGGCTTGATGCTGGTGGCGGGGCGCATGGATCGCCGGCGAGTCTTTCTTTTACTCACGGCTTTGCTGCTGGCGTCGAATCTGATTTCCGCCTTTGCACCGAGCTTTCTTGTCATGCTGGTCGGACGCGCATTGCTCGGCGCCGCATTGGGCGGTTTCTGGACGCTGGCCACGGCCGCATCCGGACGCCTCGTGCAGCCGAAAGACTCGGCGAAAGCCATGGCCACGATCCTGACCGGCGTGACGTGCGCCACGGTGATCGGCGTGCCGCTCGGCACGTTCATCGCGAGCTTCGCGTCGTGGCGTGCCTCGTTCATGGCAACCGGCGTGCTCGTCGCGGTCGCGCTGGTGGCGCAGTTCGTCTTCGTGCCGTCCTTGCCGTCCAGCGCGGCATTGCGCTTGCGTGATCTGGTCGGGCTGCTGCGCCGCCCGCATCCGCGTAGAAGCATGCTGATGGTGGCGCTCGTCTTCGGCGCGCATTTCTCCTCGTATACGTACGTCACGCCGTTCCTGTTGCGCAATGCGAATCTGACGATGCCGGCCATCACGTGGCTGTTGCTCGGCTTTGGCATGATCGGGTTCATCTCGAACTTCGCCGTTTCGTCGACGGTCACGCGCAATCTGAAAATATCGCTGGGCGTGATGATTTCGCTGTTGATGTTCGCGTTGGTGTCGCTGCCGCTCCTGCAACATTCGCCGATCGGCGTCGTGGCGCTCGTGCTTGCGTGGGGCGTTTCCTTCGGCGCGTTGCCGCTGTGCTTCAGCATCTGGATTCAACGCGCCACGCCCGATTCACCGGAAGCGGGCTCGGCGTTGTTCGTGAGCATCATTCAGGTCGCTATCGCGCTCGGATCGCTGGTAGGCGGGATGGTGGTGGATCATGTGGGCATTTCCGTCGACTTCCTGTTCGGCAGCGGGCTTGCGTTGCTGGGGCTTGCCGCGCTGGCGAGCTTCGGCGGGAGCGGGCAGAAGGCGGCTGCGGGGACGCTGGCGTGTCCTGACGGTCAGTCCTGAACGGAACCTTGCCAGGAACATCGCACGGCGGGCGTGGTCAACGTAAACAGGACAATCTGTTCGGCCATGCCTGGAAGAATGATGAACCGACAACGCAATCACGGCATTAAACGCGGCGCCAGACGGCTCTTGCACGTGGCGCTTTTTGCAGCGTTCGCGCTCGGTTCCGTTTCCGCATTGGCTGCGGGCTTCGACTGCAACCGGGCGCGTCTGCCTGACGAAAAGGCGGTATGCGCTTCCCGGCAACTCAGCGAGATGGACGTCGAAATGACCGTTCGCTACGAAACGTTGACGGGCCTCGTCGCAATGGGCACGCGTGGGAACATGCAGGACGAGCAGCAGGCATGGCTGAATGTGCGCGAGAAATGCGGGACGAATGAGGCATGTCTTGTCGCAGCGTACCGGCACCGAATTCAAATGCTCAAGGACGAATACGCTCACCTCGCCAGCCGCGGGCCGTTCTGAGAGTCGCGCGCCCACGGCGCTTTACGTTGACCATCTAGAAAGTCGCAACCCTGGTCTGTGACAGTGCGCCC
>DASPZL010000568.1:0-13307 GCA_035636295.1 Paraburkholderia sp.
CGGCAAGCTGATGCTCACCGGCGACTTCACGTATACGACGATCAAGGGCTTGGGCCAAACCTCGCATATGCAGGTGTATGAAGGCGGCGCATCGTACAACTTCACGCCGGCGCTCGCGCTGTACGGCGGCTATCAGCACACGCGCTTTGAGGGCAATCACTGGAATCAGGGATCGCTGGGGCTGCATTACCTGTTGTCCAAACGCACGGACGTCTATATTTCCGGCGACTACCTGCGCGCATCGGATGGCGTGAACGCGGTGATCGGCTACAGCTTCGCGCCGTCCACCTCGAACACGCAGACCGACGTGCGCATCGGCATGAAGCACGCGTTCTAGGCCGTGTGCGGGACGTTCGATCGGGCGGTTGCTCTCAACTGTTCCCGACGGACTGTCCACGCGAAGCCGGCACTCAGCGGCAGAAAAGGCAACCGGGACGCCCGCTGGCCAGATAGGCGCCGTCTTCGGCCTGCGACGCGTTGCCGTTATGCCTCAACACAATGGGCAGGCCGCCCTGAATCCGGGGGGCGGGCGCGCCACACCGCGGACAGGACGCAGTGTGGCGTGCGGCTACGCTTCGCATCTGGTCGAACGTACCGCACTGCGTGCACTCGTAGTCGTAGATCGGCATCGCGCTTACCAGTACCCGCCCAGTTCGCCGCGCGCGACGAATTGGCCCTGTCCGATGCGGCCCACCCATTCGCCGTCGTCGATCAGCAGTTCGCCTCGCAGCAATACTTTCTTCACGCGCCCCGTCACTCGATGGCCCTCGAACAGCGTGAAGTCGCAATCGCTATGCTGCGTCTGGGCGCTGATCGTGTGCCCTTCGTCGGGATCGAATAGCACGATGTCCGCGTCGCTGCCGATAGCGAGCGTGCCTTTCTTCGGAAACAGTCCGAACAGTTTCGCGGGCGCCGTCGACGTCAATTCGACGAAGCGGTTCAACGAAATCCGGCCGGTCCGCACGCCGCCATCGTAGACCACCGTCATGCGCGTTTCGACCCCCGGCACGCCGTTCGGGATCTGCGAAAAGTCGTCGCGCCCGAGCGGCTTCTGGTTGACGTTGCCGCGATGGCCTTCCTTCATGCAATACGGGCAGTGATCGGTCGAGATCAGTTGCAGGTCGTCGGTCTTGAGCGCGGTCCACAGCGCGTTCTGCGCGTCTTTCGAGCGCAACGGCGGACTCATCACGTAGCGCGCCAGATCGAAGCTGTCGTCGGCGTAGGCGGATTCGTCGAAGAACAGGTAGTGCGGGCAGGTTTCCGCGAACACCGGAATGCCGAGATCGCGCGCCTCGATGACGTGCTTGAGCGCTTCCTTCGCCGACAGGTGAACGAAGTACACCGGCGCCTCGGCGAGTTCGGCAAGCTTGATGCCACGATGCGTGGCTTCGCCTTCCATGATCGCGGGACGCGTCAGCGCGTGATGGCGTGGTGACGTATGCCCTTGCGCGATAGCCTCGCGAATCAGCAGGTCGATGACGGTGCCGTTCTCGGCGTGCAGCGCGATCATGCCGCCGTGCTGACCGACCATGCGCATCGCCCGGAAGATCGTGGCGTCGTCGGACATGACGGTGCCCGGATACGCCATGAACATCTTGAAGCTCGACACGCCCTCGTGACGGATCGCGTATTGCATGTCGGCCAGCACGTTGTCATCCACATGCGTGACGATCACGTGAAAGCCGTAGTCGATGCTCGCCGCAGAGGCGGCTTTCGACTGGGCTCTCGCGATGGCGTCGAGCGGGCTCGTGCCGGCATTCTGCAACGCGAAGTCGATGATCGTCGTGGTGCCGCCGAAAGCGGCCGAGCGAGTACCGGAGGCGAAGTTATCGCAAGTCACCGAAGGCCCGAACGTGTTCTCCATATGCGTATGGCAATCCACGCCGCCGGGAAACACCAGCAGGCCGCTCGCGTCGATCACCCTGGTGTCCGGACCGGCTTCCAGTTGCTGCCCGATACAGGCAATGCGTTCGCCTTCGACCAGGATATCGGCGACGTAGTCGTCCACTGCGGTGATCAGGCGGCCGCCGCGGATAAGGGTGAGGGTCGTGCTGTGAGTCATGAATCGCTCCGGGCGTGTTCGAGGGCAATCGAGAGTGCGTCTTCAAGGCGGGTTGTTTCCGCGGAAGAGAGCCGCGGAATCGGCGGGCGCATCGACGCATGCGGAAATTTTCCGAGCAGATGAAGACAGGCCTTGAGCCGCGCGCTCGCATGCGATCCTGGGGCGGTGCCGTAAATGGCCTTCGCGAGCGGATAGATGCGGGCATGAAGCCGCTGCGCTTCGCCGAGGTCGCCACGCAGTACCGCGCGATAGAGCGCCACGATCAGTTCCGGCACGACGGCGGCGAGACTCACGAGGCTGCCTTCGGTGCCGATCGCAAAGCATGTGAACAGATGTTCGTCGCCGGATGCCATGACGGCGACGTGCGGCGCCACCGCTTTGACGAAGCGCCGGTTTCCCTCATAAGCGGCGGTTTCCCAACTGCCTTCCTTGATCGCCACGACTTCCGGCAAATCGACCAGCGCCGCGAGCATGGGCTCCGTGTACGCCATCGCGCCGGTGCTCACGCCCGCCTGGTACAGCATCATCGGCAAGCAGGCGTGGGCATTGGCGATGCGGTGATGCGCAACGACAGTGTCGAGATCGGTGGACAGTGCCCATGAGAACGGCGGGAACAGCAGCAATGCGTCAGCGCCCGCGCGTTTTGCATCGTCGGTATGGGCTTGCGCTTCGTAGCTGTCTTCCGAGTTCACGCCTGCCACGATGATCGAGCGATCGCCGCACTCGCTGTGCGCGATCTCCACCACGCGTCGCTTCTCGTCGCGCGACAACGCGAAGTTCTCGCCGGCGTGCCCGTTGATCAGCAAGCCGACGATACCGTCGACCGCCGCGACGTCCTGCAGATGGCGGGCGAGCGCGGCTTCGTCAAGATGGCGGCCCTGGGCGTCGAGCGGACAAAGGGTGGCGGCATAGATGCCGTTGAAGGGGGCGTCGTGCGAGGGAATCATTCGGTTTTTTCTCGAGGAGTAACGGCGGGCGCGGCGCTTTGAACCACGAGTCGCGCGGGATCGAATAGGGGCAACTCGGGTGTTTCGCCGAGCATCGTTTGCGCGAGCAGCTTTCCCATGTAGGGGCCGCTGGTGTAGCCGGAATGCACGCAGCCGATGACCCAGGCGTCGCTCATGCCGGGCAGTGCGCCGATCATCGGCATCGCGTCGGCTGTTTCGGCTTCGAGCCCAAGCCAGATGCGCGCGACGCGCGCTTTCGCGAGCGCGGGAATCACGTGCTGCGCCAGCCGCAGATTACCGGTCAGGTTCTGTGGAATGGTTTCCACGGGGCCTTGAACGCGATCGCCGACGCCTTGCCAGCCGCCACCGATCAGCACGCTGCCGTTGGCGAACTGCTTCATCGAAAGCAGACCGTTCGCGATGCTGAGCACCGAACGCATGATGGGCGGCATGCGTTCGGTGACGATCAACTGGTTGACGAGCGTCTTCACGGGAATGTGCACGTCGAGCATCGCAAGCAGCGGTTCGAGCCATACGCCACCGGCCATGACGAGCCGTGTCGCGTCGATGCGAAGCGGAATGCCGGTGCTTTCGGCGCCGTACACGCGGTAAATTCCGTTCACCTGATCAATCCGCGTTGCCGGTGTCTGCTCGACAATCCGCACGCCGGCTTCGCGCAACGCCGCGTGATACGCGCGGCCGGTCAGATACGCGCTCGCGAAACCGTCGGTCGCGCAGAACGCGGCCTCCAGCATCGCGGGATTGAGTCCGGGTTCGACGGCTAGCGCGGCGTCGCGCTCCAGCAGATCGATTTGCGCGCCGTATTCGCGGCGGGCCGCGACGCGAGCCCGGAGCAATTCCCGTTCGGGTTCGGTGAATGCGAGCGAAAGACCCGGCGCGGCGGTAGCCAGCACGCCTTGCCCGAGCCACCGGTCTGTCTCCATCCACATCCGCCATGCGCGGATCGCGTAGGGCACCAGCGCCGCGCGCGTCATGTGCAGGGTCAGCGTGCCGGCGTTCACGCCGGAAGCGGCGCGGCACAGCGCGTCACGCTCGAGCACGGCCACCCGCATGCCGGCGCGCGCGAGGAACAGCGCGGTCGTGCAGCCCATCACCCCGCCGCCGACCACGGCGGCGTCGAACGGTCCGTGCAGTGTTTCAGCCGGTGCGTTCATAGCGGCGCAGCCTTGGGAATAGGGATGTCGTCGTAGGTGTAGTCGCCGGTTAGCGCTTCGATCGTGACGGGGCGCAGCGGCGTGCGTGCGGAAAAACAACCGACGCGTTCGCGCGAGGGGTCGTGCGCACGGCGCGCGAGCAGCTCGCCCGCAACGTCGCCGCAAGTGCGCCCCTGGCAGGGGCCCATGCCGCAGCGTGTCCATGCCTTGAGCTGGTTGGCGTCGCATGCGCCGGCGTCGAAGGCCGCGTCGATTTCGGCGCGCGTCACGTCCTCGCAGCGGCAGACGATCGTGTCGGTTGCGATGCTGTCGACGTGGCCGGGGCGCAGCGCCATCAGATCCGCCATCGCATGCCCGAAACGCGCGGCCTGCCGATATTCGTTGCGCGATATTTCGACGAGGCTTCGCAGCCGTTCCGGTGCTTGCGCGCCGAGGTCGAGCGCGCAAGCGAGTCCGGCCAGCGTGCCGTGCTTCGCGGCGGCGTCCGCACCGGCAATGCCGGCGCCGTCGCCCGCGACATAAAGACGAGGGCGCGAAGTTCGCCCATCCTGATCGGCGACGGCGATCCAGCCGCCCGCGCTGCGTGAGTAACGATGTTGTACCCGCAACAGACGCGTGATTTCAGTGGACGGCGTGAGCCCGTGGCCGACCGCGACGCAATCGGCGATCACAGTTCTGCGCTTGCCTTCGAGGGGACGCCCGCTTGCATCGCAAGGGGCGAGCGTCGCGCGCAGTTGTTCACCGGCCGGTTCGACGCGCACGACCGTGTGACGCGCATATCTTCGCGCGCCTGCCCGGCGGATCGTACTCCACCAGCGCCATCCCTGGCGCAGCAGATTGGGACGCGCGAGCATGGCAGGCAGGGTGCGGAACCAGTCAGCGTTACTGGCAAGATCAGCGATGGCCTCGACCTTACCGCCGCCTTCGATCGTTTTGGCCGCCACGGCGGCGAGCAGCGGACCGCAGCCGGCGACGAGCGTCGATTTGCCGGGCAGCATGTGTTGCGACTTCAACAGAATGGTGGCGGCCGCGAGACCGATCACGCCGGGTGTGGTCCAACCTTCGAACGGAACGACACGCTCCGTGGTGCCGGCAGCGACGATCAGCGCGCGCGCGGCGAAACCGACCGGGCCGTGCGGGCCTGTTGCGTCGATACGGTAGTCGCCGGTTACGGCCCATACGGGATGAGAGAAGAATCTCGTGACACCGCTCGCGGCCAGATCACGGCGCAACGCGTCGCCTGCCTCCTGATCCGCGCTGCCCGGCGATGCAGCGCCTTCGATCGGCGCGCGATACACCTGCCCGCCCGCGGCCGGGTTCTCGTCGAACAGCGCGACCTTCAGTCCCGCAGCCGCGGCGGCAATCGCCGCATGCGCGCCTGCCGGGCCGCCGCCGAGCACCGCTACGTCGAACTCAGGCATCGGTGCCGGTCTCCGCAACGGTTTCGACACGCAAGCCGCCGGTGACAGGCGTCTGACAAGCCAGCACCCGGCGCCCGTCCACTATCACGAGACACTCCTGGCACGAACCCATCAGACAAAACATGCCGCGCGCCTGATGCAGGCGAGGGCTCGTGCGTAGCGCCTTCCTGCCGCATGCGAACAGCGCCGCCGCCACGCTCTCGCCGGTTCGTGCCGGAAAGCTCTGACCATCAAGAAACAGCTCGACCGTGGGTGAGCTTTTCGTACAAGGGATGCGCATTGCGTCTTCTCCGGACATCGGCCCGAACCTCGCTTGACAAGTAATTTAGGCGATGATTTGATACTAACGTATACGATACGTATACGCAAAGTCGGTCAAAAAAGAACGGCCTTGCGAACGCCTCGTCCGGGTAGCTGAATCCTTCACCTCATGTAACGCTTACGGAGTCCACGAATGAAACCCTCGATCATCCTGAGCCGCATGCTCGCCGTCGGCATCGCGGCATGCGCGCTGTTCGGCTCACTCGACGCCGGCGCGCGTACGCTGGACGAAATCCTCGCGTCGAAGAAGATCGTATTCGGCATCAACCCGAACCTGCCGCCGCTCGGCGTTTATGATGCGAAGAACAACATCGACGGTTTCGATGTCAATATCGCGAGGAAAATTGCGGATTCCCTCGGCGTGAAGCTGGAAATCGTGCCGGTCGGCTCGAACGATCGCGTGCCGTTCCTCATGACCGACAAGATCGACGCCGTAATGGGCGGCATGACGCGCAACGCCGACCGCCTGAAGGTGATCGACTTCACCGAGCCGGTCAATACGGAAGTGCTCGGCGTGCTGACGACGCAGGACAAACCCTATAAGGACTGGACCCAGTTGAACGATCCGTCGGTGCGGCTGGTTCAGGTGCGCGGCACGACGCCGGTCAAGCTGATTCAGGAGAAGTTGCCGAAGGCGCAACTGCTGCTGCTCGACAACTATCCGGATGCCGTGCGCACGATCGCGCAGGGGCGTGCGGACGCGCTGATCGACGTGCTCGACTTCATGCTCAGCTATACGAAGAACTATTCGACGAAATGGCGGGTGGTGGACGAGCCGATCGAAGTGGATTACGACTGCATCGGCGTGAAGAAGGGCAACACAGCACTCACCGAGCGGCTGAACAAGGAGATCGCGACGCTGCACAAGAGCGGCTTCGTGGCTGCCCGTTGGAAGCAATGGTTCGGCAGCCCGATGCTGCACGATCCGACCGCTGCTCCGGCGATGGCCGCGGCGCAATGAGCGTGATTAATCGACTGCGGCGCGGTGTGCCGCTATCGGCCGATGAGCGCTGTACAAGTTTGCCGCAAGGAGGCCTGATTCGATGACGCTTCACTTCGGGCCCATCCTCGAACAATGGCCGTATCTGCTCGGCGGTGCATGGCTCAGTTTGCAGATCGCGGTACTCGCATTCGGCATGGGCATGCTGCTCGGCCTGGTTTGCGCGTCGATCCTGCGCTACGGGCCGGCTGCGTTGCGGCATGTGGTCACGGCCTACGTGACTTTCGCGACCAATACGCCGCAACTCGTGCAGATATTCTTTCTGTTCTTCGCGTTGCCCGAGATCGGCATCACGCTCTCGCCATTCACGGCGGTTCTGCTGGGCGCCACGTTCAACGCGGGCGCTTACCTGTGCGAAATCCAGCGGGCCGGCTTTGCGTCGGTTCGCTGGGCGGAGATCGAAGCGGCCGAAGTGCTCGGTTTTTCGACACCGCAGATCGTGCGCCATGTGATCTTTCCGCACGTGATGAAGGTGATGTTTCCGCCGCTGTCGAACCAGTTCATCGTGATGACGCTCGGCACCTCGATGGCGGCGATCTTCGGCGTGGAGGAACTGACCGGGCGCACGTACAACCTCAGTTCGCAGACTTATCTTTCGGTTGAAGCGTTCAGCGTGGCCGCCGTCATGTACATCGCGGTGACGTTGCTGGCGACTTTCGCGCTGGCGATGTTCGGGCGCCACGTGTGCCGCGCGAAGATAAAGGTATTCTGATGTTCGTTTCGACCATGGCTCAACTCACCCAGCTGTTTTCATACTACAACCTGCTGCTGTTGCTCGAAGGCTTCGCCGCCACCTTGGTGCTGTCGGTAATCGGATGTTTCGCCGGATTCGTTTCAGGTTTCGTCGTCGCGGTGCTGAGGGTGACGCGTTCGCGCGCAATGGCGCCGGTGCGCGCGATCATGTTCGCCTATTGCGCGCTGTTCCGGCGTATTCCGTTTCTTGTCACGCTAATGCTCGTGTTTTTCGCGAGCCAGTCGTCGGGCGCGAATCTGTCGACCTTTGCGGTGGCGCTCGTCAGTGTCTGCCTGATCGCGTCGGCGTATCTTGGCGAGATCGTGCGAAGCGGTCTCGAGTCGGTTCACGTGAACCAGTGGGAAGCCGCCGGCACGCTGAACTTCAGCTACGTTCAGACGCTGCGCTACGTGATCGTGCCGCAGGCATGGCGCGTGATCATCCCGCCCACCTTCGGCTTTTTCGTCATGTTCATCAAGGACACCGCGTTGGCCTCGCAGATCGGCGTGATGGAACTCACGTCGGCCGGCAAGGTGCTCAACAATAAGGGCTTTTCCGCGTGGGTCGTCTACGGGACGATTCTGGCGCTGTATTTCCTGATGTCGTATCCGCTGTCGCGCTTCGGTAAGCGCATGGAGAAGAAACTTGCCGCAACTCGAAATCGTTGACCTGAAGGCTTCCTATGGGCCGCACACGGTGCTGGAGAGAATCAATCTCTCGGTCGAAAAGGGCGAGATAGTCAGCTTGATCGGACCATCCGGATCGGGCAAGAGCACGTTGCTGCGCGTGTTGATGGGGCTGCTGCCGCCGGAGCACGGCAGCGTGCATCTGAACGGCGCCGCAGTGAACTACGCCGACAAGGCCGCCGTGCGCGCGCTGCGCTCGGACATCGCGATCGTGTTCCAGCAGTACAACCTGTTCCAGAACATGACGGTGCTGGACAACGTCATGATCACGCCGACCAGGATCAAAGGCTGGCCGCGCAAGGAAGTCGAGGAAGACGCGATCAGGCTGCTCACGCGGGTCGGTCTCGCGCACCGGTTGCGCGCCTATCCTGACGAGTTGTCCGGCGGCCAGCAGCAGCGGGTGGCGATCGCACGCGCGCTTGCGTTGAAGCCGAAGGTGCTGTTTCTCGACGAGGTCACGGCCGCGCTCGATCCTGAGCTCGTCAACGAAGTGCTCGATACGATTCGCGCGCTCGCCTTGGATGGAATCACGATGTTCATCGTGTCGCATGAAATGAGCTTCGTGCGCGAGGTGTCGTCGAAAGTGGTGTTCATGGCGGGCGGTCACGTGATCGAGACCGGCACGCCGAAGCAGGTATTCGACGCGCCGCGCGAAGCGCGCACACGCGAATTCGTCGGCAAGATACTGCGTCATTGATGCGGCGCTCGCGCGCAGGCTTTTTTCCACTTTGCCTGTTCCGCCAGGCTTCCGGTTCATGAACCGGAAGTCAGCCATAGGTGCCTTCGCTGAGCCGTTCGAGTACGAAGCGGCGCAGGTTCTGCAAATGCGTGCGCATAGCCGCGCGCGCCGCTTCAGCGTTGTCAGCCGCAAAGGCTTCGAGAATCGCGAGATGTTCCGCGCGATCTTCCTCGATGCGGTTAAACGGCGTGACGAGTTCGAACAAGCGGCTGTTCGTGCGGACCACGTCGATCATGCGGGCCAGCACGTCGTTGCCGCTCGCGCGCGCCATCAGCGTGTGGACCTGATCGTCGATCTGCCAGTGCGCCTGCTCCTGCTGGCCGCTGCTGAGCGCCTTGATCTTCTTGATCAGTTGTTGAATCTGTTTCTTCTCGATCTTGCCGATGGCGAGCCCGATCGCTTCGGGCTCCAGCAGTTCGCGTACCTTCATTGCCTGAAAATATTCCTGGGCGCTGACGAAGCGCACGGAATAGGAGCGCGCGCCCGCGCGCACCAGCAAGCCTTCGCCCTCGAGACGCAGCAACGCCTCGCGCATCGGCGTGCGTGAGATGTTGAGTTCTTCGGCAAGCCGTCCTTCAACGACAGGGCCGCCGCTGCGCAGCGCCTTGTCGAGAATCATCCGGCGCAGGGTCTGGTAAGCCAGTTCGCCCAGTTTTTCTGAATTGACGGGGGAGGTGGTGTTCACGCTGTCTCGCAAGAAGTTATACGCTAAGTATACGAACTGTATGCGGATGCGCAAGCGTTGCCCTCCTGGCGATATCGGGCAGATGCTGGTTCAGATGGGGAAGACCGGCAGTGTTTAACCGGCGACATGGTTTCCAGGCACGCTTTGGGAGTGCCGCGGGCGCGCGACGCGCTCGGATGGCGGCGCATCCGGCTCCTCGTCTTGTGCGGCCACGTCACGCGACTTGAAGCGCTCGCGGTAATCCGCCGGGTTGATCTGCAGCCGGCGGTGGAAGGTGCGCCGGAAGCCGTCGGTGCCGTCGAAGCCGCACCGCCTGGCAATTTCCCGCAGCGGCAAGTCGGTGGCTTCGAGATAACGGCGGGCGGCGTCGATGCGCGCGTTGTTCAGAAACGTGATCGGCGTGACGCCGCATTCTTTCGTGAAGGTGCGCGCCAGGTTGCGGGCGCTCATGTGAATGCGCGCGGCGAGCGAACCGACGGTGTGCTCGATATGCAGGTTTTCCAGCATGTATTCCTGCAGCGCGACCGTTTGCGAGCCTGGCGCCGCCTGTGATTCCAGCAGCGGGCTGAACTGCGACTGACCGCCCGCGCGGCGCAGATAAACGATCAGATATTTGGCGACGTCGAGCGCCATGGCTCTTCCGAAGTCTTCCTCGATCATCGCAAGCGACAGGTCGATGCCGGCGGTGACGCCGGCCGTCGTATAGATGCGACCGTCCCGCACATAAATGTGATCGGGTTCGATCCGCGCTCTCGGAAAGGTCGACGCGAGCCGCGGCACGTCCATCCAGTGCGTCGTCACGACCCGGTTATCGAGCAGGCCGGCACTGCCCAGCGCGAACAGCCCGTTGCAGATCGCGGACATGCGGCGCGATCTTTTGTACTGCGCCTTGAGCCAGTCGCTGAGCGCCGGATCGTCGAACGCTTCGAAGATGCCGAGGCCGCCGGGCACGATGACCGTGTCGAAATCCGGACAGGTGTCGAAGATGGTTCGATCCGGCACGACCGTCAAACCACTTGACGAACGCACGCTGCCGCGCGTGGTGCCGACCGTGAGCATTTCATATTCACACTCGCCGCGGCTCAGTATCTTGACCTCGGCGAACGCGTCCTTGGGCCCGGCGATGTCGAGCAGTTGAAAGCCGGGAAAGAGGATCATGCCTACTTTGATCTGCTTCATCGCTGGGTATCCGCTGCGGTGAATGAAACGTCGGGACGAAATCGCGAACGCTAATGGCGGCGATCAGGCAGACGCCACGTCGCGGTCATAGCCTTTGAGTTTATAGAGCAAACTCGACGCGAGCCAGCCGATAATAAATATCCCGACAATCGCGTAGCCCAGCATGCCGAAGTGCTCGTTGACCGCGTCCACCACGCTCCAGAATGGACCGGAAAGACTCAGCGTCTGGCTCGCGAGTTTCAGCGCTTCGACTCCGCCGATCAGCAGCGCGACCGCGGTGGACAGCAGCGTGATTGTAATGTTGTAGTAAATCTTGCGCAGCGGCTTGACGAAGGCCCAACCATACGCGCCGAGCATCAGGATGCCGTCGGTGGTGTCGATGGTCAGCATGCCGGCGGCGAACAGGCATGGAAACATCAGGATCGTCCACATTGAAAACCCGGCGGACGCCTGCGCCGCGGACGTGCCGAGCAGCGCGACTTCGGTGGCCGTCTCAAAGCCGAGGCCGAACAGGATGCCGAGCGGAAACATCAGTGCGCTCGAACGGATCAGGCCGAACAGCGGCTTGAACACCCGTGCGAGCAGGTTGCCGCCGAACTGCGTGAGCCGTGCGTCGCGGTCTTGCTGCTCGCCGTTGCGCTGCCGTTTAAACGCGCGGAAAAGCCCGGCGAGCACAACGACATTGATGATGCCGATGGTGATCAGAAAGGTCGCCGAAACGAACGTGCCCAACACCGCGCCGGTTTCCTTGAAGGCTTCGAAATGATCGGCCAGCGCCCGGGTTGCCAGCGCGACGGCCGCGGCGCCGATCACGACGATCAGCGAGTGGCCGAGCGCGAAGAAAAACCCGACTGCGACGGGGCGCTTGCCGTCGTTCATCAGCTTGCGGGTGACGTTGTCGATGGCGGCGATATGGTCCGCGTCCATCGCATGGCGCAGCCCGAAGCTGTATGCGAGAAACGCCGTACCGAGGAGTGCGGGCGACGAGCGCAGGACGATCCATGCCCACGTCCACGCGAAAATGTTGATAAGCGCGAGCGCGACGTACATTGAAACGACCTTCCGGCGCGTCGAGCCCGTGGCGGGAAGTCTGGCGAGAGCGGTATGCATGGCGGTTCCTTGTTGACGTTAAAACACTCAGTTAGTGATGCCTGGATTCATGCGGCCCGCTGCCTCGGCGTATCCGGCGGGGCGCCGCGCGACGAGCACCTGCGCGAGCTCGGTTGACGAAAGGACCGCACGGGATCCGAGCACGTCGAGCAGCGCTTCGAGAAAGCGTTCGTAGTAGTCCCACGCCGGCTGGTTTGCGCAGCCGCGGGTTTCCCATCTGCCGATCGCCGCGATCAGGCATTGACGGAAATCTTCCCACTCGAAACAGCCGGCCTTCGAGAGCGACAACGCGAGGCCGAATACATCCCGCTCCCAGCGGTTCGTGAACAGCAGTTTTCCGTCGACGCGTGGCGGCGAGTCGGCCTCGCCGAGCATGGAAGCGGCGGCGTATTCCTCGAAGCGCGTGAACATGGCGGTCTCCTAGACAGCGGAGGGCGCGGCGGCAAGCGCGACGCCCATCATCGATTCGGGGGTGACGAGCGCGGCGAGCTGTTCCTCGGTCAGATGCTCGGTGTCCGCAGGGCGCTCCGGCACGACGAACCAGCGGATTTGCGCGCTGCTGTCCCACACCTTCACCTCTTTCGTGTCAGGAACCGTGACGCCGAATTCCCGCAGCACGGCGCGCGGCTCGCGCACGCCACGGGCGCGAAACACCGGATCCTTATACCAGTACGGCGGCAAACCCAATACCGGCCACGGATAACAGGAACACAGCGTGCAGATGATCAGGTTGTGCACGCCTTCGTCGTTGGCGACCGCGGCCATATGCTCGCCTTCGGCGCCGGCCATGCCGAGCGGCAGGTCCAGTTCGGCGATCGCCTTCGGCGTATCCTCGACGAGCCGCTTCTTGTACGCGGGATCGACCCACGCTCGCGCAACGATCTTCGCGCCGTTGAACGGCCCGGCTATCGTTTCGAAGTGATCGAGCACGGTATCGACAGCGTCGCTGCCTATCACGCCTTTCTCGATCAGCAGCGCTTCGAGCGCGCGCACCTTCGCCGCGCTGGAAGCTTCGCGGTCTTCGTCAAACTCAAACAGGTGACTCATTTTTTTTACTCGCGGTTCAGTTGGCCGGCTGCACATAGGCTTCGTACAGGTCCGCATAAATGGTGGTGTTGGCTTCGCTCTTGTCTTCGCCCCAGAGGTCGGCGGCGCTGAACGCAACGCGATAGACCGGCATCGGCGCGCCGATGCCGTCGACGCCTGTCGATACGAAGTAGGAGAACGCGCCGGGGTAGACGAGATCGAT
>DASPZL010000569.1:0-4648 GCA_035636295.1 Paraburkholderia sp.
CCGCCGCGCATCATCATGCAGGGAATGCGGGTTTGCGTGCGACTGGACATCGCCGGTCCCTCCGTCAAAGATCGTCGGCCGAGGCGACGTAGCGCAGGCCTTTTTCCGCGAGCTTCTCGCGCATGCCGTAGTAGTCGAGGCCGAGCGTGCCGCCGGCCAGCACCGAACGCGTCTTCTCTTCTTTGGCGATGCGCGCCTGCGAAGCCTTCGCGACGCTCGCCACCGTATCGAACGGCACGACGACAACGCCGTCGTCATCCGCGACGATCACGTCGCCTGGATTCACGATCTGCTGCGCGCAGACCACCTGCACGTTCACCGAGCCGAGCGTCTCCTTGACGGTGCCTTGCGCGGACACAGCCTTCGACCACACCGGAAAATTCATTGCCTTGAGCGAGGCGACGTCGCGGCATCCGGCGTCGATAATCAGACCGCGCACGCCGCGAGCGGAAAGCGACGTGGCGAGCAGGTCGCCGAAGTAGCCGTCCTCGCAGGGCGAGGTCGGCGCCACGACGAGCACATCGCCCTCGCGGCACTGCTCGACCGCGACGTGCAGCATCCAGTTGTCCGACGGCGGCACCAGCACCGTGACAGCCGAACCTGCGATAGCCGCACCGGAGTAGATCGGCCTCATGTAAGAAGCGAGCAGGCCGAGGCGGCTCTGCGCTTCATGAACGGTGGCGGCGCCCGCCTGGTGCAAGACCTCGACATCACGCGGATCGGCGCGCCGGATATTCGTGACCACCACACCCCGCTTCATGCCAGATCTCCCGTGACTGCCGGCGTAATGCGCTGATAGCCTTCCGCGTATTTGATGTCGCGCGTGGCCGTGATGCCGATGTTGCGTTTGGCCTGCACGCCGCGCTGCAAGGCGACGCGCGTGTAGTAATCCCACAGGTGCTCCTGGCCGGCCATGCACTCGATCGCGCGGCGCTTGGTCTCCCAGACCTCCGTGATGTCGAGGAAGGTGTTGGGCATCCATTCGCACTGTTCGGTCTGATGCGGCTCGAACGCATAGACGGGCGGCGCCCCGACCACTTTCTGCCCTGGGTTGTGACCCTCGGCCTGCGCGATGATCCGCGCTTCCTGAGCCACGTGCATGGCGAGCGGATGATCGAAGTTGTACGGGTCTTTCAGCGAATGGCTCAGCACGAAGGCCGGCTGCAGTTCGCGATAGACGTCGACGAGACGCATCAATGCCTCGTCCGACACGCGCAACGGGTAGTCGCTCAGGTCGAAGAATTCGACTTCCGCGCCGAGAATGTCCGCGGCCCGCTGCGCTTCTTCCTTACGCGCGGCCTTCACTTTCTCGATCGTCATGTCGCCCTTGCGCCAGAGCTTGGCCGACTCGCCACGCTCGCCGAACGAAAGACAGACGACCTTCGCACGATATCCATTTTTTTTGTGCAGTGCGATTGCGCCGCCTGCGCGCCACACGAAATCGGCGCTATGCGCGCTCACCACCAACATTGCCTTGTCTGCCATCTTTAACCCACCGGTGTTCGCTATGTGATAGCCCTCATTGTAGGATTCGAACCGGCCGGGCAAGCACCTAAAGGAGCGTGCAATGCTATCTAATCTGTTTATCGGAAATGTTTAACGGGAGGTTTTTAGCCTGTGGCGGCAAGCTTCAAAAGCGCTGCGCCATGCAAGCGGACATGCATCGCAACACGATGGCGGAAGCACTTTTCTGCTACAACATAAAAGCACTTTTGCATCGACCTGAATCAAACGCAAATGAACAAACGTCAATTTCTAACCAGCGCCGCCGTGCTTGGCGCGAGTGCCGCGCCCGCGTTCGGCAGCAAACGTGCCCGTGACGAAGCGTCCGCAGCGTCGCCCGTGATCCTGACGATCAGCGGCGCGATCAAGCGCCACAATCGCGGCGCGCTCGATCCCGCATTCGATCAGTTGCTGGCGAAGCACCAGGTGAAGTTTTCAGAAGCGTACAACGTCGATCTTCCTCTGCTTGCTGGCATGCCGGCGGTGACGATCAAGCCCACCACCGAATACGACTCCCGGCAGCACGCCTTGAGCGGCCCGTTGCTTACCACGTTGCTGGAACACGTCGGCACACCGGGCGCGGGCGGAACTCGCATCCTGTTGCATGCGGTGGACGGCTACGCCGTGATGACGACGCTCGACACCGTGCGCGCCTATCGCTTCATCGTGGCGACGCATATGGACGGCAAGCCGCTGCCGCTTGGCGGCATGGGGCCGCTATGGGCGACCTATGACGCGGACCATATCCCCGAGTTGTCCGGCAAGCCGCTCAAAGAGCGCTTCGAGTTGTCGCCCTGGGGTCTGTATCACGTGCAGGTGATCGAAGCGTAGTGTTGGACCACCGAGGTTGGACTACCGCGCTCCATCACCGCTCATCGAGGAAGTCCGCGGCGCCGAATCGCTCGGCGCACGCCCGCCTCACCCTCTCGACAGGCATCGACCAATCCTCGCCCGGCGCGCGGCGGAATAGGCGCAACGTATGCGGATACCACGGCGAATCGCTTCGATCGCGCATCCAGCGCCAGTCGACGTCTTTTTCCGGCAGCATCACCCAGCACGGTTTGCCCACCGACGCGGCCAGATGCGCGATCGACGTGTCCACGCAAATCACCAGATCGAGTTGCTGGATGATCGCGGCGCTGTCCGCGAGATCGGTCGCCATCGAGCCGAGGTCGAGCAATGGCTGACCGGCGGGCGGATTTTGCGCCTCGTGTTCCCCTTGCCCTTTCTGCAGGCTGACGAAGTTCAGGCCCTGCACGCTCCAGAGCGGCGCGAGCGTGGTCAGCGAGGGAATCGACCGGTTCGCGTCGTTATGGTGATTGGCATTGCCCTTCCAGACCAGCCCGATCTTTCGGCCGGGCGGCAGCGCATCCAGCATCGGCCGCCATCGCTCCACGAGCGACGGTTCGGCCGCGAGACGCACGGCGCGCGGAATCGTGTCGACGGTCGTGCGCAGATGCAGCGGCGCGCTCAGCAGGCTCGTCCAGCAGTCGTATGCGGACGCGCGCGCCACGGCAGTGTCATGGTCGAGCACCTCGTCGACGCCATCGACGCAAGCCATCAGCCTGTGCAGCGCCGGCGCGCACGCGAACGCGATATGCGCGGCCCCTCGCGCCTTCAGCAACGCGAAATAGCGGCTGAACTGCACCATGTCGCCGAGACCGTCTTCCTGCCACACGAGCAAGGAGCGGCCCGCGAGCGCGTCGCCTCGCCACTGCGGACAGCTCAGCATCGCGTGCGTCTTGTGATGGACGAAACCGGGCTGCTCGTAGCGGCACTCGTACAGCCGCCAGCCTTCGTCGAACCGGCCCATGCCGAGCAGCAATACGGCTAGGCCGAACCTTGCGTCGCCGTAATCGGCGCGCAAAGCGAGTGCGCGACGGTAAGCGCTTTCGGCCTCGTGCAGCCGTCCGAGTTGCACCAGCGCGGCACCGAGGTTGTAGTGAGCTTCGGCGAAATCGGGATATACGGCGAGCGCTTGACCGAAGGCCTCGACGGCGTTGGGCAAACGGTCGAGTTGACGCAGAACGCAACCGAGGTTGTTGTACGCATGAACGAGGCCGGGCCGTGAGCGAATCGCGGCGCGGTAAGCCGACTCGGCGTCGCCCAGACGTTCGAGCTTGTAAAGCGCAATCCCGAGGTTGTAATGCGCCTCAGCGTAATCGGGGCGATAAGCGATCGCCTCGCGGTAGGCGGCTTCCGCCTCGTGCAAACGTTCAAGGTCGGCCAGCGTCGCGCCGAGGTTCATGTGCGCTTCCGCGTAATCAGGGCGAATCGCCAGCGCGAGCCGGCAAGCCAGTTCCGCCTCGGGCAACCGGCGCGACGCCTTCAGCACGCCGCCAAGATTATTGAGCGCCTCCGGGTACCGCGGCCTGATGGTCAGCGCCTCGCGGTACGCGGCGTCGGCCTCGGCCGTGCGGCCGAGTTCCGTCAGCACGTTGCCCAGGTTGTTGTGCGCTTCGGCGTGGTTCGGAAGGCCGGGCAGCGCCTCGCGATACGCCGCTTCCGCTTCGTCCAGACGGCGCAGGTCGTGCAGCACGACGCCGCGGTTGTAGTGCGCCTCGGCGTAGTCGGGGCGCAGCGTCAGCGCCTGACGGAATGACGCGAGGGCCTTCTCGTTGTAGCCGAGGCCGTGGAGCACGGTGCCGAGATGATTGTGCGCGTCGGCCTCGGCGGGCCGCAGCGCGACCAGTTGCCGATACATCGCCTTGGCCGCCGACAGGCGTCCGCGCGACTTGAGCAGCATGCCGAGGCTGTCGTACACCTCGGCGTAGCCGGGCTTGATGCGCAGGCACCGGCGCCAATAATCTTCCGCGTCGTCCAGCCGCCGCATGCCGAACGAGCAGGCGCCGGCGATATTCAACGCGTCGGCGCGATCGTCGTCCGCTATCGTTGCGTCCGGTTCGAGCGACGGCGCCACCATCGACAACGCCTCGGCGAATTGCCCGGCTGAGCAGAGCGCGGCCGCCCGCCGATTGATGCCGGTTGACGAGGATGCGCGCGGCGGCGTCGGCATTTGCGTTTGCGTCTGCGTGAGGGTCATGAGTCGTGGTAACTGGCGTCGGCGGTGTGCTGACCGGGTCGATCGCATATTCGGCGCGGTCTGGAAAGAGCGACATGTACCACGCAGCTTACGGGAATCGGG
>DASPZL010000570.1:0-2120 GCA_035636295.1 Paraburkholderia sp.
GCCGAGCACGGCGCGCTGACGCTGTCGGTCTACAGCACGGACGACGCAGTGCTCGAAGCGGCACATGAGGCATCGATCCGCGGCGGCGTCGCACTGTCGGTCAATCTGACGGGCGGCGTGTTCGTCAATCAGTCGGCGGCCTTTTCCGACTTCCACGGCACGGGCGCGAACCCTGCGGCCAATGCGGCGCTGGCCGACGCCGCCTTCGTCGCGAACCGCTTCCGCGTAGTTCAAAGCCGCGTTCATGTTGAACCGAAAGCGGCGCCGGCGGTAGCTGGCTGAACGGCATAAGACAAAAGCACGGCGTTCGTCTTATGCCGTTTGGCCGAGTGGACCGGGCTGTGCGACCCAACTAACATGAGACATCGGAGCGGCATCTCGCGCCGATCCGTTTCAGCAGGAAGCCCTTATGAACGACGCCTTCATTTGCGACGCGATTCGCACCCCAATTGGCCGCTACGGCGGCGCCCTGAAGGATGTACGCGCCGACGACCTCGGCGCGGTACCGATCAAGGCGCTGATCGAGCGCAATCCCGGCGTCGACTGGCGGACCCTCGACGACGTGATCTATGGCTGCGCCAATCAGGCCGGTGAAGACAACCGCAACGTCGCGCGCATGTCCGCGTTGCTGGCCGGCCTGCCCACAGAGGCGCCCGGCGCGACCATCAACCGCTTGTGCGGCTCGGGTATGGATGCGGTCGGCACCGCCGCGCGCGCGATCAAGGCGGGCGAAGCGCGCCTGATGATCGCCGGCGGCGTCGAAAGCATGACGCGCGCACCGTTCGTCATGGGCAAGGCCACCAGCGCATTCTCACGACAAGCCGACGTTCACGACACCACCATCGGCTGGCGCTTCATCAATCCGCTGATGAAACGTCAGTATGGCGTGGATTCGATGCCTGAAACCGCGGAAAACGTCGCCGTCGAATTCGGTATCAGCCGTGCGGACCAAGACGCGTTTGCCTTGGCAAGCCAGCACAAGGCGGCGCGCGCGCAGCGTGACGGCACGTTGGCCCAGGAAATCGTCGGCGTTGAAATTGCGCAGAAGAAAGGCGATCCCGTGCGCGTAACGCTCGACGAACATCCACGGGAAACTTCGCTCGAAAGCCTGGGCAAGCTCAAGGGCGTGGTTCGTCCGGACGGCAGCGTGACCGCTGGCAATGCGTCGGGCGTGAACGACGGCGCGTGCGCGTTGCTGCTCGCGAATCAGGAAGCCGCCGATCAATACGGCCTGCGTCGCCGCGCACGCGTGGTGGGCATGGCGACGGCGGGCGTGGAGCCGCGCATCATGGGCATCGGCCCGGCGCCGGCTACGCAAAAGCTGGTCAAGCAACTCGGTATGACGCTCGACCAATTCGACGTGATCGAGTTGAATGAAGCCTTCGCCTCGCAAGGCCTGGCGGTTCTCCGCACACTCGGTCTGCGCGACGACGATCCGCGCGTCAATCCGAACGGAGGAGCGATTGCGCTCGGCCACCCGCTTGGCGCATCGGGCGCGCGTCTGATCACGACCGCGCTGTATCAACTGGAGCGAACCAACGGCCGCTTTGCACTTTGCACGATGTGTATCGGCGTGGGCCAAGGCATTGCGTTGGTGATCGAGCGGCTCTGACACCCACACCGCAGCGCCCATCGATCAAAGAGACTTTGAGGAGACACCCAATGTCGTATGAAGCGATCCGCGTACACATCGACGCATCAAGCCATGTTGCAACCATCACGCTAAACCGCCCCGAGAAGCTCAACAGCTTTACGCGTGCGATGCATCAGGACCTGAGCGCCGCACTCGACGAGGTGGAAGTCTCCAGCGCGCGCGCACTCGTTCTGACCGGCGCGGGCCGGGGCTTCTGCGCCGGCCAGGACCTCGCGGACCTCGACTTCACACCGGGCGCGATGACCGATCTGGGCGTACTGATCGATGAATATTTCAACCCGCTGATTCGCCGCCTGCAAGGGCTGCCGCTGCCGGTGATCGCAGCAGTGAACGGCACGGCTGCCGGCGCCGGCGCCAACCTCGCGCTAGCCTGCGACCTCGTGCTCGCGGCCCGCTCCGCAAGCTTCATTCAGGCGTTCGTGAAGATCGGCCTGGTACCGGACTCGGGCGGCACCTGGTTCCTGCC
>DASPZL010000571.1:0-16559 GCA_035636295.1 Paraburkholderia sp.
GCTCGGCGTGGGCCCGTGGTTTTACAACGAACGCGTGCCGATCGAAAACTACACGTATCGCGGGCAATCGTACGAGGTGCACAATTCGGTCGCGTTGGCGAACTCGGGGCCCTTGCAGGTCGAACTGATCCAGACACGTAACGACGCGCCCTCGATGTATCGCGACTTTCTCGCCGCGGGCAACACCGGCTTGCAACACAACGCGTACTGGACCACCTCGTTCGACGCGGACCTCGCGCGCTTGCAGGAGCAGGGCTTCAAGGTCGCGATGAGTGGTGAAGTGGGCCGCAACGGGCGTTTTGTCTACTTCGACACCGAGGATCATCCGGGCACCGTCATCGAGCTCTCGGAGATCGCCGGGCCGAAAGGCAAGCTATTCGACATGATTTACGCGGCGTCGCGCGAGTGGGACGGCCGCGAGCCGGTGCGCCGCTTTCCTGATCTGAACGCGCTATGAACGCTACGCTGCAACGGAATACCGTCAACGACGACACGCTCGAAGCCGACTATCTGATCGAGACGCCGCTCGATCCCGCGCGCGTTGCCGACGTGATGGCGGGAGAGCAGTCGAGCGGCACCTTCGTGCGTGTGGCCAACGAATCGGATGCGCTGCGCGCGCGCAGCCGCGCGAGCGTGCTGCGCATCGAGGAACTCGAGGCCGCGTCGCAACCCAGCTTGCCGAGCGCATGGCTCGCGCGCCAGGGCACGCCGGGACCGTGGCGGCGCGCGCGCGTGACGCTGTCGTTTCCGCTCGCCAACATTGGCGCGAATCTGCCGACGCTCGCCGCGACCGTCGCCGGCAATTTGTACGATTTGGGCGAAGTCAGCGGCATGCGGCTGCTGTCGTTGCGTTTGCCCGTCGCCTATCGCACGCGTTTCGAATTGCCGCGTCATGGCGTGGCGGGCACGCGGGTGCTGACAGAAGCGGTGGACGGGCCGATGATCGGCACCATCATCAAGCCGAACGTGGGCCTAAGCGCGATGGAAACGGCGGCGCTGGTGCGTGAGCTGTGTGAAGCGGGCGTCGATTTCATCAAGGATGACGAAGTATGCGCGAACCCCACGCATGCGCCGCTCGCCGAGCGCGTGCGCGCGGTGATGGCGGAGGTACGCCGCTATCGCGAGCGCAGCGGCCGCCGCGTGATGATCGCGTTCAATATCACCGACGAACTCGACGCGATGCGCCGCCATGCGGAGCTGGTCGAACGTGAGGGCGGCACTTGCGTGATGGCAAGCATCAACTGGTGCGGCTTTTCCGCGATACAGACGCTGCGCCGCGCGACGCCGCTCGTGCTGCACGCGCATCGCAACGGCTACGGGATGATGTCGCGCGATCCGGCGCTCGGCATGTCGTTCCAGGCCTATCAGACGCTATGGCGTTTGACCGGCGTCGATCACATGCACGTGCATGGCCTCGCCGGCAAATTCGCGCAGGGCGACGCCGAAGTGATCGAGTCGGCGCGCGATTGCGCCACGCCGCTCGCGTCCGGTTGCGACGACGCCGTGCTGCCGGCGTTTTCGTCGGGGCAGTGGGCCGGCACCGCACAAGCCACGTTTGACGCGGTGCGCTCCACCGACTTGCTGTTCATGTCCGGCGGCGGCATTCTCGCGCATCCGGATGGTCCGGCGGCGGGCGTGACGAGCGTGCGCCAGGCATGGGCGGCAGTGCAGGAACGCACGCCGTTGCCGGTGTACGCCGAGCACATGCCGGAACTGCGGCGCGCATTGGAATTCTTCGGCGGGCGCGCGTGAGCGAGGCACAGGACACCAACGACATGAGCGACGTGCGCCAGTTGCATGGCAGCGGTCCGCATTACGCCTTTTACGGCGACGACTTCACAGGCGCGACCGACACGCTCGCCCATCTCGCCCGCGCCGGTCTGCGCACCATGCTGTTTTTCGCGCCACCCGATGCCGCGCGTCTTTCGATGTTGGGCCAACTCGACGCGCTCGGCATTGCGGGCGCAGCACGGACGATGTCGCCGGCTGAGCAGCAGCTTGAGCTTGCGCGCGCCGGTGCCGCGTTTGCCTCGCTCGGCGTGCGCGTGATGCACTACAAAGTGTGCTCGACTTTCGATAGCGCACCGGGGACCGGCAGCATCGGCGTGGCGATTCGCACGTTGCGCGAGTACTGCGCGAATCCGCTGGTGGCGGTGGTCGGCGGCCAGCCGAATTTGCGGCGCTATTGCGTGTTCGGTGAACTGTTCGCGGCCGCGGGCGCGGACGATCATCAGCAGTCGATCTACCGGATCGACCGTCATCCGACGATGAGCCGTCATCCCGTGACGCCGATGAATGAAGCGGACTTGCGTGTGCATCTGCAGCGTCAAGGTGTGGAGAACGTGCAATCGATCGATTGGCGCTGCTATACGGCCGGCGATGCCGCGTTGCGGGCCGAGGTGCAGCGCCGGCTTGATTCGAAACCCGACGCGTTGCTGTTCGACGTGCTCGACGACTCGCATCTGGAAGCGATCGGCCGCGTGATCGGGCATCATTCGGCGTCGTTAGCGCCATTGCTCGCGGTAGGTGCGAGCAGCGTCGCGCAGGCCTATGCACTGGCGCTGGATAATCGCGCTGAGCATGAACATACAGAAGCGCCTGAGCGTGCGACGCTAGCCGCTGCACAAAGCCCAGTGTTCGTGCTGGCAGGCAGTCTGTCGCCATTGACCGAAGTGCAGATTGCCGCCGCGCATTCGTACCTGCGCGTGGAACTGGACCCGCTGCAAATGACCGGCGCTTGCGCGTCTGACTATCTGGCAACGCGCGTCGCAGCGATAGCAGGGCCATTGCGCGACGGACGCAACGTCCTCGCCTTCACGACACGCCGCGCGGAACACGGGGCAGGCGCCGGCGTCGCGCTGCCGCAACTCGCGCATGCATGCGCCGCGCTGCTGCAACAGGTGCTCGGCACGGTGAGCTTGCGACGCATCGGCATTGCGGGCGGCGATACCTCCAGCTTCGCCGTGCATGCGCTCGGCGCATGGGGCTTGTCCTATCTCGCGCCGTTGTCGGCAGGCGTCACCGTATGCCGCCTTCATGCCGATCGCGCTGAACTCGACGGCATGGAGATCATGCTCAAAGGCGGACAGATGGGTGATGTGGATCTTTTCGAGCAACTGCTCGATGGTTACGACAGCGAGAAAATGGGCGAAGTCTAACCGTTGTCGGCAAACTCCGGATAAAGCGTCATGCCGCCGTCGACGAACAACGTTGTGCCGACCACATAATCGCTTTCGTCCGAGGCGAGCCAGACAGCGGCCTTGCCGATGTCGTCCGGCTCGCCCACGCGACCGTAGGGAATCAACTGCAGCAGCTTGTCATTCTCGCGTTTCGATTCCCGCGCGTCTTTGTTGATCCGCGTGCGAATTGCGCCCGGCGCAATGGAATTGACGCGAATGCGCTCCGGCGCAACCTCTTGCGCGAGGGATTTCATGAACATCTGGACACCTCCCTTGGAAGCCGCATAGTTGACGCGCCTCGCCCAAGGAATCACTTCGTGTACCGAACTCATACAGATGAGCTTTCCAAGCGCTTTGGATACAGGCCTTGGCCCGCGTCGCCGGAACTCCTTCACGGCTGATTGCGCCGTGAGGAATTGGCCGGTCAGATTGATCGCCAACACCGTTTGCCAATCTTCCAGCGTCATATCGGCGAACGCACTGTCCTTCTGCAAGCCGGAATTCGCAACCACGATATCGACGGTTCCGAACCTCGCGCGACACGCGTCGAACATTCTTTCGACCTGGAGAGGATCGGACACATCGGCCCCAACCGCGAGCGCGGCGCCACCGGCCTTTTCAATCTCGTCGGCCAGCTTCTCCGCTGATTCGGGATGCGAATGATAATTCAGCACGACCGCCGCGCCCGCGTTGGCAAGCGCTTGCGCGACGCCGTATCCAATGCCGGAACTGGCGCCGGTAATCAAGGCAACCTGATTCTCGAGTAACTTTTCCATCGCGTTCTCCGGCGTGACAACGTGAATCTGCTTCGGCAATCGACATAGCAAAGCCGCCGGATATCCATGCAGCGAACTGCATCGGTATCCGGCGGCCGGCTTGATTCGAATTACCGATCCGAGTGTTTCAACATGGCTATATCACGCCCGCTACCAGCAGCACGATCACGACGATGAGGACGACGCCGAGACCGCTGGTCGGCGCATAACCCCACGAACGACTGTGCGGCCACGTCGGAAGCGCACCAAGGAGGAGAAGAATCAGCACAATCAGAAGAATAGTGCCCAACATATTAATGACCTCCGCTTGGTTGATGGGACCTGCCTTCACGACAGCCACTCGATGCACGTCCCTCGGGGCGTGCCTCCGAAAAGCGGTATCGATGTCCTGATTCAGCAAGGCGCATGCCCAAAGGGGGCGGAAATGTTTGAAGTCGGCGCGCTACGCCATGCGCTATTGACGGACGGTCTGATGTTTCCCGAGGGCGGCGGCCAACTCTTCGTCGGTCATCGCCGGAGAGATGTTCATCGAGAGCAAATCGCCCCATTCGAGCGCCAGCGCCGCCATGCCCTGTAAGTCGTCCGCCTCGACGATCGCAAAGCCATGCAGTCCGCCGATTGCATGCCAGCGTCCCAGCAGTTTGACGCCGTCCGGCGCCTGGCCGCCGGTTCTCATGAAGCGCTCGATGACGGAATTCTCCGCGGTCGGCAGACCGTTCCATTGCACGATGAATTTCATTGCGGATCTCCAATATGAATTGGCGATGCCGGCTTGTGGCGCGCTGCCATCGTCGCTAGTGTTGTCTGACGCGTTTGCTCGCCGCCCGAATAGCGCGTGCTATCGGCGGACGGAACAAAGCCACGTGGCGTCCTAAGCATCATAGGTGAGCGCACGCCGGGCAGCGTCGCCGCGTGCGGACATTCACCAGGTCAATTGCACAAGTGCCCCTGCGAGATGAAAACGCAGGGGCTGTTTCCAATTGCGGGCATCTCGCGCGTCCTACAGGTAGGACCCTTTAATGCGGCCTTCGAAGATGGCGGTGTTGATTTCCCAATCGTCGACGTGGCCCGGGCCGCCCCCGTCGACGGTGACGACGACGGAGCGGCCGCCGCGCAGCATTTTCATCTGCTCGGCGGTGAGCGTGACGTCGTCATGTGCGCGGTCCGCGGAGCGCGGCAGGTCTTTGATGGTGACAGTGGATTTCATGGCATTACTCCTGAAAGTGGGCAGGCGAGCACGGTGCGGTGCTCAGCTTTACTTCTGCAAGGGATATGCCACTTTGCGCGTGTCTAGCGCGGAAAATGCAGGCGGTTCGGCAACGCACGTCCTGTCAAGGCGGCGCGGCATGCGGCCGTCAAACGCTATGTTCTATCGATGCGAGATTGGATCGAAGTGTGCGGACGCGCCCCACAGCTCGCACACCAGTTGTTGGCTACAGCGCTCCATGCTCAAGGCCTGGATGATTGTTGGCGGCATGAGGCGCGGCTGCAAGAAATGCGAACGGCACGCGCAGCAAGCGCGTGCCGTTGCGGGAAACAGTGGAACCGAAGTCTAGCCGCGCGATGGCTTGCGCTGCATGGCCGCCGCGACGATCGTCTGGTGCGCGGCGGGAAAACCGGGCGGATATTCGACGACGCGCGCCGAAGCCGGCACGAGTGGCGCGGCCCCGTTCAATCGCGCACCGATGCGTGCTCCGCCAACAATGGCGGCCATCGCCTGGCGGTCGAGTTCGACACTGTCGGTGAGGTTCTTGATCATGAGCTTGGCCATGGCGGCTCCGGAAAAATGTGGGGCGGGCGGCCGGTGCGATTGTCCGGTCGTCGTTTCGATATGTCGTTAAGTATGCGGTGGTCTCGTCGCACTATCAGTATAGGAAATCTGCTTGCAGCGCGCCTGCACGTTATGAACAGGCGGCAGTAGGGAAGCCCCCGGCCCTCCGCTACTGCACGCCGTCACACGGCGGCGTAGTTGCCGCCCCACAGCGACGGGCTGACGTTCAGGTGCAGCGGCACCATGCCCGCGCCGATCACGCCGACGTTGTTGAGCGCGGCGACGTTGACGTATTGCAGCTGGTTGAGGTTCTGGTTCACCGTGACGTTGACGTTGGCAATGCTGCCAAGGCCGGCCACGGACGGCAGGCCGGGGGTGCCGGTGCCGCCGGCCACCGCCGACATTGCATGGCGGTCGAGATAACGGGTGCGGGATAGATCGCGAATCATGAGGGATGACATGGTGCTTCTCCAAAGGTGCGCGGAAGACGGGCGTGATCGACGCGAGGCGAAGAGACCCGTGAACACGGGCGCTTCGCCTCGTCGTGCTTTACACGTGGATGTTGTTGCTCGACGTGACGCTCGGATCGATCGTCGAATGGATGGCGGTGGCGAACGCGACGTTGTTGCCGTTGGCGTTCTGGATGTTCAGCTCGTTGCTGATCAGTTGCGTCGCGTCGACCTTCTTGCTGTAGTTCGGCGCGTACACCGGGCTGAAGTTGTAGTACGACGTCGAGGGACCGAAGCCGCCGCGCACGGCGCTCATGGCTTTGCTGTCGAGTTGTTCGGTGATGGACAGGTCTTTGATCATCAGTGCGTTCATGGTAAATCTCCTGGAAGAAAAAATGAAAGTCTTGCGGTTGGGTTCGAGCAACTTGTCTGCTCGAGTGTCACTAACGCACGGCCTGTGCCAGTTTTATTCGCGCATCCTAAGAAAGTTTTCGCAGGCTTGCTGCATAAGGCTTTGGCGCCGCCCCCACGCGCTGAAGCTAACGCATCGCCGCGCTTCGGCGTGTCGCTGCTGGCGGGGTGCACCCGACAAACCGCCACACGCTGTTGGATGTCGCGCGACACTGTCACCCCGCGCATGCAGCGGGGCAATCCTGGTTTGCGAAAGCGTGGGCCGGGGGCTAGTATCGAAGCGGCACATGTAACTGGTTACGACAGGTTCTCTATCAGCCCGAGTGGTTTCGGTCGCATGCGATCCGGCCCGACGGCAGCGGCGGCGCTTCGCACAAATGGCTAGCCTTGCGCGTGTGATTCATGATTTCCAGAGCGGCGAGCTGTCGCGTGACGAGCTCGTCGCTCAGCTCGACAGCACGTTGACGACCGAAGGGCTCGGTCCCACGCAGCTGCTGGAGATGCTCGGCGCGGCGCATCGCAAAGCGCCGCTGCCCGACGATCTCTACGCGGAAGTGCGGCGGCGCATCGAGCAGCTGCGCGTCTCGAACGTGGCCGCGGGCGGCGAGGAAACCGGCATTCAGACCACGGTCGATATTCCATCGGTGCGCTCCGCAAGCGCGGGCTACGCGGCGAGCGGGGCAAGCGCGGCGAATGCGTCGGGCGCCGCGAATACTCCGGGCCACGACCAGATCAAAGGCACCGGCGATACGCTGAACAACCGCTTCGTGCTCGAGGAATGTCTCGGCGTCGGCGGAATGGGCACGGTGTACAAGGCGCTCGACCTGCGTAAGCTCGAGGCGTCGGATCGCAAGCCGTATCTCGCGGTCAAGGTGCTCAACGTCCAGTTTCGCGGCAACCCGAATTCGCTCGTCGCGCTGCAGCGCGAGGCGCGCAAGGCGCAGGTGCTCGCACATCGCAACATCATCACCGTGTACGACTTCGACCGCGACGGCCCGATCGTCTATCTGACGATGGAGTATCTGAGCGGCAAGCCGCTGAGCCAGTTGCTGCGCACGCCGGGCTATCAGGGCATGCCGGTGCGGGCCGCGCTGCCGATCGTGCGCGGCATGTGCAGCGCGCTCGCCTACGCGCATGAACGCGGCTTCGTGCACTGCGATTTCAAGCCTGCCAACGTGTTCCTCACGACGAATGCCGAAGTGAAGGTGATCGACTTCGGCATCGCCCGCGTGTTCCAGCGGCCGGAGGAAGAGAGCGACGCCACGGTGTTCGATCCCGGCAGCCTCGGTGCGTTGACGCCCGCGTATGCGAGTCCGGAAATGATCGAGCATCGCGAGCCCGATCCGCGCGACGATATTTACGCACTCGGCTGCATCACTTATGAGCTGTTGACGGGCCACCATCCGTTCGATCGCTTGTCGGCGACGCAGGCCCGCAATGCCGAGTTCAAGCCGCAACGGCCACCGAACCTCGACGCGAGACAGTGGCGTGCATTGCGCGCCGCGCTCTCGTTCGACCGCAACACGCGCATGCCGAGCGTGGTGCGCTTCATCGCGGAGTTCGACAACGAAGCGCGCGCGGAGAAGTCCGGCAAGCTGGCGAAGGTGGGACTCGCGGGTTTCGCCGTGGTGTGCGCGGCGGCTGTCGGCGTGTTCGCGTTACGCTCGGCGCCGAATCGGCAGAATGGAGCGCAGCCGGTTGACGGCGCTTCGCAGGCGTTGGCGGATCAGGCGGCTTCATCGTCGAGTGAGGCTGCGACGGTGGCGGGTGCGGCCAAGCCGACGTCGGCGGAGCGGTCGGCGGGCGGATCAACTTCGGCGGCGACTACAGGGTCCGCCGCAGTGCCAGGCTCGACACCGCCCGCAATGCCACCCCCTCCCAAGCCGGCGCTAACCTTGGCCGCCGTCGCGCCGGTGCTCGCGCAAGTACCGTGTTCGGCGCTCTCCGCTTCCGCACAGGACCACGCGTTGACGGTGCGCGGCTACGTTTCGCAGCGCTATGGCGCGGCGCGTCTGAAGGACACACTCACGGCGTTGCCGGGCGTCGATACCCTCGCGCTTGAGGTGGAGCCGGTCGCCGACGACAAATGCGACACCGTCAAAGCGCTCGCGCCCTACTGGATTCACAACTGGCAAGCCGGCCGCGTGGCGGCCCTGCATGTGCGGCCGCCCGGCGGACAGTTGAGCGAGGGCGATTCGCTCGTCGTCGACGTCACCACGCCCGCTTACGACTCGTACGTGAACCTCGACTATTACCAGCTCGACGGCAACGTCGTGCACATGGTGCCGAGTCCGCGCGCGAAGGACAATCAGGCGCCGCCGCGCTACGCGGCCACGGTCGGCAGCGCGGGTGACTGGGTCATTTCGAAACCGTTCGGATCGGAGATGGTGGTGCTGCTCATCACACCGGCGCCGCTGTTCGACAAGCCGCGTCCCGAGAGCGAATCGCGCGCCGATTATCTGCGTGCGCTCGATGCGCGGCTCGCGCAAATCGGCGGAAAATATGGGCAGGACCGTATCGTCGCCGACTTCGCGCCGATCACGACAAAGCCGCGCGCGCCTTGAGCGAAGCCGGCAGGTTTGGATTTGCAGCGCGCGGGTGGGGCGTCGTGTACCGGCTGAAGTTCGGCCTCAAGCCGTTCGGTCTTGACTCGACCGCAATTTGCACAAGTCACTTGAGGTCTTTAACGACCCGGAAGCCGTCTTGCGATTGCCGCACACCCGCGCTGTACTTGAAGCGTGTCGCGCTCAGCATGTAGCCGCCGCCTTCGCGCCACGAACCGCCGCGAATCACGCGCATGTCGCAACCGGGGTTCTCCCACGCACGGCCATCGGCGGGCGCGCTCTGGTAGGAGTTGTGCCAGCAATCGGCCGTCCACTCCCAGACGCTGCCGTTCATGTCGTACAGGCCGAACGGATTTGGCGCGAACGAACCGGCGGCCTCCGGTCCCTCCTTATGCCACGGGTCGCCGCAGTCCTTGCAATTGGCGTTGCCCTTGCGCATCTGATCGCCCCACCAGTATGTAGTCGTGGTGCCGCCACGGACCGCGTATTCCCATTCCGCCTCGGTCGGCAAGCGGTAGGGTTTGCCGGTGACTTTGCTCAGCCACTTCACGTATTGCTGCGCGTCGTCCCAACTGATGTCGCGCGCTGGCGAGGCTTTGTTCGCGTTACTTTCGGGCGTTAGCTTCGGACAGGCGTTGGCGGCGACGCATGCGTTCCATTGCTCGACCGTCACCTCATATTTGCCGATGGCGAACGGCGCGCCGATGGTCACGTGATGCACCGGTTTTTCGGAAGGATCGTCGGTGCCGCTGCCCATCGGGAACGAACCTGCCGGCAAGGCAATCATGACCGGGCAACCGGCGCAATCGCGGCTTTCACCGGCGCTCGGCGGGCGTGCCGCGGGCTTTTGTGCAACCGATGCCGCGGGCGGAGCGGAAGCCGGCGCCGCACTTGCGGTTGGCGTGGGAGCCGCGCGCGGGCGTTCTTGCGGTGGAGCACTCGGCGGAGCCGCTGGACGCACGGCCTGCGGTGGCGCGGCAGATGGGGCAGTAGCCGTCGCACTCGACGCCGCCGCGGCGTGCAGCCGGTCGATGCGCGCATGCGCGAGCGTGGCGAAGCGGCCGTTCGGATAGGCCTTCAGATACGCCTCGTAATCGGCGGGGTAGTTGCTGTCCTTGATCGAATTCCAGAACGTGATTTCGTATTGCTCGCTGCTGTCTTTCGGAAGAATGCCTCGACTGTGCAACGTCACAACGTGATCGTCCTGAATGGCGGACGTGAGCGACGCGGTACTTCCGCCATGGAAATTCCCCGCGAGGCGAAAAGGCTGAATAAGCGACGAAGCAATCCACGGGTTTTGCTCACCGCCGGTAACGTCGCGGACTTGAGCGGCGACGCGCTGAAACAGCGTGGCAAGATCCTGCGACGGAGCGCCGTCGAGCGCGCGCAGCAATGCGTTGGTGTATACGCCATGACGCGCGCCGTCCGCCGCGAAACCGCCGGGCGCGGTGGCATAGGCAACCAGCGTGTTGGCGGACAGCGCCGGCTCAGCGAACGTCACGTCAGCCGAGAAAGGACTATTCAGGCACGTATCGAGGATCACGAGATTGAGCTGACCCGCACGCGGCGCACGCATCGCCTGCAACACGGTATTCAGGTCGACGGCTTCACTGATGAGCGGAGCCGGCGAGTGTGCTTCGAGTCCGGCGGGAACGAGCAGCGTCTGCCGACCGATTTGCATGCCATGGCCGGCAAAATAGAAAAGGCCGATGCCGCCTGCGCGTAAACGCTGATGGAATTCGCCAATGGCCCGCTGCATTTGCTGAGGCGTCGCGTTCGTGCGCATGATTACGTCGAAGCCGAGCGCGCGCAGTGTGTCGCGCATGGCTTCGGCATCGCGCGGCGCATTGTCGCGAAGCGGGTCCGCGTGACGGCCATACGCGCCGTTGCCGATCACGAGCGCGATACGTGGAGAAGCGGCATTGTTCTGTGGTGCGAACGGCGAGATCGCCATGCCGAGTGCCGTCGCCGCGCCCCGCTCGGCGACGCCGCCTTGCGCGGCGGCATAAGCACCGCCCCAATGCGCCTGCATTGCCCCGGCCATGCACACCAGCAGGAATATTCGCCACATCTTCACATCCTGTTTGTTCCGGACAGAACCTAGGCATTCGAGGACCGCGCCGCTCGCAGCAAACGCCGGAGTGAATCGGAGAGAAGTATCGATGCCGCTACCGACTATCCATCTTCAACCTGCTAATAACGATAGCACGCGCTTTGAGCGCCACAATTGTCGCTAATCCTCAGTGCGTTATACGGTTAACGAGCATTGCGTATCTTTTTGGCAAGTTACGTCCTAAGCTGATTCACAAAGTAACGCGGCATGTCGTTTTAACTAGGCGGCCGTCCAACAACGCGCGCGCCCGCGACATCCAGCAAGACGCCCGGCTGCCTTGCAGCCGAGGCGGCCATGACCCCTCTTCGGGAGAGTGCGCAATGAGAAGAACCAATACACTCGTCGTTCTCGCGATGCTAGGCGGCGCGGCGCTCTGCGGGTCCGCGCTTGCCGAGCAAACCACCTCGCCGCAGAGCGCCGAGGAATACATCATCTGGCCGCCGGACGGCGCGGTGATTCACGGCGGCAAGCTATGGGTGCGCATGGGACTGCGCAACATGGGCGTGTGCCCGAAGGGCGTCGTGTTTCCGAACACCGGGCACCACCATCTGCTGATCGACACCGATCTGCCGCCGCTCGATCAGGAAATTCCGTCGGATCGCAATCACCTGCATTTCGGCGCGGGCGAAACGGACGCGCGCATCGAGTTGCCGCCGGGCAAGCATACGTTGCAACTCATTCTCGGCGACCACAACCACGTGCCGCACGCGCCGCCCGTGTATTCGAAAAAGATCACCATCACGGTGCAAAAAGACTAGCGCGATCCGTTCGCTCATAACGGTTCCGTCAGGACGGAGAGACCAACATGTACAAGATCATCGCGGCCGCCGCGCTCGTGACGCTGTCGGCCCTGGCGTCGCCGAATCTCGCCACAGCCGGCTCGACGCCGGCGCCGGCCGGCGCGTATGCGTATATCGGCTACCCGAACGACGGCCAGGTGGTGCCGGCCAACAAGCCGTTTAAGGTGTGGTTCGGCTTGCGCTACATGGGCGTGGCGCCGAAAGGCGTCAAATATCCGAACACCGGCCACCACCATCTGTTGATCGACTCCGATCTGCCGCCGCCGGATCAGGAAATTCCGTCGGACCGCAATCACCTGCATTTCGGCGCGGGCGAAACGGAAACCACGATTCAACTGCCGCCGGGCAAGCACACGTTGCAACTGCTGATGGGCGACGACGCGCATGTTCCGCACAATCCGCCGGTGTACTCGAAGAAGATCACAGTCATTGCGCGGTGAGCTGACGCGAGCCGCGGCCTCAATTTGTCACTGTCTCGCCGCAGCCAACAACCTTTCACGCGTTGTTGGCTGCAATCCACCATCCGCAACCCGTCGTTTCCCCGTTGTTGCATCGGCTCTCGCGGCAGAACGTCCCCAAACCCCTTTATCTAAAGCACTCCGGCAAATTTCTTAGGATCGGAAAGCAAAACTGGCACAGCCCATGCATTAGTGACACTCGAGCAGACAAGTTGCTCGAACCCAACCGAAGCACTGTGCAATTACCCCTTCCAGGAGATTTACCATGAACACGCTGATGATCAAAGACCTGTCCATCACCGAACAACTCGACAGCAAGGCCATGAGCGCCGTGCGCGGCGGCTTCGGCCCCTCTTCGTCGTACTTCAACTTCATGCCGGTGTACGCGCCGAACAACAGCAAGACCGTCGACGCCACCCAGCTGATCAACACGACGATGAACATCCAGAACGCGAACGGCAACAACGCAGCGTTCGTCGCCGGCGTTTCGACCACGATCAACCCGCATGTGACGTCGAGCAACAACATCTACGTGTCCTGAACGGCGCACGCCGCCGCGGAGGCTCACGGCCTCCGCGGGCCGCGCACTAGTAACGCATCAAAAAGATTTCGCATCCAATCGTTCTTTTCACGCGACCCTCGAGTCACCGCCGATCCCCGCGCTCCATCTTCTTGCATCGCTTCGATGGTGAAGCCGTGCGGGAGATGCTTTACTTGAAGAGTGCGTTTTCCTCGTGCGGCGAAGCCGGTGTCATTGGAGAAAATCGTGTCAGCGTTGCTCGATTTATCGGTGCGTCAGCGCTTCTTCGCAACATCGGCGCAGCGCTGCCTGGCAGTGAGGCCGGCGAGTGCGAACCGCGCGGTTCCGGCGCTTCGCGGGCTCTGCGCGGCAACGGTATGCGCGCTCTCGCTGTGTGCGTGCATCGATCTCAGCATGCCCGATTACAAGCGGCCCGACACGCCCGACAAGACGTCGTGGTCGGACCGGAAAGGCGCGCCCGTGTCGGCCGCCGCGACCATCGAACCGGATTGGTGGAAGGGCTTCCACGATCCGTACCTCGACACGCTGATCGGAAAAGCGATCGCGGGCAACTTCGACATCAAGGTGCTGGCCGCGCGTATCGACGTCGCCAGCACGCAGATCGGCGAAGCCAAAGCAGGCGCGTTGCCGACCATGGATCTCGGCGCCGGCGCCAGTTTCCAGAAGACCACGGGTCAAACCTTCGCCAAGCAGTACAACGTCGCGACGCAGGTGAATTGGGACATCGACATTTGGGGCAAAGTCGAAAAGGGCGTGCAGGCGCAAAAGGCGGAATTCCACGCAAGCGAAGCGGATTGGCGCGCCGGCTATCTGGAACTCGTGTCGAACGTCTCCAGCACCTATTTTCAGATCCTGCAATTCGACGACCAGATCGAGCAGCAGCAGAAAACGCTCGTCACGAACAGACAGATCCTCACCATTTACGACGGTCAGCGCCGCAGCGGCCTCGTGCCGCAAACTCAGGTAATACGCCAGCAGGCGGAGATCAACCGCTTGACGAACCAGTTGCTCGAATTGCGCCGCTCGCGCGATCTCGCCAACAACGCGCTATCCACGCTGCTCGGCGTGCCGGCGGGCGAATTTCAGCTACCCAAGGGCCATTTGCAGCAACGTGTGCAGTTGCCTCCCGTACCCGGCGGCTTGCCCGCACAACTGCTCGCGCGCCGTCCCGACGTGGTGGCCGCGGAGTTCAGAGTGCTGGAAGCGTACGATCTCGTCGGCCAGGCCAAGCTCGCGCAACTGCCGACCATCAGCCTCACCGGGCATGGCGGCACCGCCAGCTTCGCGTTGACCGACTTGCTGAAATCGTTCACATACGGCTTCATGCCCAGCATCAACATTCCGCTGCTCGATCCAGGCGTGAGGGCGCATGTGAAAGTCACGAAAGCGCAATCGACGGTTGCCGAACAGCAATATCGCGTGGCCGTGATGGGCGCATTCGAGGAAGTGGAAAACGCGCTGGTCAATCTCAACTCGCACAAGGCGCAACGCGTGGAGTTGCAGGAGGAAGTGTCGCGCCTGCAAATCGTCGCCGATCAGATTCAGTCGCAATTGCAGCTTGGCGTGGTGTCGCAACTCGAAGTTTTCGAAACCGAACGGACCTTGCTGGAAGCGCAGCAGCAACTGCTCGCCAATCACCAACTGATTCTGTCCGACACGGTGTTGCTTTATAAGGCGCTAGGCGGCGGCTGGCCGAGCGTCGACGTACAGGCTGAAGTAAAGGAACACTGACCTAATCCGCGACATGACGCGCAGCGAGGGGTATTTCGGCTCGATGTGATGCGTTCGTCGCTTCCATAAACGACAATTCGAAAATTGACACTTGCCATGCGTGACTTACAATCATTGAGGAGCCGATTTGTGTACGGCTCACACCAACAACATCGTCTTTTCGCCGTCGTCCTTCATTCCGTTTCCGCCGCGTTTTCCACGCAGCGGGTAAACGATTAGTGATCCACATAAAATGGCCGCCGGCGAAGCTCCGATTGCTGAGATGCGCGCAACAGTAGACGCTGCGTTCGACGTGGTGTTGTCGCCGGTTGCGTCCGCGCAGCGTCCCGCGCTCGACGCGATCCGGATCGTCGATAGTCTGTTCGCGATCGGGCGCAGCGAGGCGCCGTTCACCGATTACCCCACCGAACGGATCGCGCGTCTGTCCCGCCGTCATGCGCGGGTTTTCACGGAGCACGGCGCGGTGTAAGTCGCCGACCTCGGCAGCAAGAACGGCACGACGTTGAACGGCATCGCCGTCCGGCAGTCGCCGGCCCGCGTGCGCGCCGGCGACGAACTGTGCTTCGGCGGCGAGCTCTGCTACCGGGTGGGCATCGAGCCGCGCGCGCGCATCGTGGCGGCAGCGAGTTCAACGCCCGTGCCCGGCTTGCTGCTCGTGCCGCAGCGTGACGATCTCGGGCTGCAGCCGGTCGAGGTGCACGCGTTTCCGTTTCTCGTCAGCAAAGCGGACGAAGTCTTCTCGCGCTATAAAGACCGCTATCCGCATCAGGTTAATTACATCTCGCGGCGTCACGCGCACATCTTTCTGAAAGGCGGTGAGCTCTACGTCGAGGATCTCGGCAGCACCAACGGTACGTTCGTTGGCGGAAAACGCCTGGACGAATCCGCCGTGCCGCTGGCGGCGGGCGACGTCGTTGCATTTGGCGGCGACCACTTCGTCTACAGGGTGTCGCTGCAGAAAGCGCCTGAAGTCGAGCCCACCGTGACCCAGCTATTCCTCAACCCCGCCGCCGACGAAGCTGCCGATACCGACAAGACCACGTTCGTTGGCGCCGCGCATTCGTTCCTCGATATCTTTTGCGTGGACCCGGGGCTACAACGCGAAGACGAAGTCAATGAGGCGGCGCAGCCCATGTCCGCGCATGCGAAGCGCGACGCGCTGACCGGCGGTGCAAGGGGCGCGAATGGCGCACACGGCGCACACGGCGCAAAGAACGTAGGCGGCACGCATGGTGTGAACGTCGGGAACAACGCGAGTGCCGTAAAGGGCGCGCCGCCACGCTGGCGTTTGCTGGCAGGCGAACTCGGCAAGGCTTTTGCCGGGAACGATCGGACGACAATGAGGCGCATCGCGGGATGGGGCGGCGTGGGCCTTGTCGTCGTGCTGGCTATCGCGTTGGCGCTTTACATGCGCGGCTCATCGGAGCGCGAGTTAAAGAACCTGTTGGCGAGCGGCGACTACACCAGTGCGGTGGCCGCGGCAAACGGCTATCTGGCGAGCCATCCGGCGGACACGAAAATCAGCGCGCTCGCGAGCGAAGCGCTGCTGAAGGCGAAACTGCCCGCCTGGCTGAACACGTTGCAAAAGGCGCAGTTCGACGAGGCCGACGCGCAGTTGAAGGAGATGAGATCGTTGAGCGCGAACAATGCGGACGCTGCGTCCCTGATCGGCGAATTGCAATGGGTGGGCGATCTGGAGCGCTTCGTCGCCGGGCGCGGCGGCGTGGATGCGCCGATCCGCATGTACGCGGATGAGGCCGCCATCA
>DASPZL010000572.1:0-5967 GCA_035636295.1 Paraburkholderia sp.
TCACGCTACTTTAAGAACCTGCGGTAACGTCGCTTCACCACGCTTTTTCCGCTGGCCGTCCTGCCTTTTCGCCGGGTCAGGCGCCCGCGTTATACTCTGCCCATGCCCCTATCTCCGTTGGAAAGCCGTTTGCGCTACGAATTTCGCAATGCGGAATTGTTGCGCCAGGCTTTAACGCACCGCAGTCATAGCTCCACGCACAACGAACGGCTCGAGTTTCTCGGCGATTCCGTTCTGAATTGCGCGGTGGCTGCACTTTTGTTCCAACGTTTCGGCAAACTGGACGAGGGCGATCTGTCGCGCGTCCGCGCCAATCTGGTCAAACAGCAGTCGCTTTACGAAATCGCTCAGGCCCTCAATATTTCAGAAGGCCTGAGGCTGGGCGAAGGAGAACTGCGCAGCGGCGGCTTTCGCCGGCCCTCTATCCTCGCTGACACGCTTGAAGCGGTGCTGGGCGCCGTGTTCCTCGACGGCGGTTTCGAAGCCGCCCAGACGGTCATCAAGCGCCTTTACGTGCCGATTCTCGACCACATCGACCCGCGCACGCTTGGCAAGGACGCCAAGACGCTGCTGCAGGAGTATCTGCAGGGCCATAAGATTGCGTTGCCCACCTACACGGTCGTTGCGACTCATGGTGCGGCGCACAATCAGCAATTCGAAGTCGAATGCACGGTGCCGAAGCTGGACGTGAAAGTGTCCGGTTCCGGCGCGAGCCGCCGCGCGGCCGAGCAGGCCGCGGCCAAGAAAGCGCTCGACGAGGTGATGGCCGCGGCACCCGCCGTGGTCGCCAAGCCGAAGCGCTCGAAGGGCGCCCGTGCGGCGAAGCACGCGGAGCTTGAGATCGTGCCCGGCGTGACCGGCGTGCAGGCCGCGCTCGATTTGCGCAGTCCGGAACGCAAGGGCGAACGCGGAACGGCACGGGCCGAGTCCCGTGCGGTGGCCGCGGCAGCAGCGGAGCCGTCCGCGGAACGCCCGATGCCGGCAGCCGCTGCCGCGCCGCTGGCCGTGATTCGCGCCGCGCACGTCGAGTACAGCGGGCAGGAGAAATCCGAGCGCGCCGAGAAGGCGGACAAAGCGTCCGCTCACGCGACCGACAAGTCGGCTGATAAAGCAGCTGACAAAGCGGCGGCGGACAAGCCGGCCGAAAAGTCGGATACAAAGCCGGCGGAGGCACAATCAGCCGACGCGAAACCCGCCGAAGCCGCCACCGTCCGCAGCGCCGAAAAACACGCCGACAAGCACCGCAGCCGCGAAGCCGCATCCGGCGCAGCCGTGCCCACGCCGGGCATGCCGGCGTCCACCGAACACGAACCCGGCGTAGCCGACACGGTGCAAACCCGCGTCGCCGATGCGGGCCATTGATTGCCATCGGCGCGCCCATCCCGCGCGCCGGTCTGAACTTGCCGTAGCACGAATATGAACGCTCCCACTCCCACTGGTTTCCGCTGCGGCATGGTCGCGATCGTCGGCCGCCCGAACGTCGGTAAATCCACGCTGATGAACGCGCTGGTCGGCCAGAAAGTCAGTATCACGTCGCGCAAGGCGCAGACCACCCGCCATCGCATCACCGGCATTCATACGCTCGAAGACGCGCAGTACATTTTCGTCGACACGCCGGGTTTTCAGACCAAGCACAGCGGTGCGCTGAACCGTTCGCTCAATCGCGCGGTCACGTCCACGCTGACTTCGGTCGATGCGATCCTGTTCGTGATCGAAGCCGGCCGTTTCGGCCCGGACGACCAGAAGGTGCTCGACCTGATTCCGCCGTCGGTGCCCACGCTGCTGATCGCGAACAAGCTCGACCGCGTGTCCGATAAGGATTCGCTGTTCCCGTTCATGCAGCAGGTGAGCGCGCTGCGCGAGTTCAACGAGATCGTACCGCTGTCGGCGAAAAATCCCGACGACGTCAAGCGTCTGATGGCGACCGTCAAGCCGTTCCTGCCGGAAGGCGCGCCGATCTACGGCGAAGACGATCTGACCGATCGCAGCGAGCGTTTTCTCGCCGCAGAAATCCTGCGCGAAAAAGTGTTCCGCTGGACCGGCGACGAATTGCCGTACACGAGCACCGTGCTGATCGACAAGTTCGAGACCGAAGGGCGCCTGCGCCGTATTTTCGCCACCATCATGGTCGAGCGCGATACGCACAAGGCGATGATCATCGGCCAGAAGGGCGCGAAGCTGAAGCAGATCAGCACCGAAGCGCGTCTCGACATGGAAAAGCTCTTCGACGGTCCGGTGTATCTGGAAACCTTCATCAAGGTGAAGAGCGGCTGGGCCGACAACGAAGCAGGACTCCGTGCATATGGGTATGAATGACGCGTCGATGACGCTGAATTCCGACGCAGACGCGGACGACGCGGAACCGGCCGCGCCGGCGCGCGAGCCGTCCAGAAGAACCACCAAAAAATCCTCCCCGAGCGCCAAAAGCGCGCAGGGCGCCGAGGGCGAGCCGCGCAAGGCGCCGGCGCGCCGCGCGCCCAGAAGTGCGGCGTCCGCGTCCGAATCTCGGATCGCGGAGCAGCCCGCCTTTGTCCTGCACAGCTATCCGTATCGCGAGACCAGTTTGATCATCGACGTGCTCTCGCGCGACCATGGCCGTCTCGCGCTTGTCGCGAAGGGCGCGAAGCGTCCGCACTCCGCGCTGCGCGGCGTGTTGCAGACCTTCCAGCCGCTCGCGCTGTCGTGGTCGGGCAAATCCGAAGTGCGCACCCTGACCGGCGCCGAATGGGTCGGCGGGATGTTGCCTTTGGCGGGCGGCGCGTTGCTGTGCGGCTTCTACGTCAACGAACTGCTGGTCAAATTTTGCGCGCGCGAAGATCCGCATCCGCAACTGTTCCATCATTACGTCGTCACGATGACCCGTCTCGCGCACGACGAGCCGCCCGTGCAGGTGCTGCGTTCGTTCGAGCGTGTGCTGCTGCGCGAAACCGGCTATGCGATGGCGCTGGATCGCACCGTCGCGCGTCAGGCGGTGCAGGCCGAAGGCCGCTACGTGTTCGACCCGGAGCGCGGCGTGCGCGAGGCATCCGGCGATCTGCCCGCGCAATGGCCGGTGGTCTCGGGACAAACCTTGCTCGATATGGAACAGGACGATTACCATCGAGCGCAGACCGTGGCGCAAAGCAAAACGCTGATGCGCTTTCTGCTCAACACTTACCTTGGCGGCACGCCGCTCGCGACGCGCCAGATCCTGATCGACTTGCAGAACCTATGAGCTTCTTTCTTACGTCGCCGACCGTGATCGACCTGGGCGTGAACATCGATCACGTCGCCACGCTGCGCAATGCGCGCGGCACGGCTTACCCCGACCCGATCCGCGCCGCGTTGCTGGCCGAAGAGGCCGGCGCCGATGCGATCACGCTGCACTTGCGCGAAGACCGCCGCCATATCGTCGACGCCGACGTGCGCAAGCTGCGGCCGCTCCTGAAAACGCGCATGAATCTCGAATGCGCGGTCACGCAGGAAATGCTCGACATCGCCTGTGAAGTGCAGCCGCACGACGTTTGCCTCGTGCCGGAAAAGCGTCAGGAACTGACGACCGAAGGCGGGCTGGATGTCGCCGGCCAGTTCGAAGCCGTGCGCGCGGCGTGCAAGCAACTCGCCGACGCGAATTCCCGCGTGTCGCTCTTCATCGACCCGGACGAAACGCAGATTCGCGCCGCGCATGAAGCCGGCGCGCCGGTGATCGAGCTGCACACCGGCCGTTACGCGGAAGCGCACGATCCCGCCGGGCAGCAGCGCGAATACGAGCGCGTGGTTCGCGCGGTCGAGTTCGGCGCGACGCTCGGCATCAAGGTCAACGCGGGCCACGGTCTGCATTACACGAACGTCCAGCAGATCGCCGCGATCGAGGGCATCGTCGAGCTGAATGTCGGCCATGCGATCGTCGCGCACGCGATCTTCGCCGGCTGGGACAACGCCGTGCGCGAGATGAAGGCGATCATGGTCGCCGCGCGTCTCGGCGCACGCGCCTGATGCGACCTGAGGCGGCGTCGCGCATGGCGATCTACGGCATCGGCACGGACATCGTTCAGGTCAGCCGTGTGGCCGCGGTGATGACGCGCACCAACGGCCGCTTCGCGGAGAAGGTGCTCGGACCGGACGAATTGCGCGTCTATCACGCGCGCCAGGCCCGTTCGGCGGCGCGCGGTCTCGCGTTTCTCGCCACGCGGTTTTCGGCGAAAGAAGCGTTCTCGAAAGCGATCGGCCTCGGCATGCACTGGCCGATGACCTGGCGCGCGCTGCAAACGCTCAACAAGCCGAGCGGCGAACCGATGGTGGTCGCTTCGGGCGAGCTGGCCGAATGGCTCGACGCGCGCGGCATCACGGCGCGCGTGACGATCAGCGATGAACACGATTACGCCGTGTCGTTCGTGATCGCGGAAACAGGCGAGGTGCCGCGAGGGCCGGACGCCCCGCACGCGCCCGCCAGCGACGAATAAATTTTGAACGCGGCCGCCCTGGCCGCGTCTCTCTTTGCCCTGAGCTTTTTTCTAGCGGAATTCGATGAAAACCACTCCCGGACCGGTAATGCTCGACGTGGTCGGCAAAACGCTGAACGACGACGACAAGCGCCGCCTCGCCCACCCGATGACCGGCGGCGTGATCCTGTTCGCGCGCCACTACGAGAGCCGCGCGCAGCTGATCGCGCTGACCGATTCGATCCGCGCGATCCGCGAGGATCTGCTGATCGCGGTCGACCACGAAGGCGGCCGCGTGCAGCGTTTTCGCACCGACGGCTTCACGGTCTTGCCGGCGATGGGCAAGCTCGGCGCGCTGTGGGACAGCGACGTGCTGCACGCCACCAAGGTCACGACCGCGATCGGCTATATCCTCGCCGCGGAGTTGCGCGCGTGTGGCGTCGACATGAGCTTTACGCCCGTGCTCGATCTGAACTACGGGCAGTCGCAAGTAATCGGCGATCGCTCGTTTCACCGCGATCCGCGCGTCGTGGCCTTGCTGGCGAAGAGCCTCAACCACGGCCTCGCGCTGGCCGGCATGAGCAATTGCGGCAAGCACTTTCCGGGGCACGGTTTCGCGCACGCGGATTCGCACGTCGCCATGCCGGTCGACGACCGCACGCTCGACGAAATCCTGCGCGACGACGTGGCGCCGTATGATTGGCTCGATTTGTCGTTGGGATCGGTGCTTCCGGCTCATGTGGTCTATCCGCGGGTCGATTCGAAGCCGGCGGGTTTCTCACGCGTCTGGCTGCAGGACATTCTGCGCAACAAGCTGCGTTTCGAAGGCGCGATTTTCAGCGACGACCTTTCAATGGAAGCGGCGCGCCAGGGCGGCACGTTGACCGAAGGCGCGAGCGCCGCGCTGCAAGCCGGTTGCGACATGGTGCTGATCTGCAATCAGCCGGACGAAGCGGAGAAGGTGCTGGACGCGCTGCGCTTCACGCCGTCGAAGGAATCGCAGCAGCGCCTCAAACGTATGCGGCCGCGCGGCAAGGCGCTGAAGTGGAGCAAGCTGGTCGCCGAGCCGCAATATCTGCAAGCGCAGGCGTTGCTGCGCAGCGCGTTCGCATAAGCGACGCGACAGCATTGGCCGCAGGCAAAAAACGGCGCCTCGAATCAATCAAGGCGCCGTTTTTCATTCAGCCCTGTTCGGCCTGCCTGCAACTCCGCACAACTCAGTTCAAGCGCATCCGCTGCAACTTGTTGTACAGCGTCTTCGGGCTGATCCCGAGCAGCGACGCCGCGCGATGACGCGTGCCGCCGACCGCATCGAGCGTCGCGCGAATCAGCATCTCCTCGACGTCCGCGAGCGGCGTGCCGACGGTGACCTGCACGCGGCTGCCGTTCAGGTCGCGGCCGTTCGCTGAAGCCGTTTCATCGGCGCGCAACGATTCCAGCACGTCGCCCGACGCGTGATACGCACGCCGCACGCGGTCCTGCAGTTCGCGCACGTTGCCCGGCCATTCGTAGGCGAGACATTCGCGCAGGAAGTTCGGGCCGATCT
>DASPZL010000573.1:0-17677 GCA_035636295.1 Paraburkholderia sp.
CCATGGGGCTCGCCATGACCGGCGACAAGCTGGGCGCGGAGAAAGCCGAAAGCTGGGGTTTGATCTGGCAAGCAGTCGACGACGCGGAACTCGCCTCTACCACGGCAAAACTCGCCGCCCAACTCGCACAGCAACCGACGCGCGCGATTGCCGCGATCAAACAGGCGATGCGCGCGGGCGCAACGCAAACGCTCGACCAGCAGCTCGATCTGGAACGCGATCTGCAACGCGAACTGGGCGCTTCCCACGATTACGCGGAGGGCGTGCAAGCCTTCGTCGAAAAGCGCGCGCCGCGTTTCGAGGGCCGCTGACATGTCCACGCAACCGAACCGCCTCAACCAGATGACGCCGGACGAACTCGCCCGTGCAACTGCCGCCGCCATGTACGAGAACGACGCGTGCAGCCAGGCGCTTGGCCTCGAGATCGTAGAAGTGCGCCAAGGCTACGCGCGTTTGCGCATGGCCGTGCGCGACGATTTTCTGAACGGCCATCAGATTTGCCACGGCGGCCTGATTTTTACACTCGCTGATTCGACGTTTGCGTTCGCCTGCAACACGTACAACGTCAATACAGTTGCGTCCGGCTGCTCGATCGAGTTCCTGCGGCCGGTACAAGGCGGCGACGTGCTGACGGCGGAAGCCATCGAGCAAACGCTGAGCGGCCGCACCGGCATCTACGATATCCGCGTCACGAACCGTGCAGAGGAAACCGTCGCGATGTTTCGCGGTAAATCGGCGCAAATCAAAGGCAACCTGATTCCCACGGGCGATTGATTGGCAATCACGCGGCTACGTCGCGGCAAATCCACAAGAGATTTCGCGGCACGGCGCCGGCTCATCGGCACCACATACATAAATAGCAGACAGTCCCCGGTTTTTTGCGCGAGCACGCCATACACCAGACTCAAGCATTGAGGCAGCAAGGAGACATTCGATGACCACCGCCCTCCCGCTCGATCCGATCGAGACCGCCAGCCGCGACGAACTTGCCGCGCTTCAACTCGAACGGCTCAAATGGTCGCTGAACCATGCCTATGAAAATTCGCCGGTCTATCAACGCAAGTTCGATGAAGCCGGCGTTCATCCAGGCGAAGTGAAAACGCTTGCGGACCTGGCGCGCTTTCCCTTCACCACGAAGAAAGATCTGCGCGACAGCTACCCGTTCGGCATGTTCGCGGTGCCACAGGAACAGATTTCACGGATCCACGCGTCGTCCGGCACGACCGGCAAGCCGACCGTGGTCGGCTACACGGCGCGCGATATCGACACGTGGGCGAATCTCGTCGCCCGTTCGATCCGCGCCGCCGGCGCGAAGCGCGGCGACAAGGTTCACGTGAGCTACGGCTACGGCCTCTTCACAGGCGGCCTTGGCGCGCACTACGGCGCGGAGCGCGCGGGGCTCACCGTGATTCCGTTCGGCGGTGGCCAGACCGAAAAACAGGTGCAGCTGATCCAGGATTTCCGGCCCGACATCATCATGGTGACGCCGAGCTACATGCTTTCGATTGCCGACGAGCTCGAGCGCCAAGGGGTCGATCCGGCCACTTGCTCGCTGCGTCTCGGCATCTTCGGCGCCGAACCGTGGACCAACGACATGCGTCACGCGATCGAAAAGCGCATGGGCATCGACGCCGTCGACATCTACGGTCTGTCCGAAGTGATGGGACCCGGCGTGGCGTCGGAGTGTGTAGAAACGAAAGACGGCCCGACGATTTGGGAAGATCATTTCTATCCCGAGATCATCGATCCCGAAACCGGCCAGGTGCTGCCGGACGGCGAACTCGGCGAACTGGTGTTCACGTCGTTGACCAAGGAAGCGCTGCCGATCGTCCGCTATCGGACACGCGATCTGACGCGCCTGCTGCCGGGCAGCGCCCGCACCATGCGTCGAATGGAAAAAATCACCGGCCGCTCGGACGACATGATGATCGTGCGCGGTGTGAACGTGTTCCCGACGCAGATCGAAGAATTGTTGCTTAAGCAGCACGCCCTCGCGCCTCACTACCAGATCGTGCTCACCAAGGAAGGGCCGCTCGACGTGTTGACGTTAAATGTCGAGCCCTGCCCGGAGACGGCGCCGGACACCGTCGCGTTGAACACGGCAAAGCAGGCGCTGGCCTACGACATCAAGGCGCTGATCGGCGTGAGCGCCGTGGTGAATGTGCTGGCTGTGAACGGGATCGAGCGCTCGGTGGGCAAAGCGCGGCGAGTGGTGGACAAGCGGAAGTCGGGGCTGTAGGCCAGGCGCCCGGCGCCGCATCCAATTGCGGAGCCGGGTCTGGTGCTAGTGCTGGCGGTGCTACGACGTCAGCTGGCCAAACACCCCGCGCGGCGGCTTCACCCCCGAAAAACCGCCGCCCTCGCTACCGTTACGGCATCACGAATTCGGCAGCAACAACCACATCCGGCCACCCTGCTTCATCTTGCCGGCCAGATCACCGGCGTCGTCGCCAAGCCCCCAGAAGTAATCGGCACGCACGCCACCCTTGATCGCCGAACCCGTGTCCTGCGCAAAAACGAGGCGATTCATCGGCGAGTTCGTCAGCGGACGCGTGGTCTGCAAAAACACCGGCGTACCAAGCGGAATCGAAGTCGGATCGACCGCGATCGACCGCTCCGGCGTGAGCGGCACACCGAGCGCGCCGATCGGACCGTCCGCGCCGCCGCTCGGCATGCTCTCGCTCGACGGCATTTCCCGGAAAAACACGAAGCGCGGATTCGTGTCGAGCAGCGCATCGACCCGCGTCGGGTTGGCGCGCGCCCATGCCTTGATGCCCTGCATGGTCGCCTGTGAAGGCGTGAGTTCGCCTCGATCCAGCAGCCACCGCCCGATCGACTTGTACGGCTGATTGTTGGTGCCGCCAAAGCCGACCCGCATCACGCTGCCGTCTTCCATCACGATTCGCCCCGAGCCCTGCACTTGCAGGAAGAACGCTTCGATCGGATCGTCGACCCAGACGAGTTCGTTGCCATTGAGCACACCGGAGCGCTCGAGTTGCGCACGCGCCGGCAGCGGCGCGCCCGCGCGAGAAGCGGACGGCCAGCGATACAGCGCCGTTTGATACACGCCGTGCCGCGTACGCGAACCACGCAGCAACGGCTCGTAGTAACCGGTGACGAGACCGTCAAGCGTGCCGTCGTTATTGGCCAGCTGGAAAGGCGTGAAATAGGCCTCAAAAAAAGCCCGCGCACTGGTGACGTCGAGGTCGTCGATTTGCGACGCCGCCGCGCAGGCACGCGCCCAGTTCGGTTGACGCGCCAGCCGCGAGCAGTTCTGCCGCAACGCGGCCGTCGCGCCGATCAGCGAATCATCCTGCCAGCCCGGCACTTGCTGCCAGGCCACCGCTGTGAGTCGCGCCGGGGCAATCTGCCCGGGTATGATCGCGGCGCCCGTGGGCGGCGAAACCGAAGGCCGCACCGCGCCGCCGCCACCGCAGGACGCCAGCATCACCGCAACCGAAAGCGCCCCGAGCCATGCTCCGGCCGTGCGGACAAAACGCATACAATGTTCGTTCTTGATGGAAACCGCCATGTCTGATCTGTTCGACGAATACCCGATGCTCATCTTCGCGCTGGAATCGCTTCTCGCGCTCTTCCTGCTCGTCTTTATCGTTGTGTGGACGTCGTCCGGCAAGAAGAAAGCCGCGCGCGCCAACAATAATGAACAGCCCAAGCAGCAAAAGCCGCGGTAAAGCCGCCGATTGAACCGCGTTGGACTGTTTAAAGACCGCGGGCCGCGCCCCCGGTTCAATGCAACGTACGCGGCATGCGCAGGATGAACTCCGGCACCGGCGCATCGAAACGCTCACCGTCTTCCGCCACGCAGAAATACTCGCCGCGCATGGTGCCGACCGGCGTGGCGATGACCGCCCAACTCGTATATTCGAAGTGCTCGCCCGGTTTGAGCAGCGGCTGATGGCCGACCACGCCCAAGCCCTTCACTTCCTGCACGTTATTGTCGCTGTCGGTAATCACCCAATGACGCGCAATCAGTTGCGCGGGCACCTGGCCGCTGTTACGGATAGTCAGCGTGTATGCGAACGCATACTGGCGGCGCTCCGGGTCCGACTCTTCGGGCAGATATTGCACCTGCGCCGAGACGCTGAATTCGTACTGGCTCATCCTGATTCCGATCTGGTGAAACGGGGTGTGAAAAATCGCGGGGAAGCCCGAGCGCCATTGGTTTGCGGGCGCATTAGCGAAGCGGCGCTTTATGGTTTGGCATTCTGCTTCATGCGCGGCACGCCCGCAACCGGACAAATCCTTTGGCCAGGAGCGGTTAAGGCGTTTTGTCACTTGCACGGTTCGAACTGCAACCGGTCTTAATCGCCCATGAGCCACCCGTCGGCCGCCCGGAAGCCGGTTCAAAAGCGCACAAAACGGTAAAATAGCGCTTTCCCGCTTGCATCCGCCCCCTGCCATGACGCAATTCCGCATCGCACCCAGCATTCTGTCCGCCGACTTCGCGCGCCTCGGCGAAGAAGTGCGCAACGTCGTCGCCGCCGGCGCCGACTGGATTCACTTCGACGTGATGGATAACCACTACGTGCCGAACCTGACCATCGGCCCGCTTGTCTGCGAGGCGATCCGCCCGCACGTGGACGTGCCGATCGACGTGCATCTGATGGTGCGCCCGGTCGACCGGATCGTGCCGGACTTCGCGAAAGCCGGCGCGAACCTGATCAGTTTTCATCCGGAAGGTTCGGACCATATCGACCGCACGCTCTCGCTGATTCGCGACCATGGCTGCAAGGCCGGCCTGGTGTTCAATCCGGCCACGTCGCTGAATTATCTGGACCACGTGATGGACAAGCTCGACCTCGTGCTGATCATGTCGGTGAATCCGGGCTTCGGCGGCCAATCGTTCATTCCCGAAGCGCTCAACAAGCTGCGCGAAGCGCGCAAGCGGATCGACGCCTACAAGGAACGCACCGGCCGCGAGATTCATCTGGAAGTGGACGGCGGCGTGAAGGTCGACAACATCGCCGAAATCGCGGCGGCCGGCGCGGACACGTTCGTGGCCGGTTCGGCAATCTTCGGCGCGCCGGATCACAAGGTCGTGATCGACAGGATGCGCGCCGCGCTTGCCGGCATCGAACACTGAAACCCAGCACTAACAATATATGACCGCTCCGTTCCCCGCCCCGACTTTCACCGGCCCCCGCCTGCAAGCCGCGATCATCGACCTCGACGGCACGATGATCGATACCGCCGATGATTTCACCGCCGGCCTGAACGGCATGCTCGCGCAACTCGACGCACTGGAAACCTCGCGCGAGGAAGTCGTGGGCTATGTCGGCAAAGGTTCGGAGCATCTGATCCGCAGCGTGCTGGCGCCGCGTTTCGAAACGGCCCACGCGCAGGACCGCTTCGACGAGGCGCTCGCGCTCTATCAGGCGGAGTACGCGAAGATCAACGGTCTGCATACGCGCTTGTATCCCGACGTCGAAGCCGGCCTGATCGCCATGCGCGACGCGGGCCTCAAACTCGCCTGCGTAACCAACAAGCCGCATCGATTCGCAGTCGAATTGCTGCGGCAGTACGGGCTCAGCCAGTATTTCAGCGTCGTGCTCGGCGGCGACAGTCTGCCGAAAAAGAAGCCAGACCCGCTGCCCATGCTCACCGCCGCGGCGCAACTCGGCGTCGAACCGCCAGCCACGGTCGCGATCGGCGATTCGGAAAACGACGCGCTGGCGGGCCGCGCGGCGGGCATGTCAACGCTAACCGTGCCGTACGGCTACAACCACGGCCAAGCTATACAAACAATAAAATCCGATGGTATAGTTGCCTCGCTGCTCGGCGCCGCCAAGGCGATCGCAGCGCACCAATCCACGACTTGAAAAGTCCCTCATCCTCATGTTTCTGAATAAAAAACGGAGTCTGATTAGCATCGACCGGGGAGCCTGGCCCTGGCGTCGCTGGTCGCGCTAACCTCATCTGAGGTACGCTGAAGTTCGTCTTCGGCAACCGTTTTTTACTTCGCTGCGCTCACGCGTTTTTTCCATCATCTTGTTTCGCTGCACCGGTTGATTCGGCCTGCGTGTACCCGCAAAGTACATCTGAGCGCTGAAATTCCCTGCACGCGTCGATGGGAAACTCGCGCCGGTCGGTATCATCGTATCGAAACGTCGAACGAACGGCTGACCGGCCGCGCAATGCCCCGCTTTGTCCGGCGCACGCTGCCGCCGGACCTACGAACAGGATCGGAACATGACCGAACTCGAATTCCAGTCCCTCGCCAACGAGGGTTTCAACCGCATTCCGCTGATCGCCGAGGCGCTCGCCGACCTCGAAACGCCGCTTTCGCTATACCTGAAGCTTGCGCAGAGCGAGCGCAACGGCGCCAACTCGTTCCTGCTGGAGTCGGTGGTGGGCGGCGAACGCTTCGGCCGCTATTCGTTCATCGGACTGCCGGCGCGCACGCTGCTGCGCACCCGCAACGGCGTGTCGGAAGTGGTGCGGGACGGCAAGGTCATCGAAACGCACGAGGGCGACCCGCTCGAGTTCATCCAGCAATTCCAGGGGCGCTTCAAAGTGGCGCAACGCCCGGGTCTGCCGCGTTTCGCGGGTGGCCTCGCGGGTTACTTCGGCTATGACGCGGTGCGCTACATCGAGAAAAAGCTCGCGCACACCGCGCCGAAAGACGATCTGAACCTGCCCGACATCCAGTTGCTGCTCACCGAAGAAGTCGCGGTGATCGACAACCTCGCCGGCAAGCTCTACCTCGTGGTCTACGCCGATCCGACTCAGCCAGAGGCGTACACGAAGGCCAAACAGCGTCTGCGTGAATTGCGCCAGCGTTTGCGCACGACCGTGCAGCCGCCGGTCACGTCGGCCAGCGTGCGCACGGAGATTTACCGCGAATTCGCGAAAGACGACTATCTGACCGCTGTGCGCAAGGCCAAGGAATACATCGCGGCCGGCGAGTTGATGCAGGTGCAGGTCGGCCAGCGTCTGACCAAGCCGTACCGCGACAATCCGCTCTCGCTGTATCGCGCGCTGCGCTCGCTGAATCCGTCGCCGTACATGTATTTCTACAACTTCGGCGATTTCCACGTGGTCGGCGCATCGCCGGAAATTCTGGTGCGCCAGGAAAAGCGCGGCGAGGACCGCATCGTCACGATCCGGCCGCTCGCCGGCACGCGTCCGCGCGGCAACACGCCGGAACGCGACGCGGAACTCGCCACCGAACTGCTGAACGATCCGAAGGAAATTGCCGAACACGTGATGCTGATCGACCTCGCGCGTAACGACGTGGGCCGCATCGCGCAGATCGGCTCGGTGGTCGTCACCGACAAGATGGTGATCGAAAAGTACTCGCACGTGCAGCACATCGTGAGTTCGGTGGAAGGCAAGCTGAAGCCCGGCACCACCAATTTCGACGTGCTGCGCGCCACCTTCCCGGCCGGCACGCTGTCCGGCGCGCCGAAGGTCCGCGCGATGGAGCTGATCGACGAACTGGAACCGGTGAAGCGCGGCCTGTACGGCGGTGCGGTCGGCTACCTGTCGTTCACCGGCGAAATGGATCTCGCCATCACGATCCGCACCGGCGTGATCGCCAACGGCAATCTGTATGTTCAGGCGGCAGCGGGCGTGGTCGCGGATTCCGTGCCCGAGTCCGAATGGCAAGAGACCGAGAACAAGGCGCGCGCCGTATTGCGCGCCGCCGAGCAGGTGCAAGACGGCCTCGATAGCGACTTCTGACCGGAGACAGACCATGCTGCTAATGATCGACAACTACGACTCGTTCACCTACAACCTGGTGCAGTACTTCGGCGAACTCGGCGAAGACGTGCGCACCTATCGGAACGACGAAATCACGCTGGACGAAATCGCGAAGCTCAACCCCGAGCGCATCTGCCTGTCGCCCGGTCCGAGCAATCCGCAACACGCCGGGATCACGCTCGACGTGCTGCGCGAATTCGCCGGCAAGACGCCGATTCTCGGCGTGTGCCTCGGCCATCAGGCGATCGGCGAGGCGTTCGGCGGCCGCGTGGTGCGCGCGCAGACCATCATGCACGGCAAGGTGAGCACGATCGAAACCGACTGCAAGGGCGTATTCGCCGACCTGCCCAGGCACTTCGCCGTGACGCGTTATCACTCGCTCGCGATCGAACGCGAATCGCTGCCCGAATGCCTCGAAGTGTCCGCATGGACCGAGGACGGCGAGATCATGGGCGTGCGCCACAAGGAACTCGCGGTTGAAGGCGTGCAGTTCCACCCGGAAGCAATCCTGTCCGAACACGGCCACGCGCTGCTCGAAAACTTCGTGAAACAGTCGAAGTCCGCCGCAACACATCGCACCGCTTGATGAAGAGAGACGACATCATGTCGATTACGCCCCAGGAAGCGCTGCAACGGACCATCGAGCACCGCGAGATTTTCCACGACGAAATGCTGCATCTGATGCGGCTCATCATGCGCGGCGAACTCTCGCCCGTGATGTCGGCGGCGATCATTACCGGCTTGCGCGTCAAAAAAGAGACCATCGGCGAAATCACCGCCGCCGCCACGGTGATGCGTGAATTTGCCCGGCACGTCGAGGTGCAGGACAACTCGAACTTCGTCGATATCGTCGGCACCGGCGGCGACGGTTCGCACACCTTCAACATTTCCACGGCGACCATGTTCGTCTCCGCCGCAGCCGGCGCGAAGGTCGCGAAGCACGGCAATCGCGGCGTATCGAGCAAATCGGGCAGCGCGGACGTGCTCGAAGCGCTCGGCGTGAATATCGATTTGCAGCCGGAACAGGTGGCGGCGTCGATAGCGGAAACCGGCATGGGCTTCATGTTCGCGCCGAATCATCATCCGGCCATGAAGAACATCGCGCCGGTGCGCCGCGAACTCGGCGTGCGGACCATCTTCAACATCCTCGGGCCGCTCACCAACCCCGCCGGCGCGCCGAATCAGCTAATGGGCGTGTTCCATGCCGACCTCGTCGGCATTCAGGTGCGCGTGATGCAGCGCCTCGGCGCAAAGCACGTGCTGGTGGTGTACGGTATGGACGGCATGGACGAAGTCTCGCTCGGCGCGGCGACGCAAGTCGGCGAGTTGCGCGATGGCCAGATTCACGAGTACGAGATCCATCCGGAAGACTTCGGCATGCAGATGGTGTCGAACCGCACGCTGAAAGTGGCCGACGCCGCCGAATCCAAGGTAATGCTGCTCGAAGCGCTCGACAACAAGCCGGGCGTGGCCCGCGAGATCGTCACGCTGAACGCGGGCACGGCGCTGTATTCGGCGAACGTGGCTTCGTCGATCGCGGACGGCATTCAGCTGGCGCGCGAAGCGATCGCCAGCGGCAAGGCGCGCGCTAAGGTCGACGACCTGATCCGCTTCACCCAGCAATTCAAGCAGTAACTTTCGTAGCGAGATACTCATGAGCGACATCCTCGACCGCATCATCGCGGTCAAACGCGAAGAAGTCCGCGCGGCCGAACAGAGCGCGCCGCTCGAAGAACTGCGCCTCGAAGCGTCGGCGCGCGATACCCGCGATTTCGTCGGCGCCTTGCGCGCGAAGCACACGGCGGGTCTCGCCGCGGTGATCGCCGAAGTGAAGAAGGCCAGTCCGTCGAAGGGCGTGCTGCGCGAGAACTTCGTGCCGGCCGAGATCGCGCGTTCGTATGAGAAGCACGGCGCGGCCTGTCTTTCCGTGCTCACCGACGTGCAGTTCTTCAAGGGCAGCGTCGCGTATCTGCAAGAAGCGCGCGCCGCGTGCAGCCTGCCGGTGCTGCGCAAGGACTTCATCGTCGATCCATACCAGATCGTCGAAGCCCGCGCGATGGGCGCCGACGCGATCCTGCTGATCGCCGCCGCGCTCGAAACCTCGCAGATGCAGGAACTCGAAGCGCTCGCGCATTCGCTGGGTCTGGCGGTGCTGGTCGAAGTGCATGACAGCAACGAACTGATGGAAGCGCTCACGCTGAAGACGCCGCTGATCGGCATCAACAATCGCAATTTGCGCACGTTCGAAACGTCGATCGAGACGACCATCGGCATGCTCGAATCGATTCCGGACGACCGCATCGTCGTCACCGAATCGGGCATCCTGTCGCGCGTCGACGTCGAACGGCTGCGGGCGATGGACGTGCATACGTTCCTCGTCGGCGAGGCGTTCATGCGCGCGGAAGAGCCGGGTGTCGAACTTGCCCGGATGTTTTTCTGAACGCGGCGTTGAAACACGGCATACGTAGCGGAGCAGGTCATGGGTATGGAACGCGAAATCAAGCTGGCGCTGCCGGTGAACCAGGTGAAAGCGGCGACGCAGTGGTTCGTCGCGCGCACCGGCGAAGAGGGCCGCCCGGTCAAGCTGGCGAATATTTACTTCGATACGCCCCAACTGACTCTCGCGAATTCGAAAAGCGCGCTGCGTTTGCGGCATACGCCGGACGGCTGGTTGCAAACCTTCAAGACGGTGGGTCTCGCGAAAGGTGGTTTGCACAGCAGGCATGAATGGGAAATGCCGGTCGCAGGTGAAAAGCTGGAGATCGAGGCGTTGCTGCGCGAGTGCAACGAGCCGGCTGCCGTTGAAGCGCTGCGTCAAGCCGCGCCGGAACTGATCGAATTGTTCCGCACGAATTTCACCCGAACGCTGTGGCATATCCATCTGGACGGTTCGGAAGTTGAAGCCGCTATAGATCAAGGCGACGTACTCGCGCAAGTGAACGGCGAACTCCGCCGCGCACCGATCTCCGAAGTCGAGCTCGAACTGAAGTCCGGTGATGAAGCGGCGCTGCATACGCTGGCGACGGAACTCGGCAAACAGGTCGCCGGCCTGGCTCCAGACGACATCAGCAAGGCGCAGCGCGGTTATCAATTGCGGGCGAGTTGAGCACGCGGCGTGAACCCGTGCGTCACACGCACCTTGAGCCGCAACGCGTTTGCTGCGACACTTCCCCGCCATGACCTCCGCATCCCGTACTCGCTCCACTCCGTCGCAGGCTTCGCTGTTCGGCGACGCGCCGGCCAGCGCAGCAGCGCAGCCGCAAACACCGTCATCCGCCGACCTGTCCCCCCCAACGCTCGAAGCTCAATTCGACGCCCTGCCCGCCGCATGGCGCGCGCACCTCAAGCCGTTCATCGAAAGCGACGCCTACGCGCCGCTGTGCCGTTTCGTCGACGGTGAGCGCGCCGCAGGCAAAACCGTCTATCCCGCCGACGTATTCCGTGCACTGCGTCTCACCAGCCCGGACGACGTGAAAGTCGTGATCCTCGGCCAGGACCCGTACCACGGCGAAGACCGCGGCACCCCGCAAGCTCACGGGCTCGCGTTTTCGGTACCGCCGGCCGTGCGTCCGCCGCCCTCGCTGCGCAATATCTTCAAGGAAATCGCCGCGAGTCTCGGCTACGAGCCGCCGCGTCACGGCTGTCTCGACGCATGGGCCAAGCAAGGCGTGCTGCTGTTGAACACGGTGTTGACCGTCGAGCGCAATGCCGCCGCGAGTCACGCGAAACGCGGCTGGGAGAAATGCACGGATACGCTGATTCACGAACTGGCGATGCGCCACGACGGCCTCGTGTTCATGCTGTGGGGCGCGCATGCGCAAGCCAAGCGCGCGCTGCTCGGCGGCAAGCCGCATTACGTGCTGGAAGCGCCGCATCCGTCGCCCCTGTCGGCGCATCGCGGCTTTCTCGGCTGCGGGCATTTCGCGTCGGCCAACGAATATCTGGCGAAGCACGGCCGCCAACCCATTGACTGGCGCTTGCCCGACGAGGCGCAGACGCTGGCTTAAGCGTTCACGGATTCCACTCGCGCCGGCCACACGGGCCAACGCCTCAAAGCACAAACAAAAACGCCATGGAACTCACATTCCGTGGCGTTTCTTCATTCATCGCCGCTGCGATCGCATACGGCGAATCGCATACAGCGGCGCAAACCTCGCACCTTACGCAGCAGCAATCGCTTCGCGCGCGGAGGCCAACGCGGCGCCGGCGGCGTCCGGGCCCATGTTCAGGCCTTCGGCGTAGATGAAATTCACATCGGTCATGCCGAGGAAGCCCAGGAAGCTCTTCAGATACGGCGTCTGGCTGTCGTTCGACGTGCCCAGATACTTGCCGCCGCGAGCGGACACGACGTAGACCTTCTTGCCCTTCACGAGACCTTCCGGACCGTTCGCCGAGTATTGGAACGTGATGCCGGCGCGTGCGATGAAGTCGAAATACGTCTTGAGCTGCGACGAGATGCCGAAGTTGTACATCGGCGCGCCGATCACGACGATGTCGGCGGCTTGCAGTTCGGCGATCAGCGCTTCGCTACGCGCGGCGATCGCGGCTTGCTCCGGCGTGCGCTGGTCGGCCGGCGTGAAGAACGCGCCGAGCACGGCGTCGTCCAGATGCGGCAGCGGTTCGGCTTGCAGGTTACGGACGACGACTTGCGCGCCCGGATTCGATTGTTGCAGCTTGGCGGTGAGCTCGTTGACGAGGAGCGTCGAGTTTGCGCCTTGCGAGCGGGCTGCCGAGTTGATTTGCAGGATCGTGGTCATGGTTGACTCCAGTAGGGGCGCGCAGTGTTGCGCGAGTGGAGCCATTGTGTTTTTTTACCGACCCGGGAAAAAGCCATCCAAAGGCGACGGATTGTTGCACAGGTAGAACAATCCGCCACTCTCAACCGCTGATTTACGGCGCTGCGGATTACGATCAGCTTGCCAGCCAGCGCTCGCGCGCCTTACGCGCGGCGGGCCGCCTGTCGCTGATCGTGAGCTTGTAGCGCGTCGCCTCAGGCCCGTCCAGCTTGACTTGCGCGGTGCGCAGCTCGTCGCGGCGGAAGGCATGGACTTGCACTTTTGCGCCGGGCAGATAGCGCGACAGCAGCGAGTCAAGATTCGAGCCGGTCACGCGCAGGCCGTCGAGCGCGATCAGCACGTCGCCCGCCGAGAGCCCCGCTTTCTGCGCAGCGCTGCCGTCATGCACCGCCGACAGCGTGCAATCCGCGCCGCCGCGCACCCGCGCGCCGAGCGACGGCTTGCCGTTCTTGTCGAGCTCGGGCGCGAGCGTGACGCCGAACGGCTCGAACAGCGCGTCGAGCGGCAGATCGCGCGTGCCGTGCACGGCTTCGGCGAACAGTTCGCCCAGTTGCACGCCGGTCGCTTCCGCGAAAATCGCCTCGATCTCGCTTTCCTCGACGCCGACCGGTTTGCCGCGATAGAAGTCACGGCCGAAGCGCTGCCACAGCAGACGCATCACGTCGTCGAGCGATTTGCGGTTGCCGGTTTGCGTGCGAATCGTCAGATCAAACGCGAGCGCGACGAGCGAACCCTTGGTGTAATAGCTGACGATCGCGTTCGGCGCGTTTTCGTCCTGCCGATAGTATTTGACCCACGCGTCGAACGAACTCTCGGCGACGGTCTGCTTCAGGCGGCCGCTGCCGCGCTGCACGCCGCCGATCACCTTGCCGAGCATGCCGAGATAGTCGTCCGGCGAAATCAGGCCGCTGCGCACGAGAATCAGATCGTCGTAGTAAGAGGTGAAGCCCTCGAACAGCCACAGCAGCGACGTGTAGTTTTCCACGTTCAGGTCATACGGCGCGAACACGGCGGGCTTGATGCGCTTCACATTCCACGTGTGGAAATATTCGTGGCTGCACAGGCCGAGGTAGGTCCGGTAGCCTTCGGTGAGCGCGTCGCGGCCTTCCACCGGCAGATCGCCGCGATTGCAGATCAGCGCGGTCGAAGCGCGATGTTCGAGCCCGCCGTAACCATCGGCAACGGCCTGCGTCATGAATACGTAGCGCTCGACCGGCGCTTTCTTCGACTTCGGCTCGAACAACCCAATCTGCGCTTCGCAGATGCGCTTGAGGTCGGCGGAGAGCCGCGCCATGTCCAGCCCAACCACGCGCCCGGCGATCACGATGTCGTGCGGCACGCCATGCGCCTTGAAGGTGGCCAGCGCGAATTCGCCCAGCGTGACGGGATGATCGATCAGCTCATCGTAGTTCTGCGCGCGATATTCGCCAAAACCGTAACGCTTCGTGCCGCGCGCTTCCGGCAGCGCGGTGGCGACACGCCAGTTGCGGTATGCAACGCCTTCCGGCTTCTGGATATCGACCACGCATTGCGCTTCCTCGTGGCCGAGCGGCGAGAGAAACACGCTCGTGCCGTTGAAGAAGCCCGTCGTATCGTCAAGATGCGCCGCGCGCACCGACAGATCCCATGCATACACCTCGTAGCGCAGCGTCAGCGCGCCTTTGACCGGCGCTGCCTGCCACGTGTGCTTGTCGGTCTTTTCGACACGCACCTTGCGGCCCGCGTCGTTGAAGGCGCGCAGCGTGACGATGTTGCGCGCGAACTCGCGCACCATGTAGCTGCCCGGAATCCATACCGGCAGCATGAAACGCTGACCGGCCGGATCGGGGTCGGCAACGGTCACGGTGACTTCGAACAGATGGGCGGCGGGTTGTCTGGGAACGATGCGGTAGCGGATCGGCTTCATCGGGGGATCGGAAGATTTGAGGCGGAATGTTCAGGGCTTGATGTGAAAGGAGGCGCACTACGCGCCTCCTTTTCGACGTGTCTTGCGTGCTCAGTGCTCAGTGCACCGCGGCCAATTCCTTGTCCAGCCGGTCCGCCGGCACCGCGCCGGGCAAGCGGCGGCCGTCAGCGAGGAACACCGTGGGCGTGCCCTCGACGTTCATCGCGTGGCCGAGCGCCAGGTTCCTGTCGATCGCGGCGGTGTCGCAGGTGCCGGCGGCGGTGGGCGTCTGATGGTTCTGCATCCACGACTCCCATGCCTTCGCGCGGTCCGTCGAGCACCAGATCGACTTCGACTTGGCGGTCGAATCCGGCGACAGCACGGGGTACAGGAAGGTGTAGACGGTAACGTTGTCGATCGACTTGAGCGTGGTTTCGAGCTGCTTGCAGTACGGGCAGTTCGGATCGGAGAACACGGCGATCTTGCGCGCGCCGTTGCCCTTCACGACCTTCACCGCGTTCGCGAACGGCAGGCTCGCGAAATCAATGCGGTTGGTTTCCGACAGACGCGCTTCCGTCAGATTCTTACGGGTCTTCGCATCGACCAGGTCGCCGAGAAGCAGGTAATCGCCGTTTGCGTCGCTATAGACGATCTGCGAGCCGAGATTGACTTCATAAAGGCCGGCGATCGGCGATTTCGTCACGCTCTTGATCGTGACGTCGGCGAGGCGGCTTTGCAGCGCGGCTTTGAGCTTGTCGGTGGTCTGGTCGGCCTGCGCCGAGCAACCGATCGTGACGGCGGCAATGGCGAGCGCGGCGGCCGCCATGCGGAAGGATTTTTTCATGCTGAATTCCTGGGTTCTATCGCGCGCGTTGCGCGTTTTGCGACGTTTCCGGTCTGACCGGAACGGCGTCCATCCGTTCATGATACCTGTCTCGCCGGCCTGGGCATGCGAGGTAGCGCGCGTTACCCGAGCGCGGCCGACACCAGCCAGCGCTTGATGAACGGCTGCGCGCCGACGAAGGCCATACCTGTATTGCGTAAAACCTTGGCAAACGGACCGGGAACGGAAAAGAGCTTTTGCAGGCCGTCGGTGGCGATCATCAGCGCTCGGATGTCTTCGCGACGGGCACGCTCGTAGCGGCGCAGCAGCACCATGTCACCGAGATTGCGGAACGATTCCTTGCCGGCGACCGTTTCGGCGAGCGCCGCGACGTCGCGCAAGCCGAGGTTCATGCCCTGCCCTGCCAGCGGATGAATCAGATGCGCGGCGTCGCCGACCAGCGCGACGTGCGGCGCCACCAGCCGGTCGACGGTTTGCAGCGCGAGCGGGAAGCCCTGCGCGGGCGTCACGCATTCGAGCGCGCCGAACTGGCCGCCCGTTACACGCTCCACTTCGGCGGCGAGCTGCGCCGGATCGAGCGCGACGAGTTGCTCCGCGTGCTCCGTGCGCGCCGACCAGACCAGCGACACGTGACCGTCCGGCATGGGCAACAGCGCGATGATTTCGCCGTCCCTGAACCATTGATAGGCGGTTTCGCCGTGCGGCTTGTCGGCCCTGAAATTCGCGACCACGCCTGTCTGTTTGTAATCGCGCCGGTTCATCTTCGAACCGATCTGCGCGCGCACCCACGAATGCGCGCCGTCCGCACCGACCACCAGATCGGCTTCCAGCACGTTGCCGTTGGCGAGACCGACGCTGGCGCCGTCGACGGTAAAGTCCAGCGCCTGGGCGCGCGTGTCGATCCACGTGAGATTCGGCTGAAAGCGCAGCGCCGCATCCAGCGCCCGCTCGATCACCGACGACTCGACGATCCACGCCAGTTGCGGCACCGAGGCCTGAAACGCGGAGAAATGCAGTTCGGCGTGCGCATCGCCGTAGACACGCATGTCGTAGACCGGCCCGAGCCGCGACAGATCGAGCGCCTGCCAGACCCGCAAGCGTTCGAGCAAAGCCTGCGAACTCGACGACAACGCGTAGACCCGCGAGTCGAAAGCGGCGCCGGCGGGCAGCGCCGCGCAGGGCTGCGCGAGCAGCGCCACACGCAGCCCGCCTTGCGTCAGCGCGAGCGCCGCGGTCTTGCCGACGAGCCCGCCGCCGATCACGGCGGCATCAAAGGTCTGGTGGTGTGCGTTCATCCGCGCATTATAGCCGCGGGGGTTGCGGGGGACGGATCGGCTCTGCAGCTTTCCCGAGGCAGATCAAGAAGCCGATCCGGACGGGTTACAATTGCGCTTTCCGTGACAAAACTCGCCCAGAATCGCCGAGGCAACGCCCCGATCTGGTGTCTTGTCCCGCTCCGCTGCGTTTCCTCCGCCACGCCAAACGCGAAGGCTTTCCGAATCCTGCACACAGCGTCGAGCGCATCACGCAATTTACTGATTCACTGAAGGATTTCCATGAGCCTCAAATGCGGCATCGTCGGCTTGCCTAACGTCGGCAAGTCCACCCTCTTCAATGCGCTGACCAAGGCGGGCATCGCCGCCGAAAACTACCCGTTCTGCACGATCGAACCGAACGTCGGCATCGTCGAAGTGCCGGACGCGCGCCTGAAGGCGCTTGCCGAAATCGTCAAGCCGGAGCGCATCCTGCCGGCCGTGGTGGAATTCGTCGACATCGCCGGTCTCGTGGCCGGTGCGAGCAAGGGCGAGGGTCTCGGCAACCAGTTCCTCGCGAACATCCGCGAAACCGACGCGATCACGCACGTGGTGCGCTGCTTCGAAGACGAGAACGTGATTCACGTCGCGAACAGGATCGACCCGCTGTCGGATATCGAAGTAATCAACACCGAACTGGCGCTGGCCGACCTCGCGACCGTCGAAAAGGCGCTCACGCGCTATTCGAAGGCCGCCAGGTCGGGTAACGACAAGGAAGCCGCCAGGAACGCCGCCGTGCTGGAAAAGGTCCGCGCGCAGCTCGACCAGGCGAAGCCGGTCCGCGCACTCGACCTCTCGGACGAAGAAAAGGCAACGCTCAAGCCGTTCTGCCTGATCACCGCCAAGCCGACCATGTACGTGGCTAACGTGAAGGAAGACGGTTTCCACAACAACCCGCATCTCGACGTGGTCACGAAATTCGCGGCGTCGGAAAACGCGCCGGTCGTGGCCGTGTGCGCGGCGATCGAAGCGGAAATCGCCGACCTCGAGGAAGCGGACATGGAAGTGTTCCTTGCCGACATGGGCATGGAAGAGCCGGGCCTGAACCGCGTGATCCGCGCGGGCTTCAAGCTGCTCGGCCTGCAAACCTACTTCACGGCCGGTGTGAAGGAAG
>DASPZL010000574.1:0-6369 GCA_035636295.1 Paraburkholderia sp.
GCGGCAGATAAATGCCGAGGAACAGCACGATCGCCAGAATCAGCATATCCTTCACCACCGAATTCCACGCGGAGCCGCGCACACCGGAGACGATCACGTAGGACGTCACCACCGCGGCGCCGATCCACACGGCCGCAGTCGACGAAATCACGCCGTACGAGGCCGTCGCCACGATGATGCCGAGGCCCTTGAGTTGCAGCACGAGATAGGGAATCAGCGCGGCCACGCCGACCAGCGCGACGAGCGTGCCGAGCGCCGGGCTCTCGTACTTGCGCGAGAAGAAATGCGGCTGCGAAACGAGCCGGTGATTCTTCGCGTAACGCCAGATGGGCGGCAGCATCCAGTACGAGAGGATGTACGCCAGCGTGCCGTACGCAAGAATGTAGTAGACCGGCGCGCCCTTGCCGTAGGCAAAGCCGCTGCCGCCGAGGAAGGTGAAGGTGGTGTAGATCTCGCCCGCCATCAGCAGGAACACGAACGCGGTGCCGAAGCTGCGGCCGCCCACGGTCCATTGTTCGAGGCTCATGTCGTGGCCGCGCCGCGCGCGCATGCCCAGGTAAAGCGCGAACACCGTGATGGCCGTAATGATGACGAGGGCGCTCATGAGCGGACCTCCTCACCGTCGACGGCAATCTGACGATTGGACGCGTCCATGCGGTAGATGATCGCCATGATGATCGAGCTCAGCACCACCCACATGACGATCCAGGCCAGCACGAAGGGCATGCCGAGCATCAGCGGCTCGACTCGGTTCACGAACGGGACGCCGAGCAGAATGCCGATGAACGGCAGTGCGGCGAGTACACGAAGCAACATGGGGGCAACTCCTCGAACCGGTAAGTACGTCTCGTTGAAAGTGCGGCTTCGCTGGGGACTGTATGCCCGATGCTTTGGTTGCGTAAAGTAAGTCAAAAAAGTGTAGGCTTTCTGAAAGTTGCGAGCGCACCTTTCGGCCGTGCCTTTTGTTGCGCCGCCATGCGGAATGCGCACGTCGGCGCTCGGTCGCACCGTTGTCACCGCACCGTTGGAATCGCCACGCTTGTTTACGGTTTTGTCTCACGCGCCGCGCTATGATCTCGCCACGCAACGCAAGCATCATCCGGGCCGCCCGCGCGGCTCCGGTTTCATCAACTAGCGCGACGTCTTTCGTGCGCGGACAGTCGAGCCGCCCGAGCCGCCGCCCGCCACGGATCGCATATGGTCGAAAGTCTGATCGCGGACATTCTGTTTGGCTTTACCGGGTTGATCAGCATCATCAACCCCATCGGCATTGCTTTCGTTTTCCTTGACCGGACCGCCTCGTTGACCACGGAGGAGCGCACCGCGCTCGCGAGGAAAATCGCCATCAACGTGCTGTGCGTGCTGTTGGTGGCGTTTTTCATCGGCACGCCGATCCTGCATTTCTTCGGCATTTCAATGGAGGCGCTGCGCATCGGCGGCGGCCTCGCGGTCGCGGTGGGCGGCTGGCAGATGCTCAATGCGCCCGACACGCAACCCGCGGACAAGCCGGGCGTGAAGCGCGTGGACGCGGACAATGCCATGTCGAAGGCGTTCTTCCCGTTCACGATCCCGCTGACCACCGGACCGGGCTCGATCGCCACCGCCATCGCGCTGACCGCCAACCGCACGCACAAGCTGTCGGAGTTCGTGCTGTCTGGCATCGCTTCCGTGGTGATCTCGGTGGTGGTGGCCGCCACGGTCTATCTGATCTATAGCAGGGCGGTGGTTTTCGCGAAGTATCTCGGTGTGGAGGGAACCAAGGTCGCCATGCGTGTATCTTCGTTTCTGCTGCTGTGCATCGGCGTGCAGATCATGCTGACGGGCTTCTCCGAATTCCTGATCCCGATCGCGACGATGCAGCCAGTCAAATAGACCCGGGCTTGGCGGCGGGCACAAGGAGCGGACGATGACACCCCGGATAGAAGCCTTCTACGACGCCACGACCGGCACCTTCAGTTACGTCGTCTACGCAAGCGAAGGCTCGGCGTGCGCGGTGATCGACCCGGTGCTCGACTACGATCCGAAATCCGGCCACACCTCGGCGGCAGGCGCCGAACGCGTCGTCGCTTTCGTCCGGGACCACGAACTGCGCGTTGAATGGCTGCTGGAAACGCATGCCCATGCCGATCACGTTTCGGCGGCGCCTTATCTGAAGGAGACGCTGGGCGGCAAGATCGCAATCGGCGAAGGCATCCGCATCGTGCAGGCGGCGTTCAAGCGCACCTTCAATCTCGGCGACGACATGCACACCGACGGCCGCCAGTTCGATTATCTGTTCGCGCCGGGCGAGACCTTCAGCATCGGCGAACTGAGCGCGCAGGCGCTGCATGTGCCCGGCCATACGCCGGCGGATATGGCGTATCGGATTGGCGATACGGTGTTCGTGGGCGACACGTTGTTCATGCCGGATGGCGGCTCGGCGCGCTGCGACTTTCCGGGCGGCGATGCGCGCACCTTATATGACTCCGTGCGGACTTTGCTGACGCTGCCGCCGTGGACGCGGCTGTGCATGTGCCACGACTACCCGCCGGCATCGCGCGGGCCGCAATGGCAGACCACCGTTGCCGACCAGCGCCGCGACAATATCCATTTACACGACGGCGTGACGGTGGAGGAGTTCGTTGCGATGCGCACGGCCCGCGATCGCACGCTCGGCATGCCGACGCTGATTCTGCCGGCCATCCAGATCAATATCCGCGCGGGCGCGTTGCCGGAACCGGAAGATAACGGCGTGCGCTATCTGAAGATTCCCTTGAATGCGTTCTGATTGTCTGACTGGAAGCGCTAGCGCTTGAGCAGCATCGAACTCAGCACGGAGAACACGGTCGACGGCAATTCGGCAAGGCGGCTCACCACCACGTTGTGCGGATAGAAGTCCTCGACCGCATCGGTCAGCACGCCGATCCCCACCAGTTCGATGCCGCGCTTGCCGATTGCCGCGACGCGTTCGCGCAAATCGCTGCGCAATACCTGCGGGTCGCCGTCGCCGGTTGATGGATAGCCGTCCGAAAACACCATCAGGATGCGCCTCCCGGCTCGATGATCGGCGAGGCGCGTCGCCGCCCAGGCGAGCGCCTCGCCGTCGGGATTTTCGTGGCCGCAATCGATCCGGGCAATGCCGCTCGGGTCGGCCGCGCCAAAGCGCTTGTAGACCTTCAGATCGAGCCGTTCGACGAAGCGGTTATAGCGCCGCAAATCCGCGCCGGCTGCAAGTTGCCGCTGATACAGCTGCTTCATCGGCGCGGATTCCAGCGAGCAATAGCCGAGCACTTCGCAATCGAACGACAACTGTGTGAGCGCATCGCACAGCGCCGTCGCGCAAAGACGCGCGAGTTCGATCTTCCGTCCGGCCATCGAACCGCTGCGATCGATCAGCAAGCTTACCGCGACGTCGCGTCCTTTGGCCGCCCGCTGTGTGCGAAACGGCGTGCGATAGCCGGGCGAGGTGGCGAGCTTGGCCAGCGACGTGCGGTCGATCTCGCCGCGCTCCTGTTCGCGCCGCCAACGGGTTCGCTCATCGGCGCTCAGCGCGCGGTCGAGTTTTTCCTTGAGCGGCGCGGTGTCCGCGCGGGCCTGGGCGCGCAGTTCGCGCCACGCCGCGCTGTCGCCGTGGCCGGTGAGGTCGGTGATTTCGTCGAATTCGGTGGCGAGGGGAATCGACAGGCGTGCGCGAGCGGCATCCGACACGGCGGCTGCTTCACCTTCCGGGCGCGCGGACGGCTGTTGCGCATCAGCCGGCGATTGCCCCATGCCCACCGCATTGTCCGCCTGCGCGCCGCCGCTTTTTTGATCCGGCGATGGCGAGGCCGCGTTGCTCTGATCGGGGAGCAGGGTGTCGTCGTTGAACGGCGAGGATGATGCGGCGGCCGTCTCCGTATCGATGTCTTCAACCGGCCCAGCGGTGAACGCCATGCTGTTCACATCTCCCGCCGACAAAGCCCGCACGCGTGCCGCCAACGCGTGCGCCGTCGCGATGCTCCGCGCGGTCGAACGGCTCGCGCGTGCCTCGTCCAGCAGATCCCGCGACGCATGTAGCGCCGCCATCGGCGAATGGCTCGCTTCGGTCAAGCTCGGTTTCTCGTCCCACAGTGCACGCTCCACCAGCCAGACGAGCCGGTCGCGCCAATGCAGCTTCGGCCAGCGTTGCCGCGCCCGCTCGGCGGCATGCACGCGCAATTTGCCGATGAACCAGCGCGCGCCAGGATATTCGTCGAGCAATTGCGCGCACACGCGGCGGTCGTCGATCACTTGCGCAAGATTCGCGGCGACGCCGGCCGGCAGCGCATTGAGTTGCGCGAGCGAAGCATGCCTGGCGCGCGCCACCAGCAAATCCAGATAGCCGATCAGCACGTCGCGCTCGATAGCGCCATTCAACTCATAGTCGGGAATCACGATGCGCCCCGGCTCGACGCGCGGTCCATCCGGACTGAACGCGACCGTCACGCCGTATTGTCCCGTGAGCACGCGGGCCACCTTGCTGAGCGTGGATTCGAACGCGAAGCCTCGCGTGTCGCGCGCCGCGTGCATCGCGCTCACCGTCACGCGGCCGGCGCGATGTGATGACGGACGATGCCGCGAATCAACGCGGCGTCTTCCGGGCTGACCTTCGCGTAGATCGCTGGTGCGGCGGCGCGCTCGGGGTCGCCGGTGCGCAGCATCAGCTCGGCCCAGTCGAGCAGGCGCCGCGTCGAGAACGCGCTCGACAGATCCTCGCGGGCGAACGCCGCGCGGCAGTCGGCGGCAATCGCGGCGAGGGTGGTGGCGAGCGTGCGCGTCATGTGCGGGCCGAGGGTGCGCATCAGCACGTCGGCTTCCTCGGCGGGCGTCAGATAGTCGAGCAGGTACACGCGCCAGCGATCGAGAAACGCCTCGTTCATCAGATTCGCACCCTGATACAGATGACGGAACTGGCTCATCGCGCCCACTGCGTTCGCCGTGGCAAAGAGACGAAACGCCGGATGCGGCGCGACGATCTCGTTGCCTTTCTCTTTCAGCACGAGCCGGCCGTGCGGCTCGAGCACGGCGGTAAGCGCGGCGAGAATCGACGGCTCCGCGAAATCGATTTCATCGACGATCAGCCACAGCCCTTCGCGCATCGCCGTCGGCAGCACGCCGTCGACCCACAGCGTCTCGCCGCCCTTGACCGTCCAGAAGCCGACAAAATCGCCGACGGTGGTCTGTCCGTTCATGTTCGAGCGCAATACGCCGTGATGCGAGCGCGCGGCGACCTGTTCGATCAGGCTGGTCTTGCCGGCGCCCGTGTGGCCGATCAGCATCACGCGCCGGTTTTCGACGATGTCCTCGACGATGTCGTTAAAGCGCTCCGAGAACAGATAGGCCGGATTGAGACGCGGCACGAGCGGGTTGGCGATGCCGCAAGGGACCTCTATATGGCCGATGCGCACGGTCTCGCCCACGCCGTCCATGCCTTCCGCTTGCCGCCGTTTCGCCGCCGAGGCCCGCTGCAATGCCGGCATGAAGGCGGCCCGTTCAGCCGCGCTGTGTTCGCTTGCGGCATCGCCTGTATCGATCGCGAAGCCCTCGCGGCGCCATTTCTTCAGCTTCGCGCGCAGGTTTTCCGCGTCGACCACCAGATCCATGTCGACCACCCCGGCGCCGTGGCCGTCATCCACGCCATGTTCCAGCCGATAGTTTTCCGGCCGGTCGGCCACGCTGACGCGCCACCATTCCGCGCCGTTTTCCGTCGCGCGTTGGTAAAGGCCAAGGTTTTCGTCTTCGGTCAGTTCGGGCGCGTTCATGGCGAAGGTTAAAAGTTTAATAACGAATGGTGAGTTTGGATTTGGCTCGGGCCGATTAAGCGACTATCTTATCCGGGGTAGCTTTCGTTCCGCCTCAAAGCGGCTCCCTTTGGGGCGCCGCGTTCATTACTGCTGTGAAAGTCGAGTGCGCTGCCCGCAAGAGTTTATTGTGTTAAACGGATAGGCCGCCAGGCGCGTATCACCTATAGTTCGGCGGCTAACTGTGTAGTTTTACAACATCGCCAGGCGAGCCGGTGCGAATCCTGCTTTGATCCGGCGTTATCCGGTATGAGCAACAGGTTAATGCCCATGCCGTTGAACTGCCTGCGCCGGGCTCCCGAGGACAAGCCCGGCATCTGATCCGCAGTCTGCGCAGCATTGAATCGCGATACGGCACGTCGAGTAGTTTTCATTCACACCCTCGGGCCGCATCGCCCCTACATTGCGACAGAAAAACCCAATAAAGATGATGAGACTACCTACGAAATTAATGGCCGCCCTGGCGATGGCAAGTCCGCTGGCCGGCTCGCTCGCCTATGGTCAAACGAGTGTGAGCTTATATGGCCGTCTTGACGGCGGCGTGGAATATCTGAATCACATCAATAACGGT
>DASPZL010000575.1:0-26298 GCA_035636295.1 Paraburkholderia sp.
CTCGATATCTGGCTCGTGCGCGTGCTGCGCACGCTGCTGGTCGAGCGCAGCGTCACGCAGACCGCGCTGCGCCTGAATCAGACCCAGCCTGCCATCAGCACCGCGCTGCGCAAACTGCGCGAGACGCTGAACGACCCGATCCTCGTGCGCGGCAAGTCGGGCATGGTGCCGACCGAATATGGCGAATCGCTGCTGGCCTCCGCGCAACGCGTGCTGCGCGAAGTGGATTTCGTCGCGACGCCACACGGCGACTTCGATCCCGGCCGTTCGCGCCGGACCTTTCGCGTGGCCGCGCCGGATTATCTGAACGACTTTTTCATGCCGACCGTGATCGCGCAGTTTCGCGAGGCGGCGCCGCATGCGCGGCTCGAGATCGATTCGCTGAGTCCGATGCTCGATCACTCGGCCGCGCTCGAGGCCGGCGAACTCGATCTGGTGATCGGCAACTGGCCCAAGCCCGACCCGCGTTTCGAACGCAGCGATCTGTTCTCCGACACGGTGGTGTGCCTGATGCGCGCCGATCATCCTCTGACCCGCGCGCCGTTGACGCGCGAAGCGTACCTCGCGGCGCCGCATCTCGCGCCGACGCCGTATAGCGGCGCGCGCGGCGGCGCCATCGACACGGGTTTCGCGCGGGCGCGCGCCGAGCGGCGCATCGTCGCCACGCTGCCCTACTTCGGCCTCGTGCCGCAGACGCTCTTGCAATCGGATCTGATCTTCACGACCACGCGCCGTTTCGCGACGCACTATGCGGGCATCCTGCCGCTCGCGGTCGTCGAGGTGCCGATTCCGTTTCCGCGCATCAAGTGCTATCAGATGTGGCATCCGCAACCGGACAGGCCGAGCGACATCGGCTGGCTGCGTGCGCTGATGTCTCAGGTGTCCGATGGATTGGTGGCGCAGAAGGTGCGGCGCGCAAGGCGGCCGGCGAAAAAGGAAACGTCAGCCGCGTAGGGCTGATGTTCTTCTCACGCGCTCGCGCAAAGCGTCTGTGTCACTGCTTGCGCCGCTGCCCGCCGTGCCCGAACCTGCAGCAACTCCGCGCACACCGCCACCGCGATCGCCGCAGGCGCCTTATCGACGATGCCGGCCACGCCGATCGGGCACGTCATCTCCGCGAGCCGCTCAAACTCCACGCCGCGCTCGAGCAAACGCCGTTCGAATTTCACGCGCTTGGTCTTCGAACCGATCATGCCGAAGTAGGTGAAGTCGCGCCGCCGCATGATGCGCGCAGCCAGCGAGAAATCGAGCGCGTGGTTATGCGTCATCACGAGGAAGTACGCACCGGGCGGCGCCGTGTCGACGATCGCATCGGGTGTGTCGGTCGCTTCGATCTGCACGTTGGCGGGCGTTTCGTCGGGAAACAGTTCGTCGCGCTCGTCGACCCACTGCACGACGCACGGCAAGCTGCCGAGCAGCGCGACGAGCGCATGGCCGACGTGCCCGGCGCCGAACAGCACGATGTGCATCGGCGCCGGACGCGGCGCTTGCACCGCGCTGCGCCGGCCTATCTGAACGGAAGACAACTCGTTCATGGCGATCATTCCGGTTGGATTCGACGTCTGCATGATGGCCGCGCTCCCGCTCACAAGTTTACTGCCGCGCCGCCGCGGTCGCCGCACGCACCGCGCCGACTGCCTTGAGGATTTCCTCGCTCGTCGCTGGCGCGTTCAGCGGCGGATTGACCTCGTGGTCGCCCACCGCCGACACCGCGTCGCGAATCGCAAAGAACACCGAGAACGGCAGCAGCAGCGGCGGCTCGCCGGTCGCCTTCGAACGATGGATGCTGTCCTCGGCATTGCGATTCTTAAAGAGGCGCACGCGGAAATCCGGCGGCGTATCGTTCACGGTCGGGATCTTGTAAGTGGACGGCGCGTGCGTCATCAGCTTGCCGCCCGCGTTCCACCACAGTTCCTCGGTCGTGAGCCAGCCCATGCCCTGAATAAACGCGCCTTCCACCTGACCGACGTCGAGAGCCGGGTTCAGCGATGCGCCCACGTCATGCAACGCGTCCGCGCGCAGCACCCGCATTTCGCCGGTCAGCGTGTCGATCACCACTTCCGACACGGCCGCGCCGTACGAGTAGTAGTAGAACGGCCGGCCTTGCAGCTTCGCTTGATCCCAGTAGAGCTTCGGCGTCGCGTAGAAGCCATCCGACCACAACTGGATGCGCGCGAGGTAGGCCTTCGCGATCACTTCCTCGAACGGCACCACCGCATCACCGACGATCACGCGGTCGTGCACGAAACGCACGTCCGATGCGTTCACCTGCCCGGCGCCGAAACGCTCGGCGGCAAATGCCGACAGACGTTCGCGCAACTGGCGCGCCGCGTCCTGAGCGGCCTTGCCGTTCAGATCGGAACCGGTCGATGCCGCCGTGGCCGATGTATTGGCGACCTTGCTGGTGTCGGTCGCCGTGACACGAATGCGGTTAAAGCCGACGCCCAACTCATGCGCGACGACCTGCGCGACCTTGGTGTTCAAGCCCTGGCCCATTTCGGTGCCGCCGTGATTCACCAGCACCGACCCGTCAGTGTAGATGTGCACGAGCGCGCCGGCCTGGTTGAAGTGCGTCACGTTGAACGCGATGCCGAACTTGACCGGCGTGAGCGCGAGCCCCTTTTTCAGCACTTCGTTGTTCGCATTGAAGTCGTTGATCGCGGCGCGCCGTGCGCGATATTCGCTGGTCGCTTCGAGCTCGTCGATCAGTTCGTGAATCACGTTGTCTTCGACGATCTGGCCGTACGGCGTCTGGTTGCGCTCGGTCTTGCCGTACAGATTGCGGCGGCGCACGTCGAGCGCGTCCGCGCCGATCGAACGCGCGACGTTGTCCATGATGTATTCGATCGCGAACGCGCCTTGCGGACCGCCGAAGCCGCGGAATGCGGTGTTCGATTGCGTGTTGGTCTTGCCGCAGAAGCCGTCGATGGTCACGTCCGAGAGCCAGTACGCGTTATCGAAGTGGCACAGCGCGCGCGTCATCACCGGACCGGAGAGGTCGGCGGAAAAACCGCAGCGCGAGGTCATGTCGACCGCCACGCCGTCGATCACGCCGTGGTCGTCGTAGCCGACTTCGTACGTGTAGTGGAAATCGTGCCGCTTGCCGGTGACCATCATGTCGTCGTCGCGATCGGGACGCAGTTTCACGGGGCACAGCAGCTTCCATGCGGCGAGCGCCGCGCAGCACGCGAACAGGCCCGATTGCGATTCCTTGCCGCCGAAGCCGCCGCCCATCCGCCGGCATTCGATCAATACGTTGTGCGACGCCACGCCCAATGCGTGCGCGACCAGGTGCTGCATTTCGGTCGGATGCTGCGTCGAACAGTAGACGTGCATGCCGTCGTCGTCCTTCGGCACCGCGTACGAGATCTGGCCTTCCAGATAGAACTGCTCCTGACCGCCGAGCAGCATTTCGCCGGCCTCGCGATGCGCGGCGCGGGCGATCTTCGTGCCGGCTTCGCCGCGGGCGAGTTTCATCGGCGGCAAGACGTGCTGGTTTGCAGCGCGTGCCTGCCGCGCGGTGAGGATCGCGGGCAGTTCTTCGTAGACAATCTCCGCGCGGCGCGCCGCGCGGCGCGCGGTTTCGTGCGACGTCGCGACCACGATGAAGATCGGCTGGCCCACGTATTGCACGACGCCGTCCGCGAGAATCGGATCGTCGCCGTGGATGATCGGGCCGACGTCGTTGGCGCCGGGAATGTCGTCGGCGGTGAAGATCGCGACCACGCCCGGCGTGGCGCGCACTTTGTCGAACGACATCGACACGATCTTCGCGTGCGCTTTCGACGACAGGCCGAGCGCGGCATGCAACGTGCCGGCGACCGTCGGGATGTCGTCGGTGTAAGTGGCGCGGCCGCTCACATGCAGATGCGCGGATTCGTGCGGACGCGAGATGTGGACTTGCGTGAAGTCTTCCTGATCCTGAAGATCTTTCAGGAACGGTTCGGCATGCTGATTCATTGTTGTGTTCTCCGTATCCTCGTGGCGTCTCAGGCGTTCGAACCGGCGGGCGCGCACGCCGCGACGACCGCGCGCACATCCAGCACGCTCCTGGGGAGCGGATTGTTCGGACGGGTTTCGAGCCAGAAGCGATACAGCGTGTTCTTCGCCGCTTCGAGGCGGTAGTCGCTGGTCGCGCGCATATCGGAGAGCGGCGCGTAGTCGTTGCCGAGCGCGAGCATCGCGGTCTGCGCGGTGGCTTCGTGCCAGTCGGCGTCGCGCAGCACGGCTTCGGCGTGCGTCGCGCGTTTGGGCGTGGCGGCCATGCCGCCGAACGCGATACGCGGCTCGCGGATCACGTTGCCCTCGGCGATGAACGAGAACGCGGCGCATACGGCCGAGATGTCGGAATCGAAACGCTTGGAGAGTTTGTAGGTGCGAAATTGCAGGTTCTGGCGTGCGCCGATGCGCGTCGGCACCTTCAGGCCGACCACGAACTCGTGCTCCGCCATGTCCTTCTTCTGATACGCGAGGTACAGATCCTCGAGCGGCATCTCGCGTTCGATCTCGCCGCCGCGCACGATCACGCGCGCGCCGAGCGCGATCAGGCCAGGCATCGAATCGCCGATCGGCGAACCATTCGCGATGTTGCCGCCGAGCGTGCCCGCATTGCGAATCGGCAACGACGCAAAGCGCAGCCACATTTCGGTCAGCTCGGGATATTGCTTCGCGATCTCCGAGTAGGCCTTCTCGACGGTCACGCCCGCGCCGATCTCGATCCAGTCGTCTTTCGTTTCGAGCTTCTGCAATTCGCGGATCTGGCCCACGTAGACGATGTTGCCGAGTTCGCGCATCTGCTTGGTGACCCACAGGCCGATGTCCGTGCTGCCCGCGAGAATGCGCGCGGCCGGCTCGGCTTGCTTGATGTTCGCGAGGGCTTCGACCGTGCGCGGCGCATTGAACTGCTGGCCGGCGTGCTGATAGTGGAAGGTGTCCTCGCGCTCGAGCGTGGCGAGCGTTTTAGCGATCGTGTCGACGTTGACCGGCACTTTCGGCGCGGGCGCTTCGAACATGCGCACGGCCGCGTCGACGATCGGACGATAGCCCGTGCAGCGGCACAGGTTGCCGGTGAGCGCATTGCCGATCGCTTCACGCGACGGCACCGTTTTGTTCGCGCAGCTGTGTTCGTGACCATGCTTTTCGTACAGCGACCACATCGACATGACGAAGCCCGGCGTGCAGAAACCGCACTGCGAGCCGTGGCACTCGACCAGCGCTTGCTGCACAGGATGCAGCGAGCCGTCCGGCTGGCGCAGGTCTTCGACGGTGAAGAGCGCACGGCCGTCGAGCGTCGGCATGAACTGGATGCAGGCATTGACCGCCTTGAAGTCGACCCCGCCCGCCTCGTTGCGCTCGCCGATCACGACGGTGCACGCGCCGCAGTCGCCTTCGGCGCAACCTTCCTTGGTGCCGGTGCAATGGGCGTCCTCACGCAGATACTGCAGGACCGTGCGGGTAACGGGGGCATCCTTGATCTCGCGGATCGCGTTGCGGTGGTAGAAGCGAATCGGCTCAGTCATGTCTCGTTGCTCTCGAATGTTCCGGGTCCGCGGGAACGTGCCGCGGTGATGGTTCGAAAACTATCACCGTCAATAAATACAACCCATAGCGAGGGCCGCATGCGGGACATATCCGCAAAACGATAAAGAGATAGGTTTGAGGAGCGGTTGGCTTATGTTGGCGTGGTTGTTTTGCCGTTCTTTTTATGTTTGTGCGGCTTTACGGTCGCCACGAGCCGAACTGCGCAGAGGTCAAAGACCGGAAAGAAGACGTTTATTCGACCAAAACTGATCACTATATGGGTCTGACTTGCGCATTTGGCCGGACGAATTATTAAGCAATCCCTGCAAGAGAATCGGTTCCATGGGAAAATCACGCCTTTCCGCCGTTTTCAAGTCTCGTTTTCCCCATGTCCACCGACTCAGCGACACCTCGCAGCGAATTTGCGACGACCATGCAGATCATTCCGGTCGTCTTTTTCACCTTTCTTTGCTACCTGACGATCGGGATTCCGCTGGCGGTGCTGCCCGGCTACGTCCACGACGACCTGGGTTACAGCGCCGTGCTGGCGGGCGCGGCGATCAGCGTGCAATACCTGGCGACGCTGGCCTCGCGGCCGCTGGCCGGCCGTTCGGCGGATACGCTGGGGCCGAAGCGCACGGTGTCGATCGGTTTGCTGGGTTGCGGCGCGAGCGGGATTCTGTTGTTGCTGGCGGTGCTGTGCGAGCGCTGGCCTGTGCTGAGCCTGGGGCTGCTGGTGTGCAGCCGTCTCGTACTCGGATTCGGCGAAAGCCTGTGCGGCACGGGCGCGATTCTGTGGGGCATCGGCCGGGTGGGCACGAGCAACAATGCCCGGGTGATTTCGTGGAACGGCATCGCGACTTATGGCGCGCTCGCGGTCGGCGCGCCGCTCGGGGTAGCGATTGCGCACACGGTCGGATTTGCCGCGCTGGGCATTCTGGTGATTGCGCTTGCGGCGCTCGGCTTCTATCTGGCCCGGCCGATGGCGCCGGTGCCTGTCGTGCACGGCGAGCGGATGTCGTACCGCAGCGTGTTCACGCGGGTGTTGCCGCACGGTATCGGGTTGGCGCTCGGCTCCGTCGGCTTTGGCTCGATTGCCACCTTCATCACGCTGTTTTATGCCGCGAAGAATTGGCCGAACGCGGCTTTGTCGCTGACGGTTTTCGGCACGCTGTTCATCGGCGCGCGATTGTTGTTCGCCAACACGATCAAGACCTATGGTGGGTTTCGTGTCGCGATTGCTTCGTTCTCGTTTGAATGCGTCGGCTTGTTGATGCTGTGGTTGGCGCCTGAGCCGCATATTGCGCTTGCCGGGGCGGCGTTGACCGGATTCGGATTTGCCTTGGTGTTTCCCGCGCTTGGGGTGGAAGCTGTTGGGCTTGTGCCGCCGGCCAGCCGGGGGGCGGCTTTGTCGGCTTATTCCGTGTTTCTCGATCTCTCGCTGGGGATTACCGGGCCGTTGGCCGGGTATATCGCCGGGGAGTTTGGGTATGGGTCGGTGTTTCTTTTTGCTGCGGTTGCCGCGGCTGCGGCTGTTGGGCTTTCTGCTTTGCTTTATTTGCGCAATGCCAAGGGGGCTGATTTGCCTGCGGCGCTTTGACGGTGTTGCTTTTTTTGCCTGCGCCGCCGCAGGCAAAAACCCGCTACTTCCCCTCCGACAACCCCCTCTCAAGCGCCGCCACCCCAGCCGGCAGATCGACCTTGACACCGAGGTCAACCATAGTCCTCCCAAGAGCATGCACGGTGCGAAAAAGATTATGCTCCCGGCACTGCTCCCCCATCTGCCCGATCCGCACAATCGGCAATCCGAAGGAACCGGAAATCTCCACCTGATGCAACCGCGAGATATGCGCGCAGACATCCCCTGGAGTGAGCCCGTCGGGCACCTCGATCCCCACCACCGAATTCAACCGGCAAGCCGCAGGCGTATATAACTGCAAGCCCAAAGCCGTCACCCCTTCCTGCAAGGCCAAAGAGCACTTCAAATGCCGCGCGAAACGCTTTTCCAAAGTCTCGGCGCACACGAGACGCAAAGCCTCGTGTAATGCCAGCACGCCCGACACCGGCGCGGTGTAGTGATACCCCGCGTTATGCCAGAAGTTCTCCGCGAGCGATGCATCCAGGCACCAATGCGCATTCGGTGCCGTGCGTCCCTTCACCCGCTCCCAGGCCGCATCGGAAAACGCGATCAGCGACACACCCGGAATCGACGACAAGCCCTTCTGCCCGCCCGTAATCACGGCATCGATACCCCAGGCGTCCATCTCCAACGGCATCGTGCTCAACGTGCACACCGCATCGACGATGACCAGCGCGCCCGCGGCTTTCGCCAGCGCGGCGATGTCTTTCAGATGGTAGTTCCACACCGTATTCGACGTCTCGCCCTGCACCACCGTCACGATCTCGGGACGCTCGCGGCGAATCGCCTCGGCAATCTGCTCGAGACTCGCGACCGACCGGTCGTCGACGTCCAGCGTGCTCACCCGCGCGCCGACGCGGCGGCCCATCTCCGCCATCCGCTCGCTGAAAAAGCCGTTCCTGATGCTCAGCACGCGCGTGCCTTCCCACGCGAGATTGCAGATCGCCATCTCCATCGCGGCCGATCCCGGTCCCGCCACACCCAGCACCCATTTCGATTTCGTCTGGAACACGTAGCGCGCCATCGTCTTGACCTGGCCGATCACCTTGACCATCGTGCCGCCCAGGTGATTGATCACGACGGTATTGGCCTTGGCGACGGCTGCGGGAATCGGCACGGGGCCGGCACCCATCATCAGCAACGGCTCTTCGGGAAGAATGGCGTCGAGCGATTCGACAACCGGACAGGGCACTGCGGAGGAAACAGGTGTGGAGGATGAAGTCGGCATGATCGTACGTGAATGTCAGGACGCAAAGGAGCAAGCGGCCCCGTCAGCAATGCCGCCGACGAGGCCGTCTGCCCGATCATTCACTGAACCGCGCGATTGCGCAAGTTTTTTGCGCCATGTCTTGCCGCGCCACGCCGCGAACCGCGGCGTGAACGACGGCATCAGGCAATGCGTCATTTCACCTTGGTCTTGTCCAGCTTCTGACCAGTCGCTGCATTGAAACGCTCGACATACTCCTCGATCAGCTTGCGCATCGCGCGCCCGATCAACCGGTAATCCGACTCGTTGAGATTGGCGAGCGACACACGCCCCGACGGATGCTGCGTGCCGAAGCCGCGGCCCGGCAGCAGCACCACCCGCGCCTCGCGCGCGAGCCGGAACAGCAATTCGGACGGCTCCGTGTTCTTCAGCAGCCAGTCGACGAACTCGCGGCCGTACATCCGCGAGCCGAGGAACTCGATGTCGAGAATCGTGTAGTAGTCGACCTGGTTCGGATCGTCGTCCTCGAACGAAATGCCGACCTCTTCGTAGAGCGCCTGCTTGCGCTTGCGGATCAGGCGCTTCAACGCGTTCTTGTACGCGTCCGGCGTGTCCATCAGCGAAAAGAGCGAGAACAGCACCATCTGCACCTGCTGCGGCGTCGACAAACCCGCGGTGTGATTCAACGCGACCGTGCGGCTGTCGGCCACCAGGCGGTCGATGAACTTGAGCTTGTCCGGCTCGGTTGTGATCGACTCGTAACGCTCGTGCAATTGCTTCTTCTCGTCCTTCGGCAATTCGGCGATCAGGCGGTCGAGCACGTTGTCGCGATGCGTCGCGATCGTGCCGAGACGCCAGCCGGTCGCGCCGAAATACTTCGAGTACGAGTACACGAGAATCGTATTCTTCGGCGCGAGCGCGAAGAGCGACACGAAGTTGTCCGCGAATGTGCCATATACGTCGTCGGTCAGCAGGATCAGGTCGGGCCGTTCCTTGACGATGTCGGCAATGTATTGAAGGCTCTCGTCGTCGATCCGCACCGAAGGCGGATTGCTCGGGTTCACGAGGAAGAATGCCTTCACCTTCGGATCGCGCAGCTTGTCGAGTTCCTTCTTCGAATACTGCCAGCCGTTCTCCACATCGGCTTCGAGATTCACGACGTTCAACCGATAGTCGTTCAGGCGCGGAATCTCGATGTACGGCGTGAAGATCGGCATGCCGAGCGCAATCGTGTCGCCCGGCTTGATCAGGTGATTCTCGCGCATCGTGCTGAAGATGTACGTCATCGCCGCCGTGCCGCCTTCCACCGCGAACACGTCGAACTCGCCGACGAACGGATGGGCGCCGATCATCTCGCGGCGCAGATACTGCCCGACGATCACTTCGGACAGCTTGAGCATCCGGTCGGGCACCGGATAGTTCGATGCGAGAATGCCCTCGCACATTTCATAGAGGAAGTCGCCGGCGGACAATCCGAGCTGATCGCGCACGTACGACACCGCGCCGCGCAGAAAGTCGATGCCCGGCACGCCCTTGTTTTCGCGCAGGAACAGATCGAAGCGTTCCTCGAGACCGTCGCGCCGCGGAAAGCCGCCCACGCCTTCAGGCATGTACGCGAACGAGCGTTCCGATTCGCGCATCGCAAAGAGGCCGAGCTGCCAGAAGCCGTGACGCGGAATCGTCGCGAGAAAATTCGGGTTGCCGCGGCCGGCGTTGAGCATGGATACGTTGGCGGCGCGCTCCACGGCGCCGCCGCCGGCCGCCTTGATCAGTTCGTCCTTCAGTTCGAACGGGCTAAGCGCGGCCATGCCGGCTTGTGCCATGTCGCCGTGTTTCTTGTCGCCCTTCTCTTTTGCCATGATGCGTTCTCCAATGAACAGGTGAAAAACGCCGGCGTGGCGAGTCCTCGCCCGGTTGCCGCCGGCGTAAACAGAGATCGATAGACGCGCTAGACGAGCCCGACAACGAGCGGTCCGAGCAGCGTCAACGCAACGTTCGCGATTGCATACGTGATGGCGAACGGCACGGTCGGCACGGCGCTTTCCGCCTTGTCGAGCACGCCGCCGAACGCCGGGTTCGCACTGCGTGAGCCGGTCAACGCGCCGGCCAGAATGGCCGCGTTGTTGTAGCGCAGCACGTAGCGGCCGAACAGCATGGTGAGCAGCAGCGGAAACAACGTGACGAACACGCCGAGCAGGAAGATCGTCATGCCGCTCTGCTTGACGGTCACCACGGCCTGCAAGCCCGAGTTCAAACCGACCACCGCGACGAAGGCCGCGAGACCGAAGTCCTTCAGCAACTGCGAAGCCGCCGAAGGCATCACGCCGTACATGGGATGCTTGCCGCGCATCCAGCCGAACAGCAGACCGGCCAGCAGGCAGCCGCCGCCCGAACCGAGCGTGAGCGGAATACCGCCCAGGTTCACGACGATCAGCCCGATCAGCAGGCCGAGCACGAGACCGACGCCCATGTAGATGAAGTCCGTCTTGTTGCTGTACGGCAGCTCGTAGCCGGCGGCGTCCACGGCCCGCTTGGTATCTTTCGGCGAGCCGTAGAACGTGATCACGTCGCCGTGCTCCAGCTTGGTTTCCGGCAGGATCGGCAGCGGCTGACCGGCGCGCGAGATAGCCTGGATGTAGACGCCGTGGCGCATATCGCGGTCCACCACTTCCCGCGCCGCGGCGATCGTGGTGTGGTTCATGCCCTTGCGCGTGAACACGCCTTCGCGCGTTTGCATGACCACGCCGATGTCCTCGACGCTGGCAACCTCGCCGCCGCTTGCGCCGAACGCGACCACGGCCTCGCGGCGGCCGACCACCAGCACCACGTCATCGGGCTTCAACACCAGATCGGGCGTCGGGTCGAGCTCGTGGCCATCACGCTTGATCCGCTCGATCGTCAAAAAGTCCTGATGTTGCGTCTCGACGGCCTTCACCGTTTTCCCGGCACTGACATCGATCTTGTACGCGCGGCCGACCATCTCGGGCAACGCAAGAAGCTGCCCCGGCGCGATGGACGGCGCACCGGCCGACAGTTCGCGTTCCGCTTCGATCGACGCGTCGCGCAAACTCTGCCCCATGAACTTGGGCAGGATGTTCACGCAGACGATGATCGCGCCGAGCGAGCCGAACACGTAGGTCACCGCGTAGGCGATCGCCACGTCCGATTGCAGCGACTTGATTTCGTCGGCCGGCAAGCCGAGACGCGCGATCGCATCGCCCGCCGTGCCGATGATCGCCGACTGCGTCAGCGCGCCGCCCGCGAGGCCCGCGGCGAGTCCCTTGTTCAGATGGAACAGCTTCGCGCAGACCACCACGGTGATCAGCGCCGTGACGGCGAGAAATACCGCCATTGCGATCTCACGCAAGCTCTTGCGGTTCAGCGAATTGAAGAAGCCCGGCCCGGAGTCGTAGCCGACCGCGTAGATGAACACGGCGAACATGACCGACTTCACGCCGTTGTCGATCGTCACGCCCGCCTGACTGATGATGACCGCCGCCAGCAACGAGCCGCCCACGCCGCCTAGCTGGAATTTGCCGAAATTGATCTGCCCGATGAAGTAGCCGGCTGCCAGCGATAAAAACAGCGCGATCTCGGGTGACTTCTGAAAGATGTGATGTAGCCAGTCCATCTTGCCCTCGTTGGATAGTTTGAAATGCTGGGGTCCTCGTACCGCACGTGCATGCCGCTAGCCGAACTTCCCGGCGAGGCCGACCACCACCGGCCCCATCAACGGCAACAGAATGTTCGAGAGTGCGTAAGTGATCGTGTAGCCGATCACGGGTGTCGAATTGCCGGTCACGCCCACCAGTGCGCTGATCGCGGGCGTGCTGCATTGCTGGCCGGCAATCGCGCCGAGCAGCATGGGTGCATCGAGCCTGAGGAACACCCGGCCGATCCAGAGCGACAGCAGACCGGGCACGAGCACCATCAGAATGCCGGCCACGGGCAGCGCCAGACCGTATTCGCGCACGAGCTTGATGGCGTCCGGTCCCGCCGACAAACCGACCGCGGCAATAAAAGTGGCGAGGCCGAAGTCCTTGAGGATTTGCGCGGCGGCCGAAGGCAGCGAGCCGACCAGCGGATAGCGCGAACGGATCCAGCCGAACAGCAAGCCCGACAGCAGACAGCCGCCACCCGTGCCGAGCGCCACCGACACACCGCCGATGCGCCCGCCGATCTGGCCGATCGCCATGCCGGCCAGCACCCCCAGGCCCAGGTAGACGAAGTCGGTTTTCTGGGTGGCGGCGAGCACGTAACCGAGATGCCGCGCGCCGCGTTCGACGTCGGCCTTCGCGCCCACCAGCGTCAGCACGTCGCCGCGATTCAGTTCCGTGCCGGGCAACGCAGGCACCGTGGTCTCGAGCCGCGTGACGGCCGCGATATAGACGCCGCGCCCTTCTTCCGGCGTGGCCCGTTCACGCACCTGCGCAACCGTCAGACCGTGCGCCTCACGGCGCGTGAGCACGACGTCGAGCTTCTCGGCGGTGACCAGGCCGAAGCCTGCGCCGGCCACTTCGTCGCCGAGACTGGCTGCAGCCGCAACGACCGCCTCGCGCCGCCCGTTCACCAGGATCAGGTCGCCGGCCGCCAGCGTGAGCTGCGGCGCGACCGGCACGTTCGCGCCGTTGCGCCGAAGTTGCTCGATCGTGAGGTTGAAGCCGTGCTGCTGCTCGAACGCCCGGATCGTCGTGCCGGCCGCCGCTCCGATCTTGAACGCGCGGCCGACGAGCGCCGGCGCGGCAGCCTGCTGACCCTCGCCGAATGCGCCGTCGCCGCCGAGCTTGCGCCACACGCGCTCGGCTTCCTCGCGCAGATTGACGCGCAGCAGCAGCGGCGCGAACTGGCTTGTGAAAAGCACGATGGTGACCAGGCCGAACAGGTAGCTCACGCTGTACGCGGTCACGATGTTGGCTTGCAGACGCAGCGTCTCTGTGTCGCCAACGCCGAGTTTGGCAATCGCCTCCGAAGCCGTGCCGATCACCGCGGACTCGGTCGCGGCGCCGGCCAGCAGGCCGGCCGCCGTGCCGGCGTCGAGCCGCATGACGGCCACCGCGATCATGATCAGCACCAGCACCGAAACGATCTCCACGACCGACAGCAAACCGTAGCGCCAGCCGCGGCCGATGTTGGCGAAGAATTGCGGCCCTCCCGTGAAGCCCAGCGCAAAGATGAACAGCGCAAACGCGATGTTCTTCAGATCCGGGGCCAGCCGCGCGCCCGTCTGACCCAATAACAACGCGACGATCAACGTGCCGCAAACGCCGCCGAGTTGAATTGGCCCGACGCGAAACGAACCGATGAAATAGCCGATTGCGAGGCTTGCGAATAGCGCGATCTCCGGTTGGGACCTCAGCAATTCACCGATCATGTTGGCTCGCGAATTTACGTATTTATTAACGAAATAATTGAAAGCATCAGGCGAGATTCAATCGATTCGCGCCGGCTCATTATGGTCGATAAGGCACTCAATCGGCATAGCAATTCGGTGAAAATACAATTGATGATAGAGCATGGCGCAATACCCGCCAAAAAGTGATATGCCGCGGCGCAGCAAAGGGAATGGAATACTTTTCTGTTAGCTCGACCATCACTCTTTCCTCGCGAAGTTGCCTAACGCCTTGAAAAAGACATCGTCTGCTGATGGCCAATGACAGCGCTAATGAAAACGCTTTTTTGAGACTGCTTATTTAATAAATATTGCAGTTCCGCACCGCTGTCAATGTTATTTTCATTGCGGACGCACTGACTTCGCAGAAGATGATTTTTATCAAACGACCGAATGGCAATGGCGCTGCGCACTGCGTTCGGTATTGACTGGCCTATACTAGCCTGCCCACGCTTACATGCCGCGCCTTTGGTTCGCCTTAGTCCGCCTATTCAGCGCCGGCGCGCATTCCATGGAGCCACTCATGCGCATGATTCTGTTCAGCAGCCGCCAATACGACAGCGACACGTTCACCGAAGCCAATGCCACGCACGGTTATGAACTGCATTTTCAGGAATCGCATCTCGACGTCGAAACCGCCGTGCTCGCGCAGGGCTATGAGGTGGTCTGCCCCTTCGTCAACGACAACGTCGACGCCGCCGTGCTCGAGCGCCTCCATGCCGGCGGCACGCGCCTGATCGCGCTGCGTTCCGCGGGCTTCAATCACGTCGATCTGGCCACGGCCGAGCGCCTCGGCATGACGGTCGCGCGGGTGCCGGCCTATTCGCCGCACGCGGTTGCCGAGCACGCAGTCGGGCTGATTCTGGCGCTTAACCGGCGCTTGCCGCGCGCCGTCGCGCGCACACGTGAAGGCGACTTTTCGCTCCACGGGCTGCTCGGCTTCGATCTGCACGGCAAGACCGTCGGCGTGATCGGCACCGGCATGATCGGCCGCGTGTTCGGCCGCATCATGGCGGGCTTCGGCATGCATGTGCTCGCGCACGATCCCGGCACGCCGGCCGACGATCTGCTCGCGCTCGGCGCGCGCTACGTGCCGCTCGACACGCTGCTCGCCCTGTCAGACGTGGTCAGTCTGCATTGTCCGCTGGTGCCGGACACTTACCATCTGATCGACGGCCGCGCGCTCGCCAGGATGAAACGCGGCGCCATGCTGATCAACACGGGCCGTGGCGGTCTCGTCGAAAGCAATGCGCTGATCGGCGCGTTGAAGGACGGCCAGCTCGGCCATCTCGGGCTCGACGTGTACGAGGAAGAAGGCGGCCTCTTTTTCGAGGATCACTCGAACCTGCCGCTGCAGGACGACGTGCTTGCGCGCCTGTTGATGTTCCCGAACGTGATCGTTACCGCCCACCAGGCGTTCTTCACGCGCGAGGCGATGAGCGAGATCGCGCAGATCACGCTCGGCAACGTCGCCGCATGGCAGGCCGGCACGCCACGCAACGCGGTGCGCGCAGCTGCTTAAGCGCCACAGGTGCCAACTTAAGCGCCGCCGTCGCTCGTCAGCGTGGTCGGGCGGATCGCCGTGCGGGCGTCGTCCGCGGCGCCGCAGAGTTCGCGCAGCAATGCCACCTCGCGCTCATGCACTTCTACCGGAAACCAGCGCGCACCCGCATCGGCCAGATAGCGCGCGCGATGCTGGCCGTTGCGAAACGCCACCACGCCTTCGCGTTCCAGACCCAGCCAGCCCAGCAAACCCGGCGCGCGACGCGTCGAGATCGTCACGTACGGCATCTGCGGAATCCGCGGGTTCTCGGGATCGAGAAACTCGCGTATGCCGCGCACCTTGCCCGAGTGCCATTCGGCGACCGGCTTCAGAACATAATCGGTGTTGTCGCGATCCGCGCAGGCGAGCAGCTTGCGCACGTCGACGAGGACGACTTGATGCCGCGTGCCGTCCGTAACGAAAACGCGTTTCAGGCGCACATGGTCGTACCATGGATGGTCATGCAACGGCACGACCCAGACCGTCTCGGCACAAGCCGGCGCGGCGGCTGACGATGAATTGGACAAAGGCAAAGGCAGGCTCGATAAGCTGGCGAAAACTCGCCAGCGCGTTAAGAGAGCGCTAACGCTACGAGCCGATTGTGAAAGAAGCATGACAGGCCACCGTATTAATCAGACTGCATGAGCGGGCTGCATAAGCACGCTTCATGCGCACATTCCATGAGCGGTCGGAAACAAACCCTGAAGCGACGGGCCAACGCTGACTTCTACGGAAACGACGATGATAGCCACCCAAAATTTCAATGAACACGTGCGTATCGAAACCAACGGGGACACGGGTGTCGCCACCATCGTTCTTGAGCGGCCCGCGCGGCGCAATGCCGTCGATCGCCCCACCGCCGATGCGCTTACCGCCGCGTTTCGCCGCTTCGAAGCGGAGCCGGCATGGCGCGCGGCGGTGCTGTTCGGCGCGGGCGGCACGTTTTGCGCGGGCGCGGACCTCACCGCGCTCACCGACGACACGCGCCGCAACGAACTGCATGCCGACGGCAGCGGCCCAGGGCCGATGGGCCCGACGCGCATGAGCTTCAGCAAACCGGTGATCGCGGCGATCGCCGGCCATGCCGTGGCGGGCGGCCTGGAGCTGGCTGCACTGTGCGATCTGCGGGTCGTCGAGGAAGACGCGGTGCTCGGCGTGTTCTGCCGGCGCGTCGGAATTCCGCTGATCGACGGCGGCACGATCCGCTTGCCGCGCCTGATCGGACTCTCGCGGGCGCTGGACCTCATTCTGACCGGCCGCGCGGTCAACGCGCAGGAAGCGCTCGACTTCGGCCTCGCCAATCGCGTCGTCGCCAAGGGCGAGGCGCGCGCGGCGGCCGAACGTCTGGCCGCCGAACTGGCGGCCTTCCCGCAGGCGGCGCTGCTGGCCGACCACCGCTCCGCACTGGAAAACAGCATGCTCGACGACTTTGCCGAGGCGCTGCGGCGCGAAGGCGCGGGCGGCTATCAGGCGGTATTCGACGAAGGCGTCGCCGGAGCCGCGCGTTTTGCGGAAGGCGCCGGCCGTCACGGCAACGCGCTCGATCCAGACGGAAGCACGCGATAACGCGCGGCCAAGGCACGCCGAAAAACACCCTCTGTAGCGGCTTTCAGCAAAAAACAACAGCTGCCTCGATGATCAGCAGCGCCGTTTTGACTTAGGTAGAATCCCTTACCGTTTACCCCTTGCACGGCGCAGGCGTTTTCGCCCCGAAAACGCGCGCCTGCCGCGCGGCGCTTCCCGTCGCGCCGATTCTCGTTCGATCACCATGCCTTTGCCCCTGCTCGCTCTTGCCGTTGCCGCCTTTGGAATCGGTACCACCGAATTCGTCATCATGGGGCTGCTGCCCGATGTCGCGCGCGATCTATCTGTCTCGATCCCGGCCGCCGGCATGCTGGTGTCGGCTTATGCGCTCGGCGTCACGATCGGCGCGCCGATCGTCGCAATCGCGGTCGCCAACATGCCGCGCAAGAAAGCGCTGATGAGCCTGATCGGCGTGTTCATCATCGGCAATCTGCTGTGCGCGATCGCGCCGGGCTACGCGGTGTTGATGGCCGCGCGCATCGTCACCGCCTTCTGCCATGGCGCGTTCTTCGGCATCGGTTCGGTGGTGGCCGCGGGTCTCGTCGCGCCGAACCGCCGCGCGCAAGCCATCGCGCTGATGTTCACCGGCCTGACGCTCGCCAACGTGCTCGGTGTGCCGCTCGGTACAGCGCTCGGCCAGGCCGTGGGCTGGCGCGCGACCTTCTGGGCGGTGACCGGCATCGGCATCGTCGCGGCGGCTGCGCTTGCCGTGTGCCTGCCGGCGAAGATCGAGATGCAGAAAGCGAGCCTAGTGCGCGAATTCAGTGTGCTGAAGAACCCGCAAGTGCTGATGGTGCTCGGCATCAGCGTGCTCGCATCGGCCAGCCTCTTCTCCACCTTCACGTACATCACGCCGATTCTCGAGGACGTGACCGGCTTCACGCCGCATGCCGTCACGCTGGTGCTGTTGCTGTTCGGCCTCGGCTTGACGGTCGGCAGCACGCTCGGCGGCAAGCTCGCCGACTGGCGGCTGATGCCTTCGCTGGTGGCGTTTCTGCTGGCGATCGTCGTGATCCTGACGATCTTCGCCGGCACGATGCACAGCGAAATCCCGGCGATGATCACGATTTTCGCGTGGGGTGTGCTGGCCTTCGCGATCGTGCCGCCGCTGCAAATGCTGATCGTCGACCGCGCGAGTCATGCGCCGAATCTGGCTTCGACCTTGAATCAAGGTGCGTTCAACCTCGGCAATGCAACGGGCGCTTGGCTCGGCGGCATGGCGATCGGCGCGGGCGCGCCGCTCAGCACCTTGCCGTGGGTCGGCGTGGCGACCTCGATCGGCGCACTGGCGCTGACGCTATGGTCGGTGTCGATCGACCGGCGCGCGCAACGGATGGCAGTCGCCGGGTAAGCCGGCCGCGAACCTACGCGCGATTGACCTGGAAATCGCATCGCCGGTTCCGGGCGCGCATCGGCCGTGGCGGTGGTGGCTGGAAAAACGGCGCGCCGATGCGCGAGCGGAGAACCGTGATGTGATGGCTTCCCCGCTCCACCTTCCGTGGGTTACTTCCGCGCCGGCAAAATCTCACCAACGCACGTGCCGAAGCCCACGCGATAACCGTCGCCCTGGCACCAGCCCGCAAGCGTCAGTTCGTCGCCGTCCTCGATAAAACTGCGCGTGCCGCCCTCCTTCAGCTCCAGCGGCTTCTTGCCGTTCCACGTCAGTTCGAGCAGCGAGCCGTACGAATCTTCCGTCGGGCCGCTGATGGTGCCCGAGCCCATCAGATCGCCCACGCGCGTATTGCAGCCCGATACCGTGTGATGCGCGAGTTGCTGCGCCATCGTCCAGTACATGTGCTTGAAGTTGGTCCGCGAAATCGTGCTTGCCTGCTTCGCCTCTTGCGGACGCAGCTTCACTTCGAGCGTGATGTCGAACGCATGCTCGCCGTCGTGGCGCAGATACGCGAGCGGCTGCGGTTCCTGCAACGGCTGCGCGGCACGAAACGGTTCGAGCGCGTCCAACGTCACGATCCACGGCGAGATCGTCGTGGCAAATGTCTTCGCGTTGAACGGACCGAGCGGCACGTATTCCCATTGCTGGATGTCGCGCGCGCTCCAGTCGTTCAGCAGCACCATGCCGAAGATATGCGCTTCGGCGTCCGCACACGCGATTGGCTCGCCCAACGCATTGCCGCCGCCGATCACGAAACCCGTTTCCAGTTCGATATCCAGCTTGCGGCACGCGCCGAACACCGGGCGCTCCTGGTCCGGTAGCTTCAACTGGCCGTTGGGACGGCGCACCGGCGTGCCGCTCACCACCACCGACGACGCGCGTCCGTTGTAACCGATCGGCATCTCCGACCAGTTCGGCAGCAGCGCATTCTTCGGATCGCGGAACATCGAGCCGACGTTCGTCGCGTGCTCCTTCGACGAATAGAAGTCGGTGTAGCCCGGAATCCGCACCGGCAGATGCAATTGCGCGTCGGCCTGGCGCACCAGCGCCTTCGCGCGCAATGCGGCGTTATCGCGCAACGTCGCGGTATCGCGCGTCAAAAGCGCGCTCAACTGAATCCGCACGCCGCGCCATGCATCGCGGCCGAGCGCGATGAAATCGTTCAGTGTGTCGCGCGCGAAAACATCAGCCTTCGACGACGACAGGTTCAGCAAACCCGCCGCCTGCAGCGCCGCCAGATCAATAATCTCGTCGCCGATCGCCACGCCCACGCGGCGCGCGTCGTTGTTCCTGTCGCTGAAAATACCGAACGGCAGGTTCTGGATCGAGAAATCGCGGCTCGAATCGTTCGCCGACTCGACCCAGCTCCTGCGCGACGGATCGAGCGTCGCCTGAAGATCGCTCAATGCGTTCATCGTTGCTCCGGGTTGAAATGTTTCTTGAGGCCTTGCCAGCACTCGTAGTAATGCGCCTGCAATTGCGCGGTTTCGAGCGCGAAGCGGGTCGGCTTGATCAGCATGCGCGTTTCGAACATGAAGGCCATCGTGTCGCCGACTTTCTTCGGCGCCGACGTATCGCTGTGCGATGCTTTCTCGAACGTATCAGCGTCGGGGCCGTGACCCGTCATGCAGTTATGCAGACTCGCGCCGCCCGGCACGAAGCCCTCGGCCTTGGCGTCGTACACGCCGTGCACGAGGCCCATGAATTCGCTCGCCACGTTGCGATGAAACCAGGGCGGGCGGAAGGTATCTTCGGCGGCGAGCCAGCGCGGCGGGAAGATCACGAAGTCGATCGTATCGACGCCCGGCGTGTCGCTTTGCGATTGCAGCACCAGAAAAATCGACGGGTCCGGATGGTCGAAGCTGATCGAGCCGATCGTGTTGAAGCGGCGCAAGTCGTACTTGTACGGCGCGTAATTGCCGTGCCACGCGACCACGTCGAGCGGCGAATGGCCGATGTCCGCGCGCCACAAGTTGCCGTTCATCTTGGCGACGAGTTCGAAGTCGCCCTCGCGGTCTTCATACGCGGCATGCGGCGTGAGGAAGTCGCGCGGATTGGCGAGGCCGTTCGAGCCGATCGGACCGAGATCCGGCAGACGCAACAGCGCGCCGAAGTTCTCGCAGATGTAGCCGCGCGCGTTGCCGTCCGGCAGGCTCACCGCGAAACGCACGCCGCGCGGAATCACCGCGATTTCGAACGGCTCGATGTCGAGCCGGCCCATTTCGGTGGAAATGGAGAGGTGCCCTTCCTGCGGCACGATCAGCAATTCGCCGTCGGCGCTGTAGAAGAAGCGGTCCTTCATCGAGCGGTTCGCCGCATACAGGTGAATCGCGCAGCCGCTCATCGATTCGGCCGCGCCGTTGCCCGCCATCGTCACCCAGCCGTCGATGAAATCAGTCGGCTCGGTCGGCATCGGCAAGGCGTCCCAGCGCAACTGGTTCGGCGGCGTGGGCGGCACTTCGGCGAAGTTCGCGACGAGCCGCTCCGAGGGCTGCGGCGTGAACGGCTGATGCACGGCCGCCGGACGAATCCGATACAGCCACGAACGGCGGTTGTGGCCGCGCGGCGCGGTGAACGCGGTGCCCGACAGTTGTTCGGCGTACAAACCATAGGCCGCGCGTTGCGGCGAATTGCGGCCTTCGGGCAATGCGCCCGGCAAGGCTTCCGTCGCGAATTCGTTCGCGAAGCCCGATTGATAGCCGGGCTCGATTTCGAGCCGTGAGCTGGCGGTATTCGGGGTGCGGGTTGAGGTATCCATGCAAGGTTCTCCGTTGATGCTCGATCTTTCCAACTCAGGCGGTCCGCGGCTCGGACGGCCGGCCGCGTTGCCGCGTCGCGCCGGCCAGCGCGATCACCAGCAGCGCGGAACACAGCACCGGCACGGCGGCCGCATGAAACAGCGATTCGTTCGACCAGTTCAGCGCGATCAGTTGACCGCCGACCAGCGGCCCGATCACCGAGCCGATGCGCCCGATGCCAAGGCTCCAGCCGATGCCGGTCGAGCGCAGCGTGGTCGGATAAAAGTGGCCTGCGAGCGCGTTGACCGCCGGTTGTCCGCCGACCACGCAGAAGCCGCCCGCGAACACCACGATCAACAGCCACGGCAGCGCATGCGCCACCGTGCCGATGGTGCCGACTGCCAGCGCCGCGCCCGCGAAGCACACGAACAGCACGCGCACAAAACCGAAGCGTTCGATGAACCAGCCGAGCAGCAAGGTGCCGACCACGCCGCCCGTCTGCAGCACCGTGCCGACGATCACGGCCGTGCTCGGCGAATAGCCGGCGTCGCGCATCACGGTAGGCAGCCAGTTCGACAGGAAATACAGATCGATCAGGTTCATGAAGCTGATCGCCCACAAGATCAACGTGACGGGACCGCGGCCCGCGCGGAACAGTTCGGCGATCGGCGCGCCGCCGTTGCCCGTTTCACGCACGACGATGCGTGTGTTCGCATCGATCGGCAGCGCCGGGTTGAATTTCGCAAGCCAGCGCAGTGCGCGTTCGCTGTGTCCTTTGAGAACGAGGAATTGCAGCGACTCCGGCAACGCGGCAAGCATCGCGAACGCGAGCAGCAAGGGCACGGCGCCGCCCACCCAGAACACCGCGCGCCAGCCGTAAGCCGGAATCAGCGCGGCGCTGATGAAACCGCCCAGCGCCGCGCCCAGCGTGAAGCCGCACGACACCAGCATCATGCGCTTGACGCGATGCGCCGGTGTCGAGAACTCGCCGACCAGCGCCATCGCATTCGGCATGATGCAGCCGAGCCCGAGGCCGGTAATGAAGCGCAGCGCGATCAACGCGGGGATCGTGGTGACGAACGGCGTGGCGAGCATCGAGAGCGCGAAGAAAAACGTCGCGCCAATCAGCACCGGACGGCGCCCGATGCGGTCGGCCAGCACCGACAGGCCCAGCGCGCCCAGCAGCATGCCGAACAGGCTCGCGCTGAACACGGGGCCGAGCGCCGCTTTCGACACATGCCATTCTCCGATCACGCTCGGCGCGACGTAGCCCATCGCCTGGGCGTCGAAGCCGTCGATCACAAGGCACAGACCGCATAGCGCAAGCAGCATGAACTGGAAAGCCGGGTGATGCGTTTCGCCGAGCACGCGCTCGACTTCGATCACATTGGCGGCGGCCGCGGCCGGTTTGACGCTCATTGGGTTGTCCCCTCATCCTTGAATGGATTGTCTGGTGGCAGTGCGGGTGCGGCGGCTGACAACGTTGGCATGTCAGGTAAGCGCCGAAAAAGCTCACCGTATCGCAGCCCGCACTGCAATTTACGTATAGTAAAACGAATTACGTATAGTGAAACTAACGTATACCCTGAAAGCGAACCAGATAAGTCCCGGCGGCTCGTGCCGACAAGCGTTCGGCCGATAACGTTATGAGCATTTTGTTCATGTGCGCGCGGTGCGGACTGCTACCATCAATGGACTGCGGCAACTGAGTCGCGTTGCCGAGCGCCCAGCGCGTCCATTGCCATTCATTCGCCTACATGATTCCGCCGACCATCCCCAACCTCATTGCCCGCGCCGCCGATCACCCGTTTCTCGGCGAACATCTGGCGATGGGAACAGGCGTGCATCACGACATAGCGCTCGCGCGATTCGACGGGCAGGAACTCACCAGCGCCTACGAGCCGATCTTCGATATCAGCGTGCATGCGTTGGCGCAGTCGCTCTCCTCGGGTCCCGAGGGTGTCGACCGTTTCGGCGATGAACTCGGGTTTCAGGCGGTCACGCAGCGTCTGGACGCCGCGCCGTTCGAGGTCTTCGATCCCTTCGACCGCATCGTCGACGATCAGGAACTGGTCGCGCTCGACCGCATGTCGCGCGCGCTGCACGCGATCAATTTCTTCGGCGCGCAGCGGCATGGGCTCCTGTTTCTGCGCGTGCACGAACGTCTGCTCAAGAGCGTGAAGTACGACCATGGACGGCATTTTTCGACCGTGCTGGTGTCGTTCGGCTTGAACCCGTCGCGGGTGGTGATCGAATTGCCGGCCGCGGCGGTCGCGCACAAGACCTTCCTCGGCTATCTGACCCAAAGCTATCAGCGCTACGGCTTCAAGGTGGCGGGCAATCTGTCCAACGCGGGGCAGATTCTGTCGGTGTCGGAAACGGCGCGGCTCGATTTCCTCAAGATGGATGCCGCGGTCGCCTTGCGCGATGCGACGGTGAAACCGCTAGTGGGTTACGCGAACCGGCTGCGGATTCCGCTGATTTTCAATCGCGTGATGGATGAGCCGCAGTTCGTTGCCTTGCAGCAGTACGACGTGCGCTTCGTGCAAGGACCGTTGTTCAATGCGCATTATCACGATCGGGCGGTTTGATTGGCGTTGTAGCTGCGCGCATCGGCACTTCAACCCGTATCGCCCAGACGCCGCGCGAGCGCCTTTAGCCGCGGCGCGACGGTTTCACGAAACACCTCCTCTCCCATCGACGATGCCGGCCCGCTGCAACTCAGCACCAGCCAGCGCCCTTCGCGCGGTTCGCGAAACGGCACGGCGACCGCGTTCACGTCGTCGTGCCATGCGCGGAATGAATAGCAGCAGCGTTCCCTGGCGAACGCGGCGATTTCCTTCTCCGCCTCCGCGACCAGCGCCGCGCCGGCTTTCCCCGCCGCCTTCCTGAGCTCGGCCAGCAACGCGGCACGCACGTCCGCCGGCTGCACGGCGAGATACGCGCGTCCCATCGAACTCGTCAGCATCGACAGTTTCGAACCGGATGCGAGCCCGAGCGTCAGCGCGGTTTCGCTGCGGATCGTCTCCAGATAGATCATGTCGAGGCCGTCGCGGCAACCGAGCGACACCGCCGCGCCCACCTCGCGCGCGAAGGTACGCATATGCGGGCGCGCCAGTTCGAGCGTGTCGGTGCCGGAGAGCAATGCGAAACCGAGCGAGAGCACGCCGGCGTCGAGCGCATATTTGCCCAGCGTTTCGTCGAGCCGCAGATAACCGAGCACGGTCAGCGTGTAGGCGAGACGGTTGACCGTCGCCTTCGGCAAACCGGTGCGTTCGACGAAATCGCGGTTGCCGAGCATCGTTTCGCCCGGCTTGAACGCGCGCAGCAAGTCCAGCCCGCGCGCGAGGGCGACAACGAATTTGCGCTCGTCGAGCGGTTCGGAGAGAGTGGATGCAGGCGTCATCAGGTGATACACTCGATCGTGGTTTGCAAAACATTGTTTCGCATAGCGGAACATAAGTCAAGCCAATATCAAACTTGAATCAGGTAAGGAATCAGGAGATACATCATGGCCGAGGCCGCGCAGTTTCACTGGGAAGACCCGCTGTTGCTGGATCAGCAGCTCACCGAAGACGAGCGCATGGTGCGCGACGCCGCCGCGGCCTATGCGCAGGGTAAGCTGCAGCCGCGCGTGCTCGAAGCGTTCCGTCATGAGAAGACCGACATCGAGATCTTTCGCGAGATGGGCGAACTCGGCCTGCTCGGTCCGACGATTCCCGAGCAATACGGCGGCCCCGGTTTGAACTATGTCGCGTACGGCCTGATCGCGCGTGAAGTGGAGCGCGTCGATTCCGGCTACCGGTCGATGATGTCGGTGCAGTCTTCGCTGGTGATGGTGCCGATCCACGAATTCGGCTCGGAAGCGCAGAAGCAGAAGTACCTGCCGAAGCTCGCCACCGGCGAATGGATCGGCTGCTTCGGCCTGACCGAACCGAACCACGGCTCCGATCCGGGCAGCATGGTCACGCGGGCGAAGAAAGTCGACGGCGGCTATTCGCTGTCGGGCTCGAAAATGTGGATCACCAATTCGCCGATCGCCGACGTGTTCGTCGTGTGGGCGAAGCTCGAGGAAAACGGCAAGGATGCGATCCGCGGCTTCATTCTCGAGAAGGGCTGGAAGGGGCTGTCGGCGCCGACCATCCATAGCAAGGTGGGCTTGCGCGCGTCGATCACCGGCGAGATCGTGCTCGACGAGGTGTTCGTTCCCGAAGAAAACCGCTTTCCGGAAGTCAGCGGTTTGCGCGGTCCCTTCACGTGTCTGAATTCGGCGCGCTACGGCATCGCCTGGGGCGCGCTCGGCGCGGCCGAAGCATGCTGGCACACCGCGCGTCAGTATGTGCTGGATCGCAAGCAGTTCGGCCGGCCGCTCGCCGCGAACCAGTTGATCCAGAAGAAGCTTGCCGACATGCAAACCGAGATCACGCTCGGCCTGCAAGGCGTGCTGCGCCTCGGCCGCATGAAGGACGAAGGCACGGCGGCCGTCGAGATCACCTCGATCATGAAGCGCAACTCATGCGGCAAGGCGCTGGACATCGCCCGGCTCGCGCGCGACATGCTCGGCGGCAACGGCATCTCGGACGAGTTCGGCGTCGCGCGGCATCTGGTGAATCTGGAAGTGGTGAACACCTACGAAGGCACGCACGACATTCACGCGCTGATTCTTGGGCGCGCGCAAACGGGGATTCAGGCGTTTTTTTGATGGTTTTCTGATGCTTCTCTGACGCGCCGATAAAGAGCAAAAGGCCGGTTCACCTCTGAACCGGCCTTTTTCGTTGCGACGCCGCGTTGCGGCTAACGGCGCGCTTCGCGGCGCATCAACCGCTTACTTATTCGGCTGCGGCGTCATACGCAGGTACGGACGCAACGCCTTGTAGCCCTTCGGGAATTTCTGCTTGATGACTTCCTCGTCCTTCAACGACGGCACGATCACCACGTCATCGCCCTGCTTCCAGTTGCCGGGCGTGGCGACCGAGTGGTTGTCGGTGAGTTGCAGCGAGTCGATCACGCGCAGCACTTCGTCGAAGTTACGGCCAGTGCTCGCCGGGTAGGTGATGATGAGACGCACCTTCTTCTTCGGATCGATCACGAAGAGCGAGCGGACCGTGAGCGTTTCATTGGCGTTCGGGTGGATCATGTCGTACAACTCGGCCACCTTGCGGTCGCCGTCGGCGAGAATCGGGAAGCCGACATTGGCGGCTTGCGTCTCGTTGATGTCCTTGATCCATTCCTTGTGCGACTCGGCGCTGTCGACCGACAACGCGATCGTCTTCACGTTGCGCTTT